>CAVJJO010000050.1:0-19069 GCA_963649665.1 Bacteroidaceae bacterium | reverse complement strand
CAACGCGCCCTGAAAGGGCAAAAGCGTTAATATCATATGGTTTCCTGTCGAATCATTACGCTTTTGCCCTTTACCTTTCCGCTTCGCGCCGGTGACCGTTGGTTCAGGGCGAGCGTGAAAATGCCATGTAAACCCAGGGTGTCGCTTCGCTTGCCCTGGGCTATGCGCTCATTGGGCTTTCAGCCCGTCGTTGGCACTGTTTACCGTTGGTTCAGCCCGTCGTTGATGAATGCGTTACATGATTCTCGAATCAAAAACTGCTCAAGTTATTTTTTTGACATTTACTAAGCAAGAAAAAGGCTAAAGCCTTGCGATTTTAGCCTTTGCGAATAGGCAACTATCAGAGTATGAATCGCTATTGAGAGATAGTCAAAACTTTGTGAACGAAAATTTTGACTGCCCTATGTTAGGGGTATTGTCGTAGATAGTCGCCTTTATTATAATGTACGCGCGTATATGTACGTGTAGAGCGTGACGTTTTGGAAACGTCACCCCCATGGGCAGCTGCAAACGCCACCCCTACGCTTCTGATAAGCACGTACGTGCGATGGGCAACGCACGTACGTTCAATGAGCAATGCACATACGTTCAAAGTGCAATGCACGTACGTTCAAGGAGCAATGCACGTACGTGCGATTTATGAGGAGGTATAGCCTCGTTGGCAAATGAGGTATAGCCTCGTTGGCAAATGAGGTATAGCCTCGTTGGCAATTGAGGTATAGCCTCGTTGGCAATTGAGGTATAGCCTCGTTAAAACAAACAACCCGCAGAAATCGGAATGACAAACTTCTGCGGGTTGTTTTATTGTTGTTTGAACGTTAGTTACGCAACGTTTTGGTTCCGTTTGAACCCACAATCACTCCTTTTGTAGTGTCTGTGGCTCGACGGCCATCAAGGGTGTAGGTCTTTACGTGGTCCGACGGAGCGGATACTACTTGAGCAATGGCATCGGACTTGGAAGAAAACACGGCGGTGAAAGTACCATTCTCAGGCGCATGGAAGCGAAGGAAGTTGCCGTCACGCCAAGAGTCGGGAACGACGCGTCCGTAAATGTCGCGCCACTCTTTCACCACATATCCCGTGGCCGGATAAGCGCGAAGCACCACGTCTTCACCTACTGCGTAGACATAGGTGTCGGGCTGGCCATTAGCATCTACGGTACCCATAGTAGCATCGTCGGTCTTCACTCCCACCGAGCAAGCGTAGGAAGCTTGGGAAAGAACGTTGAGCGGAATGTCGTAGACCATGCGCATCGTCTTGTGGTTAGCGGGCATGGCATCGGTCTTGGCATCCCAGCCTTCGTTCCACGCACCGTCGAAGCGAAGACGTATGTGGGTAACTCCTGTGGGAATGTCGTAGGGAAGCAACACGTTGAGTGTATAGTCGTTGAGAGCACCGTTGGCAGCCTCTTTCTTTTTACCGTAAACGCTTACAAACTCGTCGGCATCGTCGAAGTCGCCATCGGCATTAAGGTCAATATAGGCAGAGAGTCGGCAATAATCCATACCGCCTGCGCTCTTCCAATGGAGCGTGAGTTGGCTGCCTTGTGCTGCCGAAGCCATTCGGCTCGTTTCAAAGAGCGTAGACGGACAAGCGCTGGCTTCATAGATGGACTGCTCGCTGCGGTTGCGCTGAGAAACGGTGAGCGAGGTGAGATACTGCCCGTAGTCGCTTATTACATTGAGTTCGCTGGCATCGGCCTCGGGCTGTCCCCATTTGTTGGTCATGAAGTTGGCACAAAGCTCTATGTCATCGGCACCATAGTAGGTATAGGGGTTTTGCGTGGTGATGACCTTTCCCGTTCCGTCGGTCCAGTTGACGAAGTCGTAGCCGGAATTGGCTGTGGCCTTGACGCTTACTTCCTTCATTGTGGTAACGGACTTAGAAGAGCGTCCGACAATTTGCACCTTGCCCGCCTTTTCGTCTGAGGTGCTTACGCTGACGGTTCGATTTTCGGTTACATTGTCTTTTATGATGAGGCTGAAGGAAACAACTGTACCATCGGTAAGGGTCAACACGGCCTTGTCCTTGCCGGTGATGGCGGAAGTGGGAATGTCAACGGAAAGCGAGGTGAAGCTTTCGTCGGCAGTGATTGTGCCGTCGCCATCAAGGTCTATGCCAAGGCATTTCACATCGGTTTCACTGATGCCGTCTACATTTAAGGTAAACGTTTCGCCGCGCAAGGCAGTGGCGGTAAAGTTCTCCGTGGCGTCGGACTCAAAGAAACGGCTTGCACGGTAAACGCTTTCATCGTCAGCTTTGAGGGTTACAAAGTACTTCGCAAGCAAACGCGAAGCGACTTCTGCTGTGGAACCCACCGGAACGTTGGAATAGGAAAGTTCGGCATTGTGTGCCCAGTTCCAATCGTGCGTAAACCAGTCGGGAGCAGACGTGCCGTTGTCGAGAGCATCGAAAAACAATTTCCAGCGGTCATAGTAGTAGTCGCGCAACATACCCGCCCATTCGCGATAGGAATAGTCGCGCAAGCCGCCGTTCTCGCTGGCGTCGCGTCCGCCCCAAGTGCTGATAAGCGTGCGTGCATTGTCGAGTTCAAGCCATTGTCGGTCAGTTTCCGTTGTACCGGATACTTCGTCGGCTATGCCGCGTGCCATTTGGGTCCAACGTCCAAGCATGAAGCTTTTGTTGGTGGAGAGGAGTTCGTCTATGTCGAGGATGAGTTGCAGATAGGCATCGCGAAGGCGCTTATAGTCGGTGGTCTGTCCTTGCGAATATGCCGCGTTGATGGCCTTGAGCAATTCGTTGGCATAGTCGGTCAATGCCTGACGCGAGAAGTCCGTAAGGTCGTAACTGTAGTTTTCGCCTTGGAGTTCATCATGGGCCGAATAGAGTTGGAATGCGGCTTCGCGCACGTCCTGCAAATCGTAGAAGATGCTTGTGCCTCCCCAGCTCGAAACGGAGTTGACCGTAAGTGCCGGACGTGCACAGAGCACAGCTTCCTGAGGTCCTTGGAGCGATGTGGGACATGCCAGAGCAGAGTTACGAATTTTCTCCCATGCCGTTTTGGCAGCTTGGTTGTCTGTTCCGTAACGGCTGATGGTGTAGTCTGCCAACCATTTCGTTGGACTGGGCACGGACGAAAGCCAGGGAAGTTCAAAGAGGGCATCGTAGAGCACGGGCACCTGTTCTATAGCCTCAGGTGTGGCACCGATTCCCTTGACATTGGAATTGGCATTCTTCTCTGAGAAATATCCGGTCATCACCTTGCTCAAGCGTCCAAAGAGACCGGTACGTCCACCGAAGTTGGGAAGCATGCAGTAAACGGCATCGTGTCCGTTGTATTCACTGAAATGGGTGTGGGCATCGCTGTAGAGGTCGAGCACAATGAGTTTGCCCTTGTCCACTTGCGAGAGCACGTTGTACTGTTCGCCACTCCACTGCCAAAACTGAATGACCCATTTGGCGTCGGACTTGGCTGCCGTCATGGCCTGGGCTATTTTCTTGTAAGCCGAGGGCACGTCGATGCCAGAGGTATTGGCGCCTTCATGGAAGGGGTCCATACTGTAGTAGAGAGAAGTGTCCATCACTTCCTTGAGTTCCTTGTAGTAAAGGTCGGAAATGGTGGCGAAAGCGTCGGAGTTAGGGTCAAGAATGTAGGGACGAACGAAGCTGCACCAGTTTCCCTGATTGTTGGCGGAGTAGCCTTTGGAAGCAATGTCGCTCGGAACCATACCGGCATAGCCTGGAAGCACGGGAGTCATACCCAGTTCGCGCTCACGGGCGAGGATGTCTTTGCAGAGTTTTTCCTGACGGGTGTACCACCATGTGGGATTGGGGCCGCCCCACCCTTGCAGGTTGTTCATGCCCCACCACGCTTGGAAACACGGGCCGGCTATGAAACTGTTGGCCTCAGCCTCGGTGTAGCCTAAACGCTTGGTGAGCAGGTTGTGCCAAACCACATCGAGACCAACAATTTGCAGCGGCATGTTGATGCCGTGGAGTGCCATCCAGTCAATCTCCTGTTGCCAACGTTGCCAAGTCCAGGTGGACATGGAGTAAGAGAACGTGCAATAGTTGAGATAGTAGCGGTAAGGAGCCGTGCACTTGTGGGTCTCGTTCTTGGCGGGAAGAGGAAGCGTGGCGTTCACCAAATCTGTGGTGAGGTTGTTCCACGAGAGATTGATGCGCGCCGTGTGATTGAGATACCAGTTGATACCTGTGGTGACGGCGAGCACGGAACTACCTTTGATGAAAGGTTTCCCGTTGGAAGAAGAAAGGGTAAACGTTTCGGTGGTTCCTTTCTTGAGCGTTTCGTCCACTTGGGTGACGAAGCGGTCGGCAGCACCGTTTCCGCCTATGCGGTTCAGTAAGTCGCAGACGACTTGCGGATTATCGTCGGCTGCCCATACCGCAGTAGCAGTAAAAGCAAATGCCGCGAATAGAAACGTGCGGAGTTTTTGCGTGACGTTCATAGTATTTGTGTAGTTAAAGTTGTTTTCTAAATGGTTTACTGCACGATACTCTTTGCGCATAGTACCATGCAGTAAACTTAAACGCCTATCAGTAGGTCGTTGTTTTCTCCAAAAGATTAGCTGAAAGGAGGTCGGCAGCTTGCACGAGCGTTACCAAGGGCGTTTTGTCCATGGCGGCACGGAAGGCATAGCGAAGCGACGTACCGTTTTCGCCCATGTCGAACATGCCCATGTGCCAGCGGATGGCAAGCATTTCTTCGGGCTTCAAGCGCATGTACCAACTGAGCATGAGACACGACTTCTCGCCGTGGCCGAGGGGGAATTCGTCCTTGAGTTCATAGCCGGGATACGACACCCAGCGTCCGTTGTCGTCCTTCTTCCACTTCTGCGTTTCGTGGTAGAGCTTTACCTTGCAGAGGTCGTGAAAGAGCGTGCTGATGGCAATGCTTTCCTCGTTGATGGGTTCGGCAAAGGAAGAGATGCCTTCCTGAATGGCCGGCAGGGCGATGTGCTGGTTGAGTTTCAGTGCGGTCTGGAACACGTTGATGGAGTGACGGCAAAGTCCACCTTTCTCGTTGAGATGAAACGAAGCCGAACTGGGAGCTTCGTAGAAATCTGTGTTTTCGAGATAGGCCAGGATGCGGTCGAGTCCTTCGCGCTGAATGTATTTGTGACAAAGTTCTTGAAAGAGTTCTTTGTTGGCTATTCTGTCTTTTTCTTCCATAGTAAATTAAAGATTAGGCTTGGGGTGAATATTGTCTTGTTCGGGATTTTAGAGTTGCCCGTCGTGGTTTTGTTCGGAACTTTTTTCCTTGGCTTCGTTCCGCATGGCTGCAAGTACGTCGGTGTCGGCTTCGAGTCCCATTTCCTTAGCACGTTGGAGCACGAAGTCGAGCGCCAATTCGGGCGAGTTGGGCACTTTGCCGTCAAGAATGGCGTCTTTGAGCGCTGACTTTAGCGAACCTATCTCGCGGCAAGGCTGGAGATGGAATATGCGCATGATGTCGTCGCCGGTCACGGGTGGCTGGAAGTTGCGTATGCGGTCCTTCTCCTCAATGTCGACTAGTTTGCGGCGCACGGTCTTGAAGTTTTGAAGGAAGCCTTGCTTGCGCTGCTCATTTTTGCTTGTGATGTCGGCTTCGCAGAGCATCATGAGGTCGTCGATGTCGTCGCCGGCTTCAAAGAGCAAACGGCGTACGGCGCTGTCGGTGACTTCGTCGTCGGCTATGGCGATGGGACGCATATGGAGCCCCACGAGTTTTGCCACATACTTCATTCGTTCGTCAAGCGGCAACTTCATGCGTTGGAAGAGCGGCTTCACCATTTTTTCTCCAAGGTAGTTGTGGTTGTGGAAGGTCCATCCCACAAGCGGCTCCCAGCGTTTGCTTTTGGGTTTGCCTATGTCGTGGAGCAGTGCAGCCCAACGGAGGAAGAGTTTGTCGCTCTTTGAGGCCACGGTATCGAGCACCTCAAGTGTGTGGTAGAAGTTGTTCTTGTGTGAGCGTCCGTTTCTTGTTTCCACACAGTCGAGGTTCGCCACCTCTGGCAGAATGAGTTCAAGAAGTCCGCAACGCTGGAGTTCTACGAAACCGATGGAAGGAACACGCGCCATCATTATTTTGTTCAGTTCGTCGATGATGCGTTCCTGGCTGATGATTTTTATGCGTTCACGGTTGCGGCAAAGCGCATCGAAGGTTTCGTCTTCAATGGTGAAGTTGAGTTGGGTGGCAAAGCGTACGCAGCGCATCATGCGCAAGGGATCGTCGCTGAAAGTGATGTCGGGGTCGAGCGGAGTGGCTATGATGCCGTCCTCAAGGTCGTACGTACCGTCGAACGGGTCGACAAGTTCGCCAAGGCGGTCGGAATTGAGACATACGGCCATGGCGTTGATGGTGAAATCGCGGCGGTTTTGGTCGTCCTCCAGTGTGCCGTCTTCCACGATGGGCTTTCTGGAGTCGCGCTGATAGCTTTCTTTTCGTGCGCCCACGAACTCCACTTCTTCATGGCGATACTTCACTTGGGCTGTGCCGAAGTTGCGGAAAACGGAGAGATGTGCATGCTTGCCGAGTTTCTTGCTGAAAGCTTCAGCCATGGCTATTCCGCTTCCCACTACCACTACGTCGATGTCGTTTGTGGGACGCTGGAGAAACATGTCACGAACATAACCGCCCACGAGGTAGCACGCAAGGCCTTGCTCGTCGGCGGTTTCGGTGAGTTTGTGGAAAAGTGGTGTGTTTATCTGTTCTTTTATTTCTTCTTTAGTAAGGATTTTCATTGAGAGATATGTGGATATTTCTGATATGAAAACTGCGGAAGCGCGGCTTTAGTATACTCGCACGAGACGCAGGGTATATCGGGTGTTGTATGAGTAGTCGTTGACGTCGAGCACCATGTAGCTATTGTCGTACTGACGGACATAGCACGAGAGGTCTACGTTGTAGCCATTGAAACTGATGTCTATGGTTCTGCCCCTTGAGTCCCATTGTCCGCTTTCGTTGAGCTGGTAGCCGTCGGAGTAGAAGTATCCGTCGGACTGGAAGGTGAAGTAGTCGCCCGAACTGTAGTTCGACATGCCCGACACTTCTACGACGCGCCAACGGCCAATGAAGTTGCGGTTGAAAGAAGTCCACCAGTCTTCATCGCAAGAGGTGAGCGAAAGTATGGCCGTAAGGCAGAGCATGGTGGTAAGGAAATGGGTCTTTAAGCGTTTCATTGTTGAAAGGTTTTAGGTTTGATTAGGAGAAAGACTTCGTTTTCTGCAATGACGATATATCATTACTTATGCAAAGGTAATGTAAAAATACCGAGTCTTAGCACTCTGTGACAGAAAAGCATGGTCTTCTTTTTTAGAAAGAACGTGAAGCTTGCCCTTCTCTTGCACGAAATACACCTTTTTTTGAGGTATAAGGGGTGACGCCTCAATCCTCAAACAGCCGGAATGCGCACTTGAATCCTGCGCCGAAGCGATTTCCGCCGGTCGCACTGGCAAACACGCCGAGATTCACCAGATTGGTGCTCACGCCATAGCCTAATTCTGCGTACCAGTTGAGATACTTTACAGAAAGCAGATTGCAATAGACGTGCTCCGTCTGCACGAAATGGGTTATCCAGGGTATGCGTGCAAAAAGCAGCATGGGACTTTCGTAGGCAGAGGACAGGCGCACGTAGTAGCTCGACTCGTTGTACCATCGGGAGCTGAGGAGTTGGAATTCCCCCGTCATTTCGTCGTCCCACCCTTCTGGTATGCTATGGAAGCGGAATAGGTCGTAGTCGATAAAACTGTTTTTCCCTCTTTGCAGATAAGTGCCGAATCCGGCGCGAAAGTAGAGCGAGCGCAAGGCATAGAGCGGAAGGCGGTAGCGCACGTCGGCCTCCAAGCGTTCGTAGCGCGTTTCGGCAGAAGTGGTGGCAAAAGCGCGTTCGTAGGTTCCGTGAAAGGTGGGAAAACGGGAATAGAGCGGAATGCGGCGCACACCTTTGCGGTAGTAGTAAAGACCTGGTGTCCATTCCAATTCAAAATGGGGCGCTACGCTGCCGAGCGTGCGGTACATGCCACCGGCTTCGGCCGTTTCGTTCCAGTCTATCATCTTGCGCTGATGGCAATGCATGCCAAGAACAAAGCGGCATGACGGATGGGGCGAAAAGGCAAAGTCGGCTTTGAGGTGAAGGTCGCGATAGTCGTTGAAACCGAAGTGGTCGATGATATGAAGAATGGAGTCCTTCTTCTCGTAGTTCTCCAGTTTTCGGCGCACCTCATCGGCCTGCCGGCTATTGTACATATGCTGACCGCCTCCGGCATCGACGGTGAAAGCGGCATTCATACGCGGCCAGAAAAGGAACTGCACGGGAACATCCCAGTAAACCTGCCGTTGCTTGAAGCTGTAGCCTATCTGCGGACGAAGCGAGAGTTGTGCGTCAATGGCGCGAAAGTTGGCGTAAACGTCGAAGCGGGTTTTTACGGACAGGCCTTTCGAGTGGCTCCATTGCACCATAGAGGGCGTGAACACTGCGGGAAAACGCACCTTGGCATTCACGGTTGTCCCAAACTGTAGGGTGTGGGAGGACAGGAGAAAGTCCTTCGTCCATTGCCCCACATTGACCTCTCGATTCTTGGGAAGAGCGTATAAGGATTGCCATTCGCCACGGGCAATGCTTGCTTGGATGGAGTCGGCCAAAGCTGCATGTTCTTCGGCAGTAAGGGACTTTTGTTGCAAATCCTTGCCGCAGTTTGCTGCATTGTCGTAGAGAAGTTGCTCATCGCCACGCAGAGGGAAGGGTCGGAATGCATCGAAATATTCCCGCGAACGGATGGCGTGGGCTGTATCCAGGCGGAGCATATATTTGTCCGTCACATCGTGTTTACGCTTCGCCTTGTTATCAAACTTAAGCGGACACGAAAAGCGATAGTTGGCATTCACATCGTAAGTTTCCTGCAACTGATTGCCGAGAAATTTGAAGCGTGTGAGAATGCGCATCTTCGAGGGGAACACACTCTCGTAGTACCCTATCCCCGTACGCCCCGTAACGGTGACATGGCGCATTTGGTTGAACATATGAAAGGTGAACTTTCGCACTGCACCGTTGGTGAGGTCTACGTCCACACTTCCGTCTTTGAGCAGTTGCTCGTTTTCAAAACGTGGAATGAGAGCTATGTGTGCCACGCGAAAACTATCGAAACGAGTCACATAACGCAGTTCGTAGCGATAGAAGCGCTTGTTGCGGCGATTCAGCGGGTTGAGTATGCGGTCGGTAAAGAGATTGGTGTCGTAGAGATAAAAATTGAAATTCTCCACTTCATCCGTTACGCCAAGCGGCAAAACTTCGTTTGTTGAGTAATAAGCATTTACCTGACAATCGCGATTTCCTGAAGGATGTGTCTGCAGCTGCGTAAAGCATTCCGTGAGTTGTTGATGTTCACCACGCTTCACTCCCGTCATCCAAGGGAAATAACGCGCAAGCCATCCTCTACGTTTCGACGTGGCGTTTTTTCGCAGATAAACGTCGGCTTGGTATTGGAGGTCGGTCAAGAAATTGCGGTCGGCGTAATAGAACACATTTTCCATAATGCGTTCTGCCGTCAAAGTCTGGACCGTATCTGCATGCTGTGGTTCAATCGCATAACCGTCTTCTACTACACATTTGCTCGAAAGCGAAAGGGCAAAAAAGAAGGCACAAGCCATAACGGCAAACTTAGCGATAGTTTGCCGAAGGCTTGTGCCTGAATGGGGAATATGAGATTGCGTAACGTTTGCCATCAGTAGGAAATGGACTTTAGCGGCAGAGGAGCGACTGTATCCGCTCTTCTGCCATGCTTTTAGTTACGGCTCACTGCCTTTACACCTTTCACGGTGCGCAGTTTCTTGATGAGCGAAGTGAGGCGTTGCGTGTCGTCGACCAGCACGGTGAGCATCCCAGAGAAGAGCCCGTCGTGGGAGTCGATATTGATGCTTCGCAGCATGATGTGTTCTTCCTTGGATATGATGGAAGTAATGTTGTTGACGATACCCAAATCGTCCTGCCCCACCACGTGAAGCGTAATGGGATAGGAACTTGAACCTTTCCCTGCCCAACGTGCCTTGACGATGCGGTAGCCGAAGCGTTCGCGGAGCGCGGGCGCATTGGGACAGGAAGTGCGGTGTACTTTAATGCCGCCACTCACAGTGACGAAGCCGAACACGTCGTCGCCATAGACTGGGTTGCAGCAGCGCGCCAACTGAAAGTCGAGTCCCTTCAAGTCGCGACCTATGACGAGTTCGTCGTCGTCGCCTTTGGCTTTGGCCGCAATCTCGGAATCCATGTTGAACTCTTCAGCCGAACGTACTGCAGCCCTTTCGGCCGTGCCTTGCTCGCGTTTGCCGAGTTCCACATAGGTTTCGATTACGCGGTTGAGGTCTATGCGCTCGTCGCCGATGGCTTTAAAGAAGTCGAAACTTTCCTTGAAACCCATTTTCTTGATGAGCTGATTCACAAGACTTTCGTCCCAGTCAAGTTTCTTATTCTTAAGTTTTCGCTCAAGCACTTCCTTGCCTAATGCGCTCTCGCCGGCTGCGAGTTCGCGAACAGCGGAGCGTATCTTTGCCTTAGCGTGTGACGATTGGGCGATGTTGAGCCACTCGGCCTTGGGCGTTTGGTTGTTTTGGGTGACGATTTCCACCGTCTGTCCGCTTTCGAGCGTTTGGCGGATGGGCACATTGCGTCCGTCGATACGTCCTCCCACGCAGTGGTTTCCCACTCCCGTGTGGATGGTATAAGCAAAGTCGAGCACGGTGGACATGGGCGGCAGACGGTAAAGGTCGCCTTTGGGCGAGAACACGTAAATCTCTTGTGTCTTGGCATCGGGAGCCAAGCTTTCAGAGAGAAGAGAGTCGTTTCCCGTCTCAAGGGCTTCGCGTATGTCGGCAAGCCACGAATCAACGTTGCCACCACTGCTCTTTACGCCCTTATAGCGCCAGTGGGCAGCAAGTCCGTGTTCCGCTATCTCGTCCATACGCTCGGTGCGGATCTGCACTTCCACCCATTTGTCTTCGGGACCGCGCACGGTGATGTGGAGACTTTCGTAACCGTTGCTCTTGGGCACGGTCAGCCAGTCGCGCAGACGCTTGAGGTTGCTCTCGTATTTGTTTGTAATAAGAGAGAACACCTTCCAGCACTGCTCTTTCTCCAAAGCTTGCGGTGAGTCGAGGATGATGCGGATGGCAAAGAGGTCGTACACGCCATTGAAACCGCACTGCTGCTTCTTCATCTTTTGCCAAATGGAATGGATGCTTTTCGTGCGGCCTTTCATGTGATACTGGAGACCTTCGGCATCGAGCATCTGGCGAATAGGAGCAGTGAAACGTTCTATGTAGGCATCGCGCGCACGCTTGGTGGCATTGAGGTTTTCCTTGATCATGTAGTAGGCATCATGCTCAAGGTATTTCAAGCTTAGGTCTTCCAGTTCGCTCTTGAGTTTGTAGAGTCCGAGTTTGTGGGCCAGCGGAGCGTAGAGATAGGCGGCTTCGGTGGCAGCCTTGCGCCGTTCTTCTTCGCACTCCGAGTCGCGGATGCTGCGCATGAGGTTTACGGAGTCGGCAATGAGCATGAGCACCACGCGCATATCGCCTGCTTGGGCTATAAGCAAGTTGCGAAAATTGTCGGTACGCATGGCTTCCGTCTTCACCTCGAGGGCTTCAACGCGAAGAAAGCGTCGCACCGTATCGCCCGTTTCCTTGCCGAAGAGTTTGTCGATGCTTTTGCATTCATCTTCATTGCGCACAAGCGAACGGAGGAAATAGGCCTTGAGAACGTTGCCGCGCAAACCTATCTCGCTGGCAGCCAAACGAACCACGCGCAGAGCCATTACTACACGGTTGAAACCGAACGCATCGCACGTTCGCTCGGGATGTTCTTTGGACAGGCTATCAAGATGGTATGCCAAGGCGTGCGCATCGGCTGTTTGCGGACGCAAGTTGTCGTCGTGATATACGCCCATGAGTTCTTCAAGGAACGCACGGCGCACTTCTGCTTGTTGTGACATGTCTTTTGCTTGCATAGGCATGGGCTTTTCGTTTAATCAGACCAGCACCGAAGGCTTTAAAAGGGCTGTCGATGCTTTCTCTTGAGCGTAAATGTACGAATTTTCAAAGAATGGAAGCGTTTACGGCTAGGCCAAATGCGCAAAACAACGCTTTGGAACGCATTTTCAGTGCATTTTGAGCACACCGACCTTGCAAAGTAGCATATTAGAGATGCAAGCCTTGCGTGCTTCGCTACATACGAACGCACTGAAAGAACATCACGAAAGCGTGCGTAGCGTTTCTTCCATTTTTTGCCTTAACGCATCGTCGTCCTTCATAAGTTGTCGCAGGGCGGCAAGAGGTGCGGCATTGGGACTTTCAGGAAGCAACAACTGCATATACCCGTCCTCGCCGTATTTCTCAAAAAGATGAGCTCGCGCACGTTCCAGCTGCTCTTCTGCGTTCATTTCAGGATAATGCGCCAAACCATATTGCAAGCAGCGGCGAATGACCACGTCGGGATTGATAAGCCGGTCGGCTTCTGCCACAATGCAGCCGTAAATGCTGCGCGGACGTTTCTCAGCCGACGCCCGATGGTCTTCTGCAGCTTGGGCAATCGTCTCTATCTGCTCTTCCGAGAACCATTGGCGCAAATGGGCGTCACTGCGGATTATGCGTCCGGAAGCCATATGGTGCGTTTCGCGCGATTCGCAAAGCCCCAAGTCGTGCATTGCCGCTGCAGCCACGAGCATGTCGCCGTTTACTTCAGGGTAATGAGAGGCTATTTGCATGCTGCGCTCCATCACGGAGAGTGCATGGTCGCGATGGTGGGCGGCATCAAACTCGTCGTACTTCGGAAGTACAACGTCATGTATATATTCGTGTAGTGTCATGGAATAAAATAGGAACTTCAGTAATTTACATTGTTAGCTTCCAATCCACAAGCAAAGCATACCGAGAAGCACGAACACGAGGTCCATTAGTTTTGCCTTTAGGTTTTGCTCGTGGAAGATAAATGCGCCGAAAGCGAAACTTACGAGCACACTTCCTCGGCGAACCATTGACACGATGGATATCATGGCACCCGGACAGGAAAGGGCATAGAAGTAGGCCATGTCGGCCAATGTCAGGAATACGGATATGAGCACAATGCTCCATCGCCAGCGGAAGGGCGTCGAGGTGCGGCGGTGAGGATACCATATAAGGAGTATGACTACCGTCATGATGACGGCCTGGTAGAGATTGTACCAGCCTTGCACAAAGTAGCGGTCGAGTCCGGCGCCTCCGGCCTCAACGGGTGCCATAAGGTATTTGTCGTAAAGCCCGCTGGCGGCTCCTGTGGCTGCAGCAAGGAAAAGAAGGAATATCCACCGGTTGTGAGTAAAGCTCACGCCTTCTTTCTTTCCGCTTCGGCTAAGGAGGAAAAGCGACAAGAGCGCCAACAGCACACCTGCCCATTGCCAAAGATTGAGTCTTTCGCCATAGATAAGGAGTGCGCCGACGAGCGTCATGACGGGACGCGTGGCATTCACCGGACCTACTATGGTGAGCGGAAGATGCTTCATGGCGTAATAACCGCAGATCCATGAGGTGAGCACGATGGCCGACTTTACAAGCACCAGAGCGTGGGACGACCACGGGGCCTGCGGAATAGCGGACGACCATCCACACACTGAACCCACGATTGAGGGCAAGAAGAACAAAGCGCAAAGGACTGTGTTGACGAGCAGTACGGGCAACACGGCATTATCCTTAAGCGACGACTTTTTCGAAACGTCATACAAGCCGAGTAGAGCGGCGGAAAGGAAAGCGAATATGAGCCACATGGCAACGGGTTAAGTTTTTTGATATCGTTCTGCATACGTGCAAAACGGGATTGTATTATGCGAGACATAAAAATCAAGTTTCCTCCGAAATGGTGATTCTTCCGGAGGAAACTTGCATGGTATGAAAATAGGCGTAACGCTTAGCGAACCAAACCGCTCACACTTTGGCGAGAGCCGGCTTGGCGCACGGCATTGAACATCTTAAACTCCTTAAGCGGTGAAGAGAATTTGCGGAACGCTGTCCTTACACTCGATGCGGAGGATGCGGGAATTACCGTCGTGGTTTCTTCCCATTCGGAGTCGACATGTGCATTGAAGTTGAGACGCAGCACGGTAATGTCGCCTTCCTTGCTCTTCGCGCTGACGAGGAGCGTTTGCCAACCGGAGTCAACGGAACTGTTGGAGTAGGTATACTCGCCGTTGGTGTTTATCTCGTTTGTAATGTCCAAAGCTGTTGCGCCGGCGGCAAGGTCGGCAAGGGTGAAGCCTCTGTTGAGTTTGCTTTCCACGGTGTTCTCTTCCAGAAGGTTCACGTAGACTTCAGTCACATTGCTCGGCGTCACTTCAAAGTTTACGCTCACGGCACCGTCGCCCTTTGTCTTACTGGCAACCTTAATGGTCGGTGCAGTAGATTCGGTGGTTGAGGGCACAATGTGCGCTGTAGCAGAAGCTTCGGTGCGGTCGCCTTCGCTGTCGATGCCAAGCACATACAGGGCATAGTCGGCTTCGCCCTTGATGGACCATGTGGCTGGACTGGACTTCCATTCCGCGGGAGTCCAACGTTCGCCGAACGAAAGGGCGGTATACTTTATGCCATATTGTTGGATGTAAGGTTCAAGCGTGTCCTTATAGCCGAAGAGCGTGTAGAACGCCGTGATGCCGTCACTGGGAGTGATGGAGAAAGAAGCGCCGCCGTCGCTGGCAAGTCCGGTATAGGCAACCGCCACGGTTTCTTTGCTTTGTTCTGCCTCAAGAGTGTTGACGGTGGTGTATGAGATGGTTTCGCCGAGGTCATCGTCGACCACATTGCATGCCACCACATAATAGGTCTCGCCGGCAAGCACGGTGAAGACGTCGTCGTTGTCGTCGGCTTCTCCGTCCTTCATGGTGAACACTTGCGAACCTTTGCCGAGATATCCGTAGCTGTAGAGCACGGTGCGAAGGGCGCTTTCTATGTCGCTCTGCGTGGCAGCCTCAAGTGTGGTGCTGAAATACTCCTGAAGAATGTAGTTGAGCACGGAAGCGCTTACGGCCGTATGGGCATACTGCTCGGAAGATTGAAGGGTAACTACCTTATAGGTGATGAAGTTCTTGCCCACATTGGCCACGGCTACCTCTACGTCCTTGGCTTCCTTCACTCCTTCGGGGAGTTGGAAAGTCATATAGTCAACGTCGGCAACGGGATACTTTGCCACAACTTGTGTGCCTTTTATCAAATAGAGATGTTCTTGGGCAAATGCGACGGAAGAGAGTCCTGCAGAGAGAGCGAGGAGCGAGAGTAAACGTTTTGTCATAAAAAAGCGAGTGTGTTGACGGGAAACAATGGAAGGTGGCAACTCTATGCATGAGCCTCCTTCTTACATTTGCAAAAATACACAAAAATGGCATAAACCTGTAAACGGGCACAAAAAAAGCGGACAATGCCGCACTCTTTTCTGAGTTGAAGAGCATTGTCCGCTTTGTATTGCTGCCGGATTAAGGAAGAACGGTAACCGTTTTTGTAGCTACCACGCTGAATTGGTTGGAGCCAAGGAAGGTATAAGTGGCACGACCGTTTTTATCGGCAAACTCTTCATAGTACGATGAGCCATACTTGGAGGTCCATCCCACTACCTGGCCGCCCGCATAATAACGACCGGTGAACGTAATCTTGCAATTGCCTGCCGTGGTGGCGGTGAACGTGGCTGTAGGATTCTTCGTATCGTTGTCGTATACTGCCGTGCCTGTGTATTCCACCTCAAAGCCAGAGTCGTTGGTCCAGGAGTAGTTCGACTTATAGAGCAAGCGGCCTATCTGCTTCTGCACAGCGGTGACGGTGAATTTGTCGCCGACGTGTATGGTGTTCGTCTCCTGACCGTTGACGGAAACCGTAAGGTCGGAGATAAGGGGCGGTTCGCTTTGATACTTGGGGTTGTCGGTATCTTCGGAGCATGAGGCTAAAAGCGCCATTATGCAAAGACTTACAACGAGAAATGCTGATGTGCGGAAGGTTTTCATTGAACTTTTTGGAAGAAATACGGGGTAAGACATAAAGCGGTGCGGATGTCGCCGGTTTGCACGAAGCATCTCCGCTTTGTCAATTAAAACTTAGAACTATGCCCTTTATTGCACGAAGGCAATCGTTTTTAGCCGTATCGGCATATTTTATTGGAGAATGCCGTCGCCTTGGCGCACGATTTCGCCTTCGTCATCTGCCGTGCAGTCCACCACGGTACTTTGGCCGAGCGTGCCTTCTCCGCCATCGATGACAAGGTCTACCTGCGCGGCAAACTCTTCCTCTATGAGTTCGGGGTCGGTCTGGTATTCGGGTTCGCCGGGGTGGAGTTCGGGAAGCGAAGCCGTCATGAGCGGCGCACCGAGATTTTCGAGCAACTCGCGCACGATGGGCGAGTCGGGCATGCGTATGCCTATTTCGCCGGTCTTGCGAGAGCGGAAAATCTTGGGTAGTTTGTTTTTCCCTTTCAAGATGAAAGTGAACGGTCCCGGCAGATTTCGCTTCATCAACTTGAAGACGGGAGTGGAGATGAAGGCATAGTCGCTGATGGCGCTCATGTCGTAGCATATCACGGAAAGCGGATGCGAGGAAGGCGATATTTGACGGATGCGGCAAATGCGTTCCACGGCGCGTTCCTTGAGTGCATGACATCCGAGGGCATAGGTTGTGCCGGTGGGATAGATAATCACACCGCCGTCGTTGAGTATGCGTACAATCTCGGCAAGCCTCTCCGGCGGATTGTTCTTGGTATAGAGCTTCAGCATAAAGGGAAAGAATCAGAAATCCTTGAGACGTTGATAAAGGCGCTGCACGGGCAGACCTACTACGTTGAAGTAGCTACCGCGTATTTCCTCTACGGCCACGAGGCCTATCCATTCCTGTATACCGTAGGCTCCTGCCTTGTCGAAGGGAAGAAAATTGTCTACGTAATAGTCTATTTCCTCTGAAGTGATGGGCGCGAATTTCACGTGGCTCGTCACGGCAAAGTTGTCCATGCGCTCACCGGCCACAATGGTCACACCGGTGATGACCTGGTGCACATTTCCCGAAAGGGCATGAAGCATGCGTTTGGCATCGGCAGCGTCTTTGGGCTTTCCCATTACTTCACCCGACACGCACACGATGGTGTCGGCCGTAATGAGGAGTTCATTGGGACCCATGGAGTTGCGGTAGGCCTTTGCCTTGTTTCGGGATATGTAGCGCACGATGTCTTCGCCGCGCAACGTTTCGGGATAACTTTCGTCAATGCCGAAAAGCGTACGCACTTTGAAGGGAATGCCAAGACGTTGGAGGAGCTCTTTACGACGGGGAGAGTTGCTGGCGAGCACCACGTCGTATTTCTTTAGATTTTCAAGCATAGCAAAAAAGTCAGTATTGTGTACCCACGGAGTAAGATGGCCG
The DNA here is from genome assembly GCA_963649665.1 of Bacteroidaceae bacterium. Classification (GTDB taxonomy): domain Bacteria; phylum Bacteroidota; class Bacteroidia; order Bacteroidales; family Bacteroidaceae; genus Alloprevotella. The sequence continues at coordinate 1,701 of CAVJJO010000050.1, read as the reverse complement.
TTCCGGGGTTGTGGTTATCGTTGATTATTCCTAATTCAAGTTTCTGATTTAGGGGTAAACGGCCTGAAGTGTCTGTTAGCGCTTAGCCCGTTCGCGTTTAAATCCGAAACTTCGATTCCTAATAGAATGGCGATGGCGATTCTGTTCACACTTCGTCACCACCCGAAAGCATGGGCGCTGCTCATCCAGTGGCCTTGTGCACGCAACACTTGTTCCACGACGTCGCGCACACATCCCTGTCCGCCGTTGGCAGGACTTACATAAAGGGCTGTTTCCTTTATTTCGGGTGCGGCATCGGCAGGAGCGCAAGGACATCCGCAGGCTTTCATCACTTCGTAGTCGGGAATGTCGTCGCCCATATATAGCACTTCTGCGGGCGAGAGGTGGTTGTCGGCAAGCCATTGGCGGAAACGCTCTATTTTCACAGCCACACCCGAGAAGACGTCCTGCAAACCGAGTGCCTCGTAGCGGCGCTGCACGGCCGCGCTTCGTCCTCCCGTGATGATTGCCACACGGAGACCGCATTTCACGGCAAGCTGCAAGGCATAGCCGTCTTTGGTGTTTGCCGTTCGGCAAGGCTGGGCTTCGCTTTCAAGAAGCAGCACGTTGCTTTCACTGAGCACGCCGTCGACATCGAAGGCAAGGGCCCGTATTTTCTTAAGGTCGTAGTTTATCATCGGTTTTCGTTGTGGTGGTGTATGCTTTGGCTCATGAGGCGATATACCTGCTGCAACTGCGGTTCGGCGGCGAGCATCGCCATGTGGTCGTCCATCACGCGGGTATCCCATCTCACCGCAGGCCCTGTCTGCGCATCGGTGGGGGACATATGGCGAAGTTTGGCAACTGTTTCCTCAAACATGGGACGGAGCACGTCGGCACTGACGCCCGTCGGGGCAAGAATGTCGGCGGCGAGGGTGACGCAATGGTTGGCAAAGTTATTGGCGAACACTCCTGTCAAATGCAGGCGCTTGCGCTTTTCGCTGGAAAGCGGTGTCACGTTGTGGCTCAGCGCTTCTGCCATGGCGGTGACGGCGCAGAGGTCGTCGTCGGTGCTTCCTTCCACAAAAAGGGGAATTCGGGAAAAGTTGAACGAAGCTCCCTTTGAGAAGGTTTGAAGGGGATACATCACGGCTGCGTGGGAAAACTGCGATGAGAGCACATCGAGCGAAACGCTTCCTGCCGTGTGCACCACGAGCGCTGCGTTGCGCTCTTCCTGTGTCAGCGAGGCGGCTAGCCGTTGGGCTACATCGCCGAGCGCATTGTCTTTCACGCACAAAAGGTAGATGTCGGACTTCGGCAACTGCCTCACATCGTCCACCGCCACAATATCGCCCAACAGACTCGCCAGCTCTTTTGCATGGGAAAGCGTGGGGCTATAGACTGCCGCGAGCGTAAAACCCGCCATTTGCAAAGCCGGCCCGAGATGGGAGGCTACGTTGCCGGAACCTATTATATTTATCTTCGCAGAACGGTTCATAAATATACATTAAGGGCTCTTCCGCGCCGCGCAAGACATCACATTGCTTACTACGCGAAAGTTATGCAAAGTTACGGATTTATTCTTTTCCCTATCAAGCTTGCGTACATATTAAATTATCGTTCACAAAAGTTTTCAACCAAAAAGTAGGGCGCAAACTCCAAGGCTTCCCGTAAAAATTCCAAGGCACGCCGTAAAAATTCCAAGGCACGCCGTAAAAATTC
>CAVJJO010000049.1:0-19232 GCA_963649665.1 Bacteroidaceae bacterium | reverse complement strand
GATCCTGATTCTTTACTACCTTACAATTGCATAGAAAACAAATAAGCCAAAGTCTATCTATCAAGACTTTGGCTTATTTGTTTTTTACACAATACGGCTTGTATGGGATGCTTACCTTACTTCACCGTGGCTTTGATAGACTTCTTGCCGGCGGGGTTCTGTGCGTCCTTTTCGTAGTTGGGCGAATACTTTCCTGCGGGAAGGTCGCTGAGCACGAAAGCGTTGCAGCGTCGGCCGGCGATGACCTTGTCGGTCGTAGCCGTGTTGACGGCCGTGGCAATGATGCTTATGAGCGCACCCAGACCACTGCTTCCGCCGTTGACGCTCGTGTCGACGGTGATGTTGCCTTCACGCGAATAGAGCGTTTCGCCGGTCTTCGTGGAGCGCAGAACGTATTCCACGTTCACAGTGAGACGTCCGCCCACGTTGTTGCGTCGCCAGTCCTTTATGATGGTAAACATGGCAGCGTCGGCGCCAAGCACGTTTCTAAACTGAGAGAGGTCGCCGTTGATGAAATTCTCGGAATCGTAGGCACTCTCCTGCTGGAACATCTCCATGGTGAGGTAGGGAGAGAACACGTAGTAGCCCTTCTCGCAGAGCGGCTGGTAGAGTGTGGTGTAGAAATAGTCTTTCGCCTCGGCATGCGTGGTCTGGTTGATGGGCGGCATGATGACGATGCTGTAAGGCTTCTCAGAATACATGCCCGGATACTGTTCGCCCATGGTGACAATCTTCGAGGTGGAGCACGACATGAGTGTGACGAAGGCGAAGGCCAATGCTATGATTTGTTTCATTTCTCCAGTTGCTTGATAATTCGTGAAATGTATTTTTCAGACTCGGGGTAGAGCTTGATTTCCTGCTTGAGGAAACCCAATCCTTCTTCTTTCTTGCCGTTCATGTAGAGCATGTAGCCATACTCGGCGTAGAGTCCGGGAGGAACCGCGCCACGCGTGCCCTTCTGGTTTTCCGTAAGCTTCTTGATTTCTTCGAGCGCTTTCACCTTAAGCTCGTCGGTCTGCCTCTTGCTGTACTGGTAGGTGGCGTCCTCATAGTTGTACCACGAATAGAGCGTCTTGGTTGTGGTGCTGCACGAAGAGAGCGCGAGCACTGCCACTACTGCCACAAATAACTTTTTCATTCTTAGGGGAGTATTATTTGTTTTACTTCTTGTGTGGAGAGGAACACTTTCTTTTGGTAGAGAACCTTTCCTTCACACGTTACCTTCAGGCTTCGGGTGCCGGTTTTCACACCGTATTGCTTGCCTTTGCGCAGCGCTTTCTTCTGTTTTACCACCTTAGCGGTAAAGGGCTGGGCATCGTCGAGTGTCACCTGCACTTCCTGTCCGGCATACTCGTTGCCGCTTACGAAGAGAAGGAAAGCCATGTCTTCTTTCCCGCTTTGCTGTGCCACGGGATAGTTTGCCTTGCAGCCGACCAACAAGGCCAGCACGGCGAATAATGCGAGTAGTTTCTTCATTTTGCTTGTTCTATAATGTAGGATTCCATATTGGATGCGTTGATGGTTTCGGTGGAGCTGAGTTCCACGATGGAATACTCCGTTTCGGGTGAGTCACCGCCGGTGGAAACGATTTTCACTTCGCCGACCTTCTTTCCGGGAAGGGTGACCATGATGCCCGTCTGCGGGTTCTTCACCTTCTTGCCTTTCGTCTTTACGGCAAACGTCATGCCCTCCTTGATGCCCTGGCTTGTGCCGCCGGCAATGAGCACGCCGTCGTTGTCGCAAGAGAGGAAATAGGTCTTCCACGGACTGTTTGTGCACTTGTTGATGATGTTTTCCACAAGCTGGCCGATGGCTTCGGAGATGGCCTTGTCGCTCAGTGTGGCGTCGTAGCTGGCCTGTCCGCCTACGCCCATTTTCGTTCTGGTGGTCAGCTCGGCAGAACCCTTGGCTTCGTCGGAGTAGATAATGACGCCTGTGCTTACGTCTACCAGGCGAATGGATACGGCAGCTTCCACGGTCTGCGTCTTCTCAGAGGAGAACGCGCGGTTCTTTCCCGTGTTTTTGCGGCCGAACTCGGTGATGGAACCGATAATCATGTAGTCGGCGCCAATGGTCGAAGCCACGTTCTCGCCTTTTTGGCATTCTTCGAGGAGCGTGCTGAGGTCGCTGCGCTCAAGAAGGAGAAATTTGCCCGACGAGGCAAGCTTGGAAGAAAGGATGTCGAGTGCCTGCTTGCCCATGGGGTCGTTCTCCTTGTCGTAGAAGATGCCCTTGGCATACTGCGTTTCGTTGGAGAAGCGGCCGATGGCCACCTTGCGCTTCAGCACCATGCCGTTGTCGTCGGTCTGTGCTTGGGGCGTTTCCACGACTTCCGTCTTTCGCTGCGCAAACGATGTGCCTACTGCGAGCAGCATCAGCGCACACAAGAAAAGTCTTTTCATAAGCGTGAGTATTTAGAAAGTATGAGTTATGAACGTTGTGTAACACTTTTTAATTACCGCAAAGGTACGTTTTTATTTGAAGTGCCAAATTCTATCAACGAATAAAAAAGCGTGTCACTTGTGCCTGCTCGTGCCGATGGTATGCGGGCGAAGCGAATGGGGCAAGAAAAAAATCCAAGGCGTGGAATCGTACCATGCCTTGGATTTCCAGTTGCCAAGCCTTGACGCAGGCTTTATCTGATGTCTATTCTCGAACTGCCGTTTCCGGGAAGTTTCACGAGGCGTATTTGCGGCGATATCTGCGAGCGTATCTGGTCGGTGTGGCTGATGACGCCCACTTTCCGCCCTTGCGTGTTCTCGAGATTGGAGAGCGCCGTCATGACGAGGTCGAGCGACTCGTGGTCGAGGTTGCCGAAGCCTTCGTCGATGAAGAGCGAACTGATGGTGAGGTTGCGGCTCGAGAGCGAGGCGAGGCCGAGGGCGAGTGCAAGGCTAACCACGAAGGTTTCGCCGCCGGAAAGGGAGTCGACGTAGCGGTGCTCGTCGAACATGTCGCGGTCTATTATCTCCAGCGTGAGTGTGGCGGGAATGGTGCGCAGTTCGTAGCGCGACGAGAGCATGCGAAGGTGGCGGTTGGCGTGTTCCACGAGGAAGCGGAACGTGTAGCTTTGCGCCAGCGTGCGGAACTTTTTTCCGTCTCTGCTTCCGAGGAGCACATTGAGGCGATTCCATTCCTTTGCGTCGTCGCGTGCCTTTTGGAGTTCGTCGGTGAGCTTTGCCGCGCTTTGCTCGCATTGGGCGTGGGAGCGTAGCCTTACGCGGCATGCTTCGAGCTGCTCGGCTATTTGCTCGAGTTCCGTTTGCTTGGCCTTGAGTTCTTCGGCAAGTGCAAGACGGGTGGCTTCCGTTTCGTCCTCGGGACGTATAGGCTCGGCCTGTATGGCGAGAAGAGCCTGACGCGCCTGCTCCAAGCGGTTTTCGGCAAGCATGCGGTTCTCTTTGAGTTCGGTGAGTTTTTCGCGCAGTGCTTTCCAGTTGCGCTCGTCGCTGAAGAGTTTTTCGAGTTCGGTGAACTGTACGGGCGAGTGCGAACCGTTGAAGCGGAGAATGAAGAGGTCGAGTTCCTGCATCTTCTGCTGGAGCTGCTGCTGGTTTTCGAGGCGCGTGTGGAGAAGGTTGTCGCGCTTGCCTTCGAGCTGGCGCACGCGGCCCGTTCCGGCTTCGCACTCGTGGAGCACCTTCTGCTCGGCTTCGCGCATCTGGGCTATGGCGAGCTGCAAGGTTTCCGTTTCCTTCTGCGGGGAACTTTCGCCGAAGAGGCGGCGCAGCTCTTCGCGCTTTCCGTGGAGCGATTCGCGTGTGGCGTCGCGGTTCTCGCGGCACTGCACCACGTGGCGGTTCTCTTCTGTGAGGTTGGCTTCCGCGTTTTTCACTTCTTCGCGCAGGAAAGCTTCTGAGCGCTGGGCCTCGTCGAGGGCGGTGCAGGTGGAGTTCCACTCGGAGTGGAGGTTGGTGAGGCGCATGCGGAAGCCGTCGGGATTGTTTTTCCATTCAGAGAACCATCCTGAGAGCGTGACCATCTCGTCGAGGTCGGTGTAGAGTTCGGAGCACGAATGGTCGCTTTCGTTGATGACGCGCTGGAGGTCTTCTGCGGCAGCGGCGGCGATGTGGCACTCCGTGTTGAGGTTGTCGAGATAGGTGCGGTTGTCGGCCATGAGGGCGTCGAGCGCGGCTATCTCTTCGTTGAGGCGGTTGATGTGTTGCTGGTGGAAGTTGTAGTCCTCCAGTTCCTTTTCGGCTTCTTCGGAGGTGCGTCCGGTGTTGTCGATGAGAAGCTCTATCATCATGCGGCGTGCGTCGCGGTTCACCGTGGCGGAGCAGTCGGCGAACGAGGGATCGAGGTAGGCGCAGGTCTGCCATTCGTCCACGTCGGCTTGCTGGCGCTTCTCGAGGTCGGCGAGCGCTTGCTTGTCGGCTTCGAGGCGTGCGGTGTCGGCGGCGATGGTTTCGCGCAGCGTGTTGAGCACGGAACGTTTGTTCTCAAGGTCTTGCTGCAGGTGGAGATACTCCTTGCTGAGCGAGGTGAGGAGTTCGCCGAGTTCGCGTTCCGTTTCGGTATGGTAGGGGTGGTGCGTGGCGCCGCACACGGGGCATGCCGTACCCTCTTTGAGCTGCTTGCGGAGGTTTACGATGTTCTGCGTCTGGCTCAGTGTGTAGGTGGTGCTGATGCGTGCGTATGCCTCTTCGGCGGCTTTTACTTCAATTTCCTGCTTGAGAGAGAGCTGGCGCTTTTGGTTGATTTCCACCTCTTCGCGTTTCTGCGTGGCGCGCTTCTCGCTGATGCGTGCATAGCCCTCGGAGATGTGTTGCCAAAGCGATGCGGCGTGCTTGAGACTCTGCATGCGGTTCTTGGCGTCGGCGGCGCGCTTTTGGAGAATGGCGGAGTCGCGTCCTTGGTTGCTTTGGCGGTGAATGAGGAGTTCGCTCTTGAGGGTGTTGAGGCGTGCTTGGTTGTCGTGCTGCTCTTTCTCTGCCTTTTCGCTTGAGGCGCGGAGTGTGGCTTGGCGGCGCTGCAGTTCGGTCTGCTTCTTGTGGCTTTCCGCGTTGCGGAGGGTTTCGCTGCGCAGCATGGCGAGTTTGTCCTTGATGAGGTCGAACTTCTCGAACATCAGCCGGTGCACGGAGAGCGACTGCTTGTGGAGTTTCTGCTGGTCGATTTCCTTTACCACCTTGACGAGCGTTTCCTGCTTGGCGGTAAGGTCGTTCTGGCGTGTTTCGTATTTCTTCTGTGCAGCGAGAAGTTGCGTTTCGAGCGTTTTGAGCTGTTCGGCGGCCATGGTCATTTCGCCCGTGAGGGCATGGCCGCGGTTGATGGCGGGGCGGCGCAGTTCGAGGTGCTTCTCGGCATCGGCGGTGCGCTCCCGTGCCACGTCGAGCTGTTGCGTGAGCGTGTCGAGCTGTCGGCGTGCCGTTTCGAGTTGTTCGGCATTGGCGCTTTCCTGCTCCTTGGTCTTGTTGATGTCGCTGCGCCGCATCACGATTTCCTGGTAGAGGGGCTGCATGGAGAGAAGCGAGTCGTAGCGTTCGAGGAGCATTTCGTCGGCACGCAGCGCCATGCACTCCTTTGTGGCGGCGGCGTAGCGTGCTTCGTTGTCGGCTACGAGCTGCGTGGCTTCGTCGAAGCGTTTGAACCAGAGCGTCTGGTTTTCCATGCGCTGCGTTTCGCTCTTTATGTTCTCGCTTTGTGCGGTAAGCAGTCGCTGGCGTTCTTCTTCTTCGGCGAGGGCTTCGGGCTGGAGCCGGTCGTGGAGGAGTCCGTCCATCTTGCTTTCAAGTGCCACAACCTTTGCTTCGGCTTCTTGCGCGAGGGCGAAGATGTGCATGGACACGTTGCCGTAGGCTTCCGTTCCCGTGAGTTTCTCGAGCAGCATGGCCTTTTCGGCACGTGGCGCCTTGAGGAAGTTGGCGAAACTGTTCTGTGCGAGAATCACGGTGCGGGTGAACTGCGCATAGGTAAGCCCAATGGCGCCTTCTATGCGGCGGTCTATTTCGGCGCGATCCACCGTTTCTTTGTGGGGCGCGAGCATGCGGAGTGAGCGTTCTGGAGAACTGTAGTTGCCGCCACGGGTGACGCGTATGCTCCATGTGGCTTCGTAGCGTTCGCCGTCGGAGGTGGAGAACACCACGGTGCATCCGCCTTCCTTTTGGCCGCGGCGCAGTATGTTGGCCGTGCGCGAGGCTTGCACGCGCTGCACTTTTTCGGTGGCCTGGTCGAGGTCCTCCTGCGGTATGCGCTCTATGTTTTCGAAGCGCGGCGCCTTGTTGTAGAGCGCCAGGCAAATGGCGTCGAGTATGGTGCTTTTGCCCGATCCCGTGTTGCCCGTGATGGCAAAGAGTCCGGCGGAGCGCAGGGGCTCCTGAGTAAAGTCTATGGTCTGTTCGCCCTCAATGGAAGTGAGGTTGTTGAGGACAATCTTTTCAATCTTCATTTTTCTTTTCTGCCATTTTGAAGCGTTCTACGAGTTCTTGCGGCATTTCGTCCTGGAAACGTGTTTGGAACACGCGGCGTGCCATCTGCAGCGGGGTGAGTTCCTCGAGGCTCTCGCGTGGGGCATTGTCGGCGGCGGAGTCGCGCTGTTCGGGTGAGGCTGAACTCACGCGCACCATGCGGCAGAAGTGTACGGCGCGGTCTTTGAGCGCTTCGGTGACGTCGTGCATGAGGGTGGGTTCGGGCTGGCGTTCCTCGACGCGTATTTCAAGGTAGGGCCAGTTCTCTCCGCCGTCGTTCTTCCCGCGCTTGGGCAGGCGGCCTATGGCATCGACCACGTCTTCGGCACGTGCCGCCCCACCGCTTTCGGGTATGCGGCAGAGCGTGCGGAGCGGTTCGTAGGCAACGAAAGAGATGGAGGCATGGCCTTTCGCGTCGACGTCGACGAGCTGCACGCCGTGGCGGTAACTGATTTCGCTGAACGACATGGGGAGGGCGCTTCCAGAGTAGAATGCATTGGGCGCACCGCCCACTTGCTGGTGCTTGTGGATATGACCGAGTGCCGTGTAGGCCACGTTGCGCCCCACTACGCCGGCTTCCACGCAGTCCTGCCCGCCCACAACGAGGCGTTCGGAGTGGTCTTCGCCGCAGATGTCGGCTCCGGAGGCATAGAAATGGGCTGCGACCACGAGCGGCAGACCGCGAAACTCGCTGCGGGCATACGCCTGGTGAAGATTGCCGAAGAAGTACTTGAGTCCTTCCTCGGGGGTGAGCCCGGCGGGGTAGTCGCCTCCGCGAAGGAAGGGCACTGCCATGCACACGCATGCCGCTTCGCTTCCGCCTCGCGGGGCAAGGGGAAGAAGGTAGTAGTCGAAGTCGGGGGTGTCGGAGTCGGTGCGGTGCACAAGTCCGCGTACATATACGTTGTGCATTTTCAGCAGCGAGGCGGGTGCTTCAAGGCGTGAGCCGGAGTCGTGGTTGCCAGCAGTGATCACTATCTGCAGTCCGGGCAGCAGTGTGGTGGCTTGGAGAAGAAAGTCGTAGAGGAGTTCTTCGGCTTGTGCCGAGGGATTCGACGAGTCGAACACGTCGCCGGCAATGAGTAGTGCGTCGGGCTGTTGGTCAACGATGGTGTTGAGCAGCCAGTTAAGAAAATGCCGGTGTTCGCCGGTGCGGTCGTGTCCGTGGAAACTATTGCCGAGATGCCAGTCGGCGGTATGTATGAATTTCATCGTTCTTTTTCGGAAATTAGCAATGCAAAGATACAAGGTTTCCGATGGTTGTACAACGAACTTTGAAAAAATAGAGGCTGAGGAACGAGCATTGACACTGTGGTTTGAGCGATGAATTAGAATGTGGTTTTGGGTAAATTATGAGATAATGATGGTACTTTCTTTGCAGGTCTCAAAAAAGACTATCACTATATTATTGGCTGATGAGCGCACTGAATATAAGGCGAAGCCATGCAAAAGTCTCTGTGAGGCCGTGTAGAGCAGTCGCGGCGGGAGTTTTGCCCTCATGCGCTGCGCACCGAGGACTATTTTTTTAACACTGAGAATCGCGTAGAAATCAGCGAACCCACATGCGCTCGGAAATACGCGATTCTCAGCGCGCATAATTATGCATTTTGCAGCCATGGAATGCGCATATATTCAGAATTTGCTGCATACGCGTGTATAAAAAGCCCCGTTGGAGCAAAAAATGGAACCTTTCTCGTGAAAATTCCAAGGCATCTAGGAAAAATTCCCCTTAGGCCCAAAGCTTTGGGCTGCCTTGGAATTTTCAAAAGATGCCTTGAAGCGATGGAAATCTGCTGAAAAGCGGCAAAAAAGCATAGCTCTTCGCTCTAGTTTGAACCTCGCAGGCGAAAAAATGAAGGGCGGAAAATTAACAAACGAAAGGTTTGTTTGCTAATCAAGCAACTACTCGGGTATGGTGTAAGCGTTAGTGCGAAGCGCATGAGGGCAAGACTCTCGTTTGGGCTGATGAGCGCGATGAATATAAGGCGAAGCCATGCACAAGCCTCTGTGAGGCCGCGTAGAGCAGTCAAGGCGGGAGTCTTGCCCCATGCGCGTCGCATCAAAAATGTGCAAGTTATATTTTATTTAAGTGGTTTTTCAACCGTTACTTAGTCGTATATTTGCCGTATGTAACACACGCGCGGCGTGTATGACGGCGCCTCAACGAGCAACTCGTTTATGGCAACATATATATGAGGAACACGTAAGCCTGAAGCACGCTTCGCCATATCCCGTTCCGTGGAACTTAGAACCTGATTTATGGAAAAGATACTTTCTTGTGCCCAGCTTATTACCTACATAGAAGAAGTTGGTTTCCTGCCTTTGCTCGACATGGGGCTTGGCAGTTGGTCCGCTGAGGCCGTCGTCGACGAAGAGTGCCGCTACACCGTGCTTCCCGACGGCGGATGGGAATGGCCGCTCTGGGAGTGGAAAGGCTCCGTCATCAGAGAGAGCGGCTGCGCCTACGGAAAGTTTTTCGGCGGCAAGGCTGCTTTCATCAGCAAGGCGTGGTGGCCCGATTTTTGCAATGTGCGCCGCAGCCTTTACGCCCGTCCCGAAGAGGGCAGCATAGAAGACGCCGTGCTTGAAACGCTTGCGCTCAACGGCTGCATGACTACACGCGACTTGCGCAAGGCCTGCGGCTTCACCGGCCCCAAGATGCGTAGCCGGTTCGATAGCTACGTGGCGCGTCTGCAAACGGCCTGCCGCATAGTGACGGCCGACTTCGTATATCCCCGCGACAGCCACGGCGAGCGTTACGGCTGGGGCTGGTCGCTGCTCACCACACCCGAAGACTTCCTCGGACGCGAAGCCTGCCGTGCAGCGTGCACGCCGGAAGAGTCGGCCGAGAAGATACGACAACAACTTCGCCTTTTAGTTCCCTCTGCCTCAGAAAGGCAGATAGAACGTCTTTTGCGAAAATAGATAATCCCCCAAAAAGAAGAAACAATGAAGAAAAAGATAGTAGTGCTTACCGGTGCCGGAATGAGCGCGGAAAGCGGCTTCAGCACGTTCCGCGATGCCGGCGGACTTTGGGAACAGTATCCCGTGGAAAAGGTAGCCACACCGGAAGGTTGGAATGCCGACCCCGACCTTGTGACGGAGTTCTACAACGGCCTGCGCCGTCAGCTCGTCGACGCCAAGCCCAATGAGGGGCACCGGCTCCTGGCTGAGATGGAGAAGAACTACGACGTGAGAATCGTGACGCAAAACGTGGACGACCTCCACGAGCGTGCCGGTTCCACCCACGTGCTCCATCTCCACGGCGAACTGATGAAGGTTTGTTCCTCTGCCCGTCCCGACGATGAGCGCTACGTGCGTACGCTCCCTTCCGACCATTTGGAAGTGGGTGCCGGCGACTTGGCTGCCGACGGCTCACGCCTGCGCCCGTGGATTGTGTGGTTCGGCGAAGCCGTGCCCAATCTCGTGCCCGCTGCCGAACTCGCCGGAGATGCCGATGCCTTCGTCATCATAGGCAGCTCGCTCAACGTTTATCCGGCTGCCGGACTCGTGAGCTATGTGCGCCCCGAAGTGCCCGTGTTCCTCATCGACCCCAAACCCGTAAAAGTGCCCGCCCAGCGCAGCGTGGAAGTAATCCGCGAAGTAGCGTCGGCGGGTGTACGCACGCTTGCTGCCCGCCTCGAAGAAACCTTATAGAACCAACCATAAATATTATAGAAACTGCCATGGGAAAGATAATCACAATCCGTTGCAAGAATACCGGCCGCTCCCATCGCGTGCCTACGGGCTACAATCTCGAGGAAATCTACGAGATGCTTGAACTCCACATGCCTTACGGCGCCACAAGCGCCAGGGTGAACAACAAGGTGGAAGGTCTCCACTACACCGTCTACAACGACAAGGACGTGGAGTATCTCGACATCACTTCGCCTTCAGGCTTGCGCACCTATACCCGCTCGCTCTTCTTTGTGCTCTACAAAGCCGTGTGCGACGTCTACCCCAATGCCCGCCTGCGCATCGACATGCCCATCTCCAACGGCTACTACTGCCACCTCGACATAGAGGGCGGAGTCAACGCCGATGTGCTCGACCGCCTGCGCAGCCGTATGCAGGAGATTGTGGACGGAAAACACTGTTTCCACCGCGTCACCTCGCACACCGACGAAGCCGTAGAACGTTTCCGCGAAGCCGGACTCAACGACAAGGCCGTTCTGCTCGAAGGCCTCGGCTCGCTCTACACCACTTATTATACGCTGGAAGGTACGGCCGACTATTTCTACGGCTCGCTCCTCGTGAACACCTCCCAGCTCTATCTCTTCGGCTTGGAACAATACGGCGACGGCCTCCTGCTCCGCATTCCCGACCCCGCCAATCCCACACAGTTGCGCCCCATGGTGGAGCAGCCCAAGATGTTTGAAGTGTTCCGCGAGCAGCACAAGTGGAACTCCATTCTCGGCGTGACGAACATAGGCATGCTCAACCTGGCATGCAGCAAGGGACACACCAACGAGCTCGTAAACGTGAGCGAGGCGCTGCAAGAGAAGCGCATCTCCCGTATAGCCGACGGCATTGCCGCAAGGCCCGAACTCAAGCTCATCCTCATAGCCGGTCCTTCCTCGAGCGGAAAGACCACCTTCTCCAAACGCCTTGCCGTGCAGCTGATGGCATGCGGCGTGAAACCCCACGCCATGTCGTCCGACGATTATTTCGTGGACCGCGACCGCACTCCGCGCGACGAAAAAGGCGAGTACGACTTCGAGCACATCGACGCGATGGACATCAGCCGCCTCACTTCCGACATCAATGCGCTCATACGCGGCGAGGAAGTGGCGCTTCCGCGTTACGACTTCGAGTCGGGCAAGAGCGTGGACAGCGGAAAGCGCATGAAACTTGGCGAAGGCGAAGTGCTCATACTTGAAGGCATCCACGCACTCAATCCCATGTTGACCGAAGGCGTGGACGAAAAGTGTAAATACCGCATCTATGCCTCTGCGCTCACCAGCGTGATGCTCGACGACCACAACTACATCCCCACCACCGACAATCGTCTGCTCCGCCGCATCGTGCGCGACTACAAGTACCGCGCACGCTCCGCCCAGGAAACCATCAGGCAGTGGCCCTCGGTGCGCCGCGGCGAGAACCGCTGGATATTCCCCTATCAGGAGCAGGCCGACGTGATGGTCAACACCGCCTTGCTCTTCGAACTCGCCGCCTTGCGCGAGCAGGCCCTCCCGCTGCTTGAGCAAGTGCCGGAGAATGCGCCCGAATATTCCGAAGCCTACCGACTGCGCAAATTCCTCATGTACATCAAACCCATTTCCACACGCGGCCTTCCCCCCACCTCGCTCCTCCGCGAATTCCTGGGCGGCAGCACGTTCAAGTATTGAACCACGTTACATACCAAAGCACATGGCAAAAAGAATCCGGTGCAGATTTCCATGAAGGGAATCTGCACCGGATTTTATCTTTCACTTTCTCAAAGAGCGGTTATTTGCCTTTGCCCGTCACCTTGAGAATCTTTGTGCCGTCGGTGGTGCTCACTTTCAGCAGGTAAGTGCCGTTGCCCGGAAGGGGAAGGGCATAGGAAGTGGATAAGCCGGCATCAACGTCGGCCACGCACGTGCCGTTCATGGCATAGACCTCAATGCGCTGGATGGCGCAGCCCGAAAGCGTGACCGTTCCTCCTTCCACGCGGGAATTGAGCATTTTGCCCACCTTCGTCTGCGTAATGGCCGTAGGCGACGTAGTGTTGTAGATCTTCACGTTGTCGATGGCTATGTGGTAGGCTTGCTTGCCGTTGTACTTCCAAGCGAAATACACGGGCGTGTCGTTGTCGGGGAAACATCTTGTCACTTCGTAGATGCGGTGTTCGGGCAGCGAGGTGACGCCGTCGGTCAGTTGCTCTGCCGCATAACCGTCGAATACGTCTTCAATGGCAGCCCAGTCTTCACCGTTGTAAGAATAGTATAGACCCGCCGTGGAAGTGCGGCCGCCCTGCTCGTAGTCCATGTCGAACTCTATGAACGTGTATTCGCCGTCCTTTGCGTTTTGCAGAATGGGCGGGGTGTCGAGCGTAGTGAACACGTTGGTGTAGCCGGCAACCGAAGAAGTGGCCGAAGCGAAGTCGGCGTCGAAGTTGCTGCCGCTGACGGGAAGGTCGTACCAGTTGTCGAAGCGCCAAAGGTAGTTGTCCTTCATCTTGCCGTCCACTTTCTCCACCGTCCAGTTGGCAGGCTTCAGTCCGCCGGTGAAGTCCTCGCTGAAGGGAAGCGGGTAGGAAGGTACCGTGCCGTTCGTTACCGAAACGGAAAGGGGAAGCGATGCCACGCCGTCGAGGTAAACCACCTTCACGCTGTAGTCGTAGAGCCCTTCGGGCGAGAGCGCGTCGGTGAAGGAAGTTTCGGCGGTGTTGCCCAGCAATTCGTTGCCGCGGTAAACGGCATATTCCTTCATGGCATAGTCCGAAGCCTTCGGGGCTTCCCAAGTGAGCGTATATTTGCCGTCGGTGCCGGCAGTGGCGGCCAGTGCGCGCACGGTGTTGCGTGTGCCTACGGAAATCACGTCGGAAGTGGGAGCCGATTCGCTTTCGGGATTTTCATAAACGGCCACTACGGAATAAGTGTACACACCCTTTGCCACATTGCTTTGGCCCACGCTCAAGTCCGTGAGGTAACCGCCGAAGAGCGCGCCGTTGCAGTAGGCATTATAATAAGAAGGCTGGCGGTCTCCCTCGGGAGCGTCCCAATCGAGGGTGATGTCGTAGGTCGAAGGATTCTTCGCGTTCACGTTATAGCTCAGGCGCACGTTGGTGGGAGCATTGCTCGTAGACTCCTTGATGTCGACCTGCACTTCTGTCTTGTCCGACTCCATGTTTTCGTTCAGCGAAACGGCCGTTACGGCATAGGTGTGCGTGCCGGCTTTCTTGGAGGAAGTCTCGGTGTAGGTGTGGGTCTTGATGTGGCGGGCAATGCACTTGTTGTCGAGATAAACGTTGTAGCACTCAGTAGGCACTACGCTCGCTGCGGCACGGCGCGGTTTGGCAGCCTTGAGTCCCGAAGGCACATAGTTGCGGTGCGTGGCGCGTCCGGCAAGCGGTGCCACGGCATGGGCGGCTGCGCTGGCAGCGGTAGGCGAAGCTTCGTAGCAAAGAAGCATCACGTCGTCGATGACCCACGAGAAGTAAAGGCCCGATTCCGTGTTGGTGGTGTCGCCCACGGCTTGGAAGGCTACAAGGGAAGGCTTCTTTTCGTCGTTACCGATGTAAAGCGTGACGTACTGCCAGCCGCTGGAACCGTTGCTGTCGTAGCGTGCATCCCAAAGCTCTTCCCACGTAGCTCCGTTGTCGTGGCTGACCTTCACGTAGTAGTGGTCGGGAAACTTGGGGTCAATGCCCCATTCAAGCAACTGCGGGTCGATGTAAGTGTAGAAGCTGAGATATTTTGCATCGGCAGTGTTCACTATGAGCCACTCGTTCTGTACGGCAGAAGAACCGTCGTCGTGCGGACAGGCATCGTCGAAGAGAATGGCGGCGCTTTTCTTGCCGGAGTGAATCCAGTCGGTATAGTTCTCGGCGTTCTCCTTGATGTCGTCGGTGGGGTAGGAGAACCAAGAGTAAAGCGCGTCGTAAGTGTTCGTGGTTTTCACGGACCAGTCGGCTGCGGGGAAAGTTTCTCCCTCGAAGCCTTCGAAGCGCAGCGTGTCGAGTTTCTCGTTACGGTCCCAAGTGAGCGTCACCTTGTCGTAGTCGGCGACCGCACGGAGGTTGGCAGGCGCCGGCAGCGTGCTTTGTGCAGCAACGGGCCATGCCGTCAAGGCTCCGACTGCCAAGAGGGCGAGTGAGCGAAGCGCATGAAGCTTTTTGCGGAGTAGATGTTTGTCCATAAAAGTCTCGTTATATTTTTGATTGTTCTTATTCTACGTCGGTAACGAAAGTGGAGCAGGGAAGTTCTTCTGCGTTGACGAGATTGGCGTGGGGATAGGGTTGCCAGGCGTAGCGCACTTGCTTGGGAACTTTCACTGCGGGGCAAGTCAGCGTGAGCGTGCCGTCGCTGGCGGACTCTACGTCGGCTTTGTGCCACGAGCCGTTTTCGCCACAAAGTTCGAAACCTTCAATGGCGCGGTTGGCGGCGCCGTGAAGCCCTTTGCCCCATTCAAAACGGAGAGTAACGATGCCGTTGGCGTCGGCTGTGGCGCTGCGCAGCGTGGGGCCTTGCGGCACGAGCGCCTTCAGTCCGTACGTGTTGTGGAGCACCTGGCGTGCGAGGCGTTCGCCTACGGGCGCTTTGCGGCGCGGATGCACGTCGAGCGAGTCGCCGAGGTCGGAGCTGACTGCCATCCACGTGTTCGGCAAGCGTTCTGCCAGGCGGCGCTGGCTGTCGCGGAAGGCGGGCCACGACGGACGGGTGGAAATGCCCGAGAGCTGCACGGTGTAGAAGGGCAGGAGCGGATTGTGGAAAGTGCGTCGCCACGAGTCTTCGAGCAGCGGGAAAAGTTTCTCGTGTTCTTCTGGCAGTTCGGCGTTCGACTCGCCCTGGTACCACAGCACGCCGCGGAACGTATAGCCCTCAAGTGGTTTCACTGCCGCATCGTAGAGAAAAGCGGGGGCATAGGGGTGGCGGTGAGCACGTGTGGGGTCGGCCTTCTGCAGGTTGTAGTCGGCGCGGGTGCGTGCCCATTCCATGATGTTGGGATTCTTGCGCCAGTCGCCCTTTACTATCTCGGGCGCCTTTTGTGCCAATGTGAGGGAATCTATCCATCCTTCGGCGGTGGAACCGCCTACGGCATTGTTGATGAGGCCCACGTGTATGCCGAGCGAGTCGGCAAGTACGCGGCCGAAGTGGAAACCTATGGCGGAGAAGTTGCGTGCCGTTTCGGCAGAGCAGCGTGTCCACGAGCCGCTTTGCTTTAGGAGTCCGCGGTCAATGGAGTCGACCATGGCGGCGCTCCACACCTGCTTGTAGATGGGCCACGGGCTGGGCATGTTGAGCAGATGGAGGCGCGTCAGCGTGTCGGCTGCGGCGAGGTCCTCCTTGGCTGTGGCGATGGTGTGGAGCGGAAGTTCCATGTTGGACTGCCCGGAGCAGAGCCACACTTCGCCCACCCACACGTCGGAGAAGGTGCGCACGTCGCTTCCGCAACTGAATTTGAGCGTGTACGGGCCGCTTGCGGGAAGGGCGGGGAGCACTGTGCCCCATGAGCCCGATGCGTTGGCCTTTGCGGTGCGCCGGAGCGTGCGGCCTTTGCCTTGGAGCAGAACGGTGACGGTGGCTCCTTGGGGAGCGCGTCCGTGGAGGGCGATGGGGCGCTTGCGCTGTAGCACCATGGACTCTCCGTAGGTCATGGGGAGTTTGAGCTGCGTTTGTGCGCCTGCCGTGTAGGGCGCGGTGAATAATGCTGCGATAGAGAGGAAAAGGAGAAAAACGATGCGCATAGTCGTGTGTTTGTTTTTGGTATGCGTTGCAAAGGTAAGGTTTTTTAAGAACCTCTGACGTAAGGGTACAAAAAAAGGGATACCTCTGTATCCCAACCTTGTTAACCTTAAATCTAATACTATGAAAAACACGGTGCAAAGTTACGGGATTGGCGTTCTGCTCCAAGCGTTCGCATAGAAAAATACGTCCGCAACTGCATATTTTTACCCTTATTCGTTAAGTATGCTAAGCCAGTGTGGCAATAGAGTGCATATTTTCTTTTGCGGCATAAAAAATGGCGAAGCGCATGGGGCAATTCTCCATGCGCTTCGCCTTTAGAGCGTGTATAAAAAAATGCTTCTTATTCCTCACCGTCGGCATCGGCCCAGTTGGAGCTGTCCCACGCGTGGGTGTCGCTTCCAAACTCGCTGTTGTAGGGATTCTTGTTGTCGACGGAGATGTTCGTGCCGCTGCCGCAGATGATGTTTTCGGCGGTGAGAGCCATGGTCTTCAGCGCAGGGGAGGTATAGGGTTTCTTGAACATAAGTGTGTTGAGTCTTGTTGGGGTTTGTGTGTTGCCGCTTGCGGGACGAAGCGTCGGAAGCTTCGTCCCGCGTAAGCAGATTATCGTACGATGGTCTTCTTTCCGTTCACAATGTAAAGTCCGGCGGGAAGACCTTGGGTGGAGTCGTTGCTCACCTTGATGCCCTGGAGCGTGAATACGCCCGTGGCTTTATGCTTCACTTCGCCGTTGCTGAAGGTAAACGCATCGTGGATGCCCGTCACGCTGCTGTCGACGAACTCAAGGCTGATGCTTGTGCCGATGTTGCCGCTCTGGTCCTCTTCGAAGCCGAAGAATGCGCAAGTGGAAGGCAGCGTGGCGCCCTTGCCGGCAATGCGGATGGTGGCAGAACCGTCGTCGGCGGTCACGAGGCCGTAGCCCACGGCATAGCCTTGGATCGAAAAGGTTTCGTACATGGAGATGATGCCGTCGTAGTTGCCGGTGAACTTGAAGGGCAGTGCGCCCTCAATCGCGCCGTTGCCGTCGATGAGTTCGTCGCTCACGTCGCCAGCGAAGTAAAACTCTGCGTCGGTGGCGGTGTTGAAGTATACGAGGTGGGGAAGGCCGCGCTTGATTACGCCTGTGGGCACTTTAAGGAAAGTGGCGGTACCGTTCTTGCGGTCGGTGGTGACGGTGGCCGAGAGTGTGTCGGCTTCAGCGGCGCCCAGCTTTTCCACCGTGGTTTCGAACGGGAGGCAGAGCGTGTTCCATCCCTTCTTGAACGAACGGCTGAAGTGGGCAATGCCCAGCCCTTCTTCGGGGGCAATCTCGGCTTCTTTGTTCACCTCAAAGGCGGGGGCGAAAATGAGCGTCACGTCCTTGGAGTGGAAGTTCTGCAGCGTGAGGCGCACGTTGCACTTGCCCGTGTTGAGGTCGTTGCGGGCATCGAGCGTGGCGGCATATGCCGTGCCGTCGATGGTCAGCTTGCCGTTGAAGGAGTAGCCGTACACGGCTTTCGTGTGGGTCAGTTCGGAAGCCTTCTTCACGACCTCCACGGTGAGGTTCGTTGCGTTTATTTTGCTCACGCTCACCTTCTCGCTGCCTACGGGCATGGTGAGGTTTTTGAACACGATGGCAGCCACATTGCTCTTGGCATAGGTCGTCACGTCGTAGCTCACGGATGAGGTGGGCGCTGAGGCTTCGTCGTCGACCACGGTGGAGAATGCATTGCTTACGCTCGTGGTGGTAGCCTTGTCGAACTGCAGCGTGTAGGTGCTCTTCGAACCCGTTTCGGTGGCGGCGTTGTAGTCGGCGGTAGTCACCGTAAGGGTGAGTTGGGCGGTGGTGGCGTTGTAGCTCTTCGTCACCTTTGCGCCGCTGCTCTTGGTGGTGTAGGTGAGGGCGGCGTCCTCGTTGTAGGGCGTGGAGGAGAGGTCGTAGGAGAATGTGGCGGGATCGAAGCCGCTCACGGGCGTGCCGTCGTAGGAGAGGGCGGTGAGCTGCGAAGCCGTCTTGTCGGTCTTTTTGAACTGAATGGTGTAGATCGTCTTGCTGTCGGCATTGGCGTCGTAGTCGTTGCCCTTCACGGTGAGGGTGAGCAGGGCTGACGCCTCGTC
Organism: Bacteroidaceae bacterium; assembly: GCA_963649665.1. Taxonomy (GTDB): domain Bacteria; phylum Bacteroidota; class Bacteroidia; order Bacteroidales; family Bacteroidaceae; genus Alloprevotella. The sequence continues at coordinate 1,333 of CAVJJO010000049.1, read as the reverse complement.
GTACGTGCTCTCTACGGTAGCGCCCACGCCTTTCTTGGTGTAGGAAAGGAGTTCGGCGTCGTAGACTTTCGAACTGAGGTTGTAGTTCGTCGTCCCTTCCTTATATATAGACGTGCCGTCGTAGGAAAGGGCGGTGAGGGAGTGGTAATACACGAAGTCCACGTTGTCTGCCAGAAGAATGTTGTTGGCCTTCATGTTGTCGCGGTTCCAGTAGTCGGCAGCAGAGAGAATGACGTTGACCTTGGCGGGCGTGAGGCTTTCGCAACCGTCAACGTATTCAAGAGGTACGGTTATCTCTTCCCAATCGTTGTTTTGCGTAGTGCCGAAAGTGTAATCGCAGGAAGCGATGAGCTTTCCATCGCCAGTAGAGGTGGTCAAGCCCATTACGGCGCGGTCCTGGTTGCTCACTTCGTGGGTCGGCGACTCCTTGTCGCCAATCTTTGACGTAAATGTGCCGTTCCAGAGATAAACGATGATGTGGGCGTTCTCGGCTGTCGATACGGTTCTTTTGAACGTACCTTTTATGGCATCGGGCTTATAGGTGAAGTCGCGTCCGCCATACACACCGCCGTCGGCGTTGTTTGATTTGGCGTGTGGGTATACCCAAGGGGTTCCAAAAGAGATGAAGCCTGGGGCAATAAGAGAAGATAAATATGAGGGTCGGATGTTTTTCAGTTGAACCACACCGTTATGTCCGTCTACGGTTACATTGGTGACGAGGTTCGGATTGCTTACTGGAGCGAAGTTCTTTTGGTTCAGGTTCGAACCGTTCCAGCTTGTTGGCTCCGTTCCCGGGCGGATGGCAAGTTCTCCATCGCTACCGAATGAATTAAGAATGCTTGCTGTCCAGCAATATGAATTTCCGCATATCGATTTCCAACTTGTGAAGTCGGAGTTTGGTATCTGCTGCGCCCGCGCACCGGCTGCCGCCAGCAATGCCACGGCAAGAAGCGTAAACTTTTTCTTCATAAAGCGTTTAGTTTGTGTGTTGAAATAATTAGGCCTACGAAAAAGTTCCCCCGCCCCCTAAGCGAATATCGGCTATCGGGGGGGGTAATGAGCGGAACCGTTCCCAAGCAATAAAATGATTAGACTCTCTTCTTTGGACGATGCGGGCGGAGGAATCTGTCGGCATCGTTGTGCGTGCAAACTTAGCGAAAATATTGCAAAAGGAATGTTTTTCGCGCTGCTACTTGCGCAAGAAGGAAGAAAAAAGGCGAGGAATGGAACATTCTGCGTAACTTATATATAGTCCGTAAGCGAAGCGCATGGAACGCTCATGGGGGTGACGTTTTCAAAACGTCACGCTCTACACGGCCTCACGGAGGCTTCT
>CAVJJO010000048.1:0-19597 GCA_963649665.1 Bacteroidaceae bacterium | reverse complement strand
AATCGCGCCGATGGTACTGCACACCCGCGGGAGAGTAGGTCGCCGCCAACTTTTTCAAACACTTGACAGATAGTCCGGACGAAAGTTCGGACTATTTTTTTTATGCCCAACCTCGTGCACTGCACGAGGTTGGGGAAACGTCATGCAATCGCTCATGGGGGTGACGTTTCCAAAACGTCACGCTCTACACGAACCTTCAGTCCTTTTTGCCTCTTTAATTCTCCTAAACTTTAACCACAGATTCTCGTCTATTTGCAATCGTCTATGTAACTTTGCAAAAAGATTAAAAACTCAATTTTATGTTTTCTAAAAGACTACTTACTCAATCTTTGTTAGTCGCTGCCTTGACCGCCGGTGTTGCTGCGGCTTTTACCGCTTGCAGCGACGACAATTCAGGCAGCGTGGTGTCTAATGGCAATTACCTTGATGCCGACTCTACCGTTACCACGGACCAGCTTGGTGTGGTTTACACAGGCAAGACCTTATTGCTTGGCGACGATCGTACTAACTTGAATGGTGCAGTGGCTGCCCGTATTATGAATCCCACGACTGAAGCTTCTGCCGACTTGAAGGCCGTGGTGTTTACCAAAGGCTCTAACCTGAATATCTCCTTGGCAGTAGCAAAGTCGGTTATACGCGCTTATTCCAACGATGCTCCTATCGTGGTGCTCGACCCCGAAAGTTTCGGAAAGTCAACCGTTATCGATTCACTTAAAAAGGCCATTACGGAACTCGACGGCACGGACAAGGATATTGACGATAGAAACCGCCTGGTCGGCAATTTAATAAACACTTGCCCGTCTGAACCGGACAAGAAGATTCTCGGTGCCGTCGCTTATCAAAAGCACTTTACTTATGTGTCGAACGATGAGAGCGAAGACTCTTCCAATCGCACAGGAGAAACTACCGAGGTTAATGAGAACGGTGATACCGTCAAGACCCAATATCCCATTGACGACGCTGTGCCCAATGCATACAACTATGGTGTTTCGGCCGACAATCTCATTACGTGGATTAAGGATGCAGAGTCATTGGATGACGGTGCCAATGCTGAGCTTGACGAAAATGGAATAAATGTAGTTTCCATTTACGGCACGGTAGGCCCCACGCCTGCTTTCGAGAAAAAACTGCAATATAATTTGAAGTACAAAATAATTCCGTTGTTCAGTCCTGACAACAATTCGGATTATTACCTCGTTCAATTGAATGCAAAGTTCTACAATTCTATGTTGAACTGCACAAAATCCACCGAATGGAAGGCTATTGATCACGATGTGTATATCGGCAACGGTGAGAAAATTGGTCCGAGTTACATTACCCATGACCGTGGGGGGTATGAGCATCATAACTATTGGGAAGGTCCTTATTTAAGAGGAACTTACTTTAAGATGGATGTATTGACTTCAGGTCAAAGCGGTGAAGTGATTTCCATCTATGATGCAAAACCCGTTGCTGAACCAAATCCCGTTGTCGGATTGGATTTTTCTTCTGAATTTGTAAACTTCTTAGCTCCTCAAATGTCTACGAATCCATACGGACAGCCGTTCTCCTATCATAACAGCCAAACTCTCTCGGACAACGAGGCTCTCATTGCAACCTATTTGGAAACTAACAAGGGCGGTTCTGCTGTAGACTGGAATTATGCGGGTTATCAAATTGGCTATAGCGATGTAAAAAGTTTCCAGCGCAATGACTGGAGTACCGATTTGTCTTGGATTGTACAAGTGAAGAATCCGAAAGTTGGTCATCGCTACGTATTGAGCACAAACATTCGTCCCGTGTTGGAAGAGGCATGCTACGATTATTGTTATACGTATGTTGCAACTAGGGGCGACAATACTTATACTTTAGATTTGCCGCAACCTATACGCTGTAAAAAATCTTATTTGATGAAGATGCAGCGTACGGATAATTTGTCGACAGACAATGCAAACAGCATGTGGGTTATAGGGAACGACAATGCCATTAAGGAAAACGTCGGTGTCTCGTATAAGAATGGATTCTACAGTTACAATTATACGCAGGCCGATGCAGAGAAGGCTGCTATCGCAAAGTTCAAGCAATACATGATGGCTTTGCAGGAAATAGCAGTGAAAGAGGGCAGTACTCGCAACATGACGTTTACTTTGGTTTGTAACGACAAAGATGCTGATACCGTGGCGAAGTGTACGCTTAATGGCACGGAACTCACTTTCATTGACGAATAACACTTGATTCTCAAGTTCTTTCTTAGAACTTCCGTTACTGCGAATCTCATGAATTGTGTGGATTAGGGCAGCTTGTTGATAGCTCTTTATTCCTGCAATTCATGAGATTCGTTTTTTTTCTTGGCATACGGGCAAGATTCCTGTGCATACGGATTTATTATAATGTGAGCGCTCAAGACAACTTTTACTCACTTCAAAATTCTAAAACAGGTATTTATGATTATATCCAAGATTTGTAAGTCGTCTATCCTGGCCGTGTGTGCATTGCTTCTTGCGGTTGTGGCGGCTTCTTGCAGCAACGACGACGGCAATTCCGTTACGCTTCGTTTCAATCCCAGCTCGGTGTCTGTATTCGTGGGAGGTTCGTCGGACGTGAAAGTTTCTGGCGGTTCCGCAAAATATATGGTTAAGTCGGGTGACGAAACCATAGCCAAGGCTAGCGTTAAAGACAGCACGATAACCGTGAATGGTGTGAAGGCTGGAAAGACGATGCTTTTGGTTACCGATACTGCTTATAAAGTCAGCAAGGTTTTGAGCGTGACTGTGATAGACAAGGCTTCAGCTTTGCTCTTTGACAAGACCTCAGTGTCGGAAAAGGTCGGCGTGAAAACGGAAATCGTGGTGAAGAACGGCGCGGCTCCTTTTACCGCTACTTCTTCTGACGAGAAGATTGCTACGGCTACCGTTTCCGGCAGTACCGTTACGGTCAACGCCGTAGCTGTAGGAACGGCGACAATAAAGGTCTGCGACAAAAACGGACTTTCAGGTACGATTAGTGTGACAGTAAAATAAATTCTTTCATAAAAGAGGAACGCACCGCTTATGGCGCGTTCCCCTTCCCGTTGTTGGAGAAAAGCGAATGTCCTTTTTTAGCATCCATAAGAATAAGCCGTTTTGCGAGCGCGATTTGTTGGAGGAGTTTGCTCATGGCGATAGTCGGGCAGCATCGAAACTCTACCAGCAGTATGCGCGTTACCTTACGGCCATATGTTCTCGTTATATCGCGCACGACGAGGACGTTAGGGATGTGATGCAAGAAACTTTCATGAAGATATTTTCAAACCTTGGAAATTTCGTTTATCGTGGAGAAGGTTCGCTGAAAGGATGGATGGCGCGAATAGTTCTGAACGAGTCGCTGAAGTTTGTCCGTGACAATGGACGCGTCTGTTTTTCGGAATTCGACGAATCGGTTGCCGACAAGGAAGACGAGCCTTTTGTTGAGGATATTCCTTCCGATGTCATTCATCAATATATTCGCGAGTTGCCCGACGGCTACCGCATGGTTTTCAACCTTTTCGTGGTAGAAGGAAAGAGTCATAAGGAAATAGCCGAAATGCTGGGCATCAAAGTGAATACTTCGGCTTCGCAGTTTTTCAAAGCAAAAGCCATATTGGCCAAGCGCATCAACCAGTACAGAAAAGATAACGTGTATTAATCAGGCATATGAACGACAAGTGGTTAAACGATATCCGTGAGCGGATGCATTCTTATGAAACGGATGCACCCGAAGGCTTGTGGAAAAGTTTGGAACGTGAGATGTCTGAACAGGATGTCTTTCCGAAGAAACGCCATGCCTCAGCTTTTGGCTTATGGTCAAAAAGAGTAGCTTGTGCGGCAGCTGCGATTGGCGTGGTGGCCATGGTAAGCAAATGGTTGTTTGTTGACGATTCCAGTATTGAGAAACAATTGTCACACACAATAGCTCAATGCGAGTCTGGGGCTCACGGCCTTCCCTCAAAAACCGTAGCACTTTCCTCCGGCGAAGAAAACCGAAAGACCGATAAGCAAAATCAAGCTACTTCTGCAGACGTACGTTTGATGAATACGCAAAGAGCATCAATCCCCAATGCGAAAGAAGAAAACGCGCTGCCTATTATTGAGAACGCAGAAGAAGGACAAACGTACGTGCCTGTGCCTGCTTCAGAAGAGACTGATACCACTACTCGTATCTATTCTCCTTCGCATAATCGGAACGTGGCAGACCTTTCTTCAAAGGATAAGCGACCGGCTTATGTTACAGACGCGCCAAAGCAATCGTATAAAAAGCCTACATCTAATGAAGAAAGACTCTTTGCTTTCAGCGTATTCTCTTCCGGCGGTCTCGGTTCGAATTTGCGCAACGCTTCCAAAGATGGCGGTAACTATATGGTAATGGCGCCAGGATCATCTGCTGCAGAGGATAGTCTGGTATTTGACATCGTGGCAGGCAATGAAACGAAAAACGTGGAAACCCAAATACACCATCGTCAACCGGTGCGCTTTGGCTTGACTTTTTCTTATGCCTTGTCAGAACGTGTGGCCTTGGAAACGGGTTTAACCTATACGCGTTTGTCGGCAGATATGCGTGAAGGGTCAACATCGTTTTACTATACGGGCGAACAAACCCTTCACTATGTAGGTGTTCCTCTTAATGTGAAGTACCAGTTGCTGCAAAAGCGTGGCTTCTCAATCTATGGCACTGCTGGAGTGATGACGGAAAAGCGTGTTCACGGTAAGTTGCAGAAGAACTATGTGATTGACGCAGAGTCCCACCGCCAGGAAAAAGAAACTATTAGTTCCAAACCTTGGCAGTTTTCAACGAATGCCGCATTGGGTGTTCAGTATAAGTTCGTGAAATGTGCGGCAGTCTATGCCGAACCTGGTGTCAGCTACTACTTCAACGACGGGTCTAACGTAAAAACGATATACAAACAGAAACCATTTAATTTCAACTTTAATCTCGGCTTGAGATTTATCTTAGACAAATAAAAGTATGAATAAACTCATTTCCACAGCCGCCTGTGTGGCTCTTTCCATGTGCTTCGCTCTTTGCAGTTGCAAAAGTTCTTCAGAAGTAGCTTTAGGTAAAAAGGTATCTTACCAAGTGGCCAACCACTATTTTGTGAAAAACGACGTGTCGGGAAATGTTCCCGCAAAAATTACTACGCAGCAGGATTTCGACAAATATTTCGGCGCTGCTGCAGTGATGGGTAAGGGTGGTTTGCCCACGGAGATAGACTTTACCAAAGAGTTCGTTGTAGCCATAGCCTTGCCTGAGACTAACAAGGATACGGAAATCGTTCCGTCTTCCGTCCGTAGCAATAACGGTTTGCTGAATGTTTATTATCAGGTAAAGGAAGGTACGGCGGGTTCTTATTCAATCCGTCCTGTCCAGTTGCTGATTGTCAGCAAGAAATACGACGGCAATGTGCAGTTGGTGAAGAAATAGTGTTTGCTCATGGGGCTATAAAGGTTCTAATTATTTGATGTAATGCGGACGCGCCGAAGTGGATAACTTCAAAGCGCGTCCGCTCCTTTTTGGGTGATGAAGCCTTGAATTATATCACCAAAAAGTATGATTTTTACGATTAAACGTGAAATTTTTGGTTTTAAAATTTGGAGTGCAGGTATTTATGCATTTACCTTTGCTTGCAAACCAAGAAAAAATCTACATGAACAACAGAATTACAATGACCGATGTCACATTTCTCCTTATCGCAAAATTCGATTCCATTGAAAGAATTGAAAATGCGATACTTGTGATGGATTACTTGACGCGTCATTATGAAACGAAAATAGTTTTGTGGGAAATTGGTTCATACCAAAGTCATTTGATTGACAATTTTCTCACAGACGAAATAACCTACTCATTCCATGAAGACTTGGATCCGATACTTCATCGTACAGCATACTTAAATGAAATGGTCAAGCAATCCGCTACGGATTTTGTGGCCATTTGGGACTTGGATATCATCATTCGTCCGTCTCAAGTCTTTGAGAGTGTGAAACTTTTACGCAAGGGCGTGGATTTCGTATATCCTTATAAGTTTGAGTTCTTGGATACGACAAAAGAATTGCGCAACATCTATTACGAAACGCGTGATTTAAGTATTCTTGAAAGTTATACAGACTTTATGAATAGTGTGTATAGGCCTCGGCCCGTAGGAGGAGCGTTCTTTGCAAACCGCCAGTCGTATTTGGATTCTGGTTTAGAAAACGAAAAATTCTATGGCTGGGGGTTGGAGGACGGAGAGCGGATTGTCAGATGGAAACGCCAAGGCCGTACAATAGAGCATGTGGATGGCTGCTTATTTCATTTGACTCATCCGCGTGGAGCTAACAGTGACTATAATAGTTCCAGTGAGAATGTTTATAAAAAACGTGTTTACTTGCAAACCTTAAGAGGTAACTTATGAAAACAGAATTAGCACAATTGTTGGTTGATAAGCTGAAACAAATAGGACCTTTGAATCCTGGACTGTTTTCAGGGAAAGCGGGTGTATGTTTGGGGCTTTATAAGCTGTCTAGATGCAAAGATTGCGGTTTCGCAGAGGGTTTTGCAGATGATTTGCTGGAAATCCTATGTCGTGATTTGCGTTATGTAAGCGATACTTCTTTCTGCGATGGGCTCTCAGGAATAGGATGGTGCATAAATGAACTTTCAAAAGAAGGATATGTTGATGGCGACATTGACGATATACTTTATGGAGTTGATGCTTGCATCTATCGAAATCTGAACAACTCGAGTATACTACTGGATTTGAATATGTCGAATGGTGTCTGTGGCTATTTGGCTTATTGTATAGGTCGGCTTGCAAATCCAAAATCCGACAAGAATTCAGTTCAATATCGTTTGCTCTCTTCTGCAACAAGGCATTTGGTGGATCAAGCAGCTAATTTGCTCTCTGCTACGTTGCCTACTTTAATGAAGGACCTTTATACGTCATATTTATGGGAACCTCCCATATTGCTTTTTGAATTAGCGGCATTGTTGGAAATGGATTTCTATTCAAAAAGGATATGTAACCTAATAAAGATGTGGAAGGTTGAGCTCATGGGGTTAATGCCCTATATGAATGTGAATCGGCTACATTGGTTGTCTGCATTATCTTGTTGCAACGGTTATGTCCAAGATGAAGAATTGCAGTTGTTTATAGATAATATGACTGCAACAATCCGCTGGGACTTCTTGTTGAAAGAATGGGATAAGCGTTTGGTACAGATTAATGAAGGTGCTCCTTACTTTATCCATGTCTTGAAATGCGCTCAGCGTTATATGCCTGTAGTTTCATCAAAGGCTGCGGACTTGGAAAAAGTAATCAGCTTAGAGTTTGAAGATATACTACAACACGAAATTGTTGCGGTTAAAGATTCTAATCTGAATGCGAATGTCGGTCTATTGAAAGGAATGAGCGGCATAGCAGCATTTCTCTCTGATAATTCATCTTTTATTAACTAAATATTTTATTATGAAGAATCTATCTCGTTTATCAGTAGCTCAGCTTCTAGCTGATTCAACTTTTAGCAAAATTTCTTCTGAAGAAATGCGCTCCTACACAGGTGGTGATGGCGTGTTGACAGACGAAGAATGGAGTAGCGGTGGCTATGGCCAAAAAAACAATTGTCTCTACGACTGCATCTCTTACATCGGTCGCCAATATGGCTATGACCAAAAGCCTGAATGGTACTGTGGCGATTATGGTACTGGCTATAACGATCCCAACGATGATTGGTATGGCTCAGGCTGCAGTGACGATATGTTCTACGGGCCAGATATGTATGTAGATGGTCAGCTCAACGAGAACATCTATAAGTACATGTCTACCTATTTTGATACCGAAGGCTCTGGTTGGGTTACGGAGAGTGATACACAAACCATGTTCCAAGGTGCAAGTGATAGCCAATATGTACTCGGTATGTATCGGATTACAGGTGACGATGGATCTGTGGTATATCATTCCGTCGTTCTTCAGTCATACGGAGATGGTAATTATACATACTACGATCCGTCCACAAATACACAAGGTAAAGTCGCCAAAGACGATGTGGTTGGCTCTATCGTAATTTCAGGTAGTCGAAAAAATCAGTAAAGCTATGAAACAAGTTTTTCTTACCACCCTATTGTCCGTTTGCTCATTGCAATTATTTGCTCAAGCAGCGGTACGCACATCAGTAGATAACAACGTTAGCCATTTTATAACAGATGCCGATGCTAATGCCATGCGTCTCCTCGTAGTGGGAAAGGATAATGTGATGGTTGGCGATTTTAACTGCTATGATGGCAACTGGCAATCAACGGAGGTGAAATTCCTTTATCCTCAAAACGAAGAGACATTTGTGATTCGTGATATCAACGAGAAGCACGACTCTTTGGTGGTAAAACCTCAAAGCGCTAGAAAGCCTTTGGTGGTTGACGGCATAGAGTATGACCGTGTAGTGCGTATAGTGACTCCGGTTAACATTGAATGGCTTCCGCTTACACAAGTAGCAAAAGCCTACGGCCACGAAGTGAAAGGCGATGTGCTTTATATGATAAATGACCGTATCATTTCCCGCGGAGTTCCAGGTTATAAACTTCAAAAAGATTTCATTCTTCGTGTAGAAGTGGAATCGTCAAAGGATATCCCGACTATTTCCCAAAAGAACGATTTCAGTATTGTACGTGTATATACGAAGACTGCACGTTATTCTGAAATTGCTAAGGGCGGAAAAATACAATAATAATTGTAAGATTGGTTCGCATAGAGAGTCTCGCTTGAAAGGGGCTCCCTATGCTTTGTAATGTACATTTGAAAGTACTGAATGCCGTTAACTTTCTGTTTCCATATCTTCAAGAATAAGGCTCGTAAGATTCTAACTTTGTTCTTTGTGTCTGTACACATGAGTATGTATGCTCAAATTGTGTACGGACTTGACGGCTTGATGGAGCGCGCAAAGGTAACTTCTACAGCAAAGGTCGCTTATTATCAACTGCGAAATGCTCAGCTTGAGTATGAGAATTATAAAAAGAGCTTTCTGCCGGCATTTGGCTTAAGCTTGACTCCTGTGAGTTTTAACCATTCGTTGCGCATTCTTCAGAATCCGTTGAACGGGGAATACTATAATGTGGAAGATTATGCCAATACGATATCTTCGGGATTGACAATAAGCCAAAAGATAGGTTTTACCGGTGGCACCTTATCGCTCAACAGTGCATTGAGCGTATTGCATGAATTTTCACGCAAGACAAATGGATTCAGTTCTAGTCCTGTCTACTTGTCTTATACACAGCCTTTGTTTGGAGGTTATCGGAGTAATGTGTTTGAACGAACTATTCGTGAGCTACAGTTGTTGTACGTGACGCAGTCGTTGGCCTATGTGGTCGCATCTGAGCAGCAGCATTTAGGGAACTTGTATTTGACTGCCTATTTGGAGAGAAATGCCTTGATTGTGGCAAAAGAGAATTTGGCACTGGCCGATTCGCTTCTGGTAAGTGCTGAGACGAAGTTCCGATTGGGTAGAATTACGGCCTTGGATTTAAATTTGGTGAAAGCATCTCGTACGGAACAGTTTTATGAGTGCTTGTCGGCGGAAAATAATTTTGCTGAAAGTAGACGGCAGTTATGTAGCCGTCTGAAATGCGATTCTGTCGCATTTGAAGCTTTATCCATAGAATCTTTGCCTCTGAATTTGAGTGCGGGTTATGTGATGGGACTATTTCGGGAACAAAACCCTCAGCAATCAGCCCATCGTTTGGCGGAGGAAACTGCCGCATATAAAAGTTATACGAATAAGTTGCAGACGCGTTTCAATGCGAATATATCGCTCAGCTACGGTTTGAACCAATACGCTACGTCGTTTTCAGATGCTTACAAAAATCCAGCTCAATGTCAGACCGTTGGCATAACATTTTCCATTCCGGTTTTTCAATGGGGCGTGAACCGTAATAAACGCACTATAGCAGACAATGAACGGAACATAGTGGCTCTTCAAGAGGAGGCGAAACTCCTTGAAGAGATTGACAATGTGTATGAGATTGTACAGGACTACAATAAAGCGCGCAGTACCATAGAAGTGCTTCAGGAAAGTTATAATCTTGCTGAAGAGCAGTACAAAATGTCTGCCAATCAGTTCGCGGTAGGGCGAATTTCCGCAAACGAGGTGTCGTTGAGTGGAAAGGAACTTCGTGAGAAACATATGCGGTATTTGTCAGCGTTACAAAGTTTATATGGGAGTTATTTTTCTATACGAGCTTTATCGCTTTACGATTACGTCAAGAATAAAAAGATTGTAGAAACCCTATAAGGGACATAAACAATTACCATCCTAATCGCTATTCATGAAAAACAACCAAACATCACTTTATTCGGAGGAAGTCAGCGACATTGTAGAACGTATGCCCACACGCTGGAGTTTATGGGTGGCTATGGTGTTTACGTTTATGATTGCGGTAGCACTTTCTTTAGGCTTTTTGATAGAGTATCCAGATACGGTAAGTGGCAGCGTGTCCGTAACTGGTGAAGTGGCCCCCGTGAGAATGACAGTTCCCAGTACGGGTCGCCTTCACTTGGTAGTCTGCAATACGCAAAGTGTCAAGAAAGGAGATATCCTTGCTTTTGTGGAAAGCGGGGCAGATTATAGTGATGTGCTCATGCTTGACAGCTTGTGTAAGGTAGCCATTGTGAGCGGACAAATCCCGCAGTTGCCGGAAGATTGTTCGCTTGGCGAACTGAAATCAGCGTATGCCAATTTGTTTCTGGCTGTGATGAAGTACAATAAGCTGAAAGACTCTAAGCTGTATGTGAATATGCGGCAGACACTGAGCGAGGAAGAGATTGCCGCACGGCAGATGATAGCGAATGTGGACAAGGAAATTGCGTTGCGTCAAGCTTTTACGGAGCAGCAAAAGCAGGATTTGCGAAGCGACAGCGCATTGCTCGCTCAAGGAGCAGTGAGTGAAACCGAAGTAAACGATCGGGCGCAAAACGTGCGGTCTTCACAAATCCAACTTTACGAACTCCAGAATGCAAGTTATGCGAAAGTAGGTGAAGTGAGCAAGAATCACGTGGAGAAAAGTCGCATTGACATCAACGAAGCTGAATCGTTGCGCGAAGCTTACGACAACGTGACGGCAAATCTGGGCGTGTTGGTCGCTCAGATTGGCGAATGGAAAAAGAAGTACCTTGTAGTTTCCCCCGTTGAGGGTCGTGTGGAATATCTTGGCTTTTGGAAAAACTATATGTTTGTTTCTGAGGGACAGGACTTTGTGTCGATAGTGCCGGCACAAGGAAGCGTATGCGCAGAGATGTATGTACCGCTCGTAGGAGCAGGAAAGATAGAGGCCGGTCAGGATGTAAACATAAAACTCTATGACTATCCTTATCAGGAGTTTGGTTCGGTAAAAGGTCGGGTGAAATCCATATCGCTTCAGTCTGCAGTCAGTCGGCAAGGAAACAATACGACAGAGGCTTACCTCGTACGCGTAGATTTTCCCGATGGTTTGCGAACCAATTATGGAAAAGTGCTCCAATGCAATTTCGAAACAAAAGGAACGGCGGACATCATAGTTCGTAAGCAGCGACTTATTCAACGACTTTTCGATAACCTAAGAAACGATACAGGAAAATGACTCTATTTAAAACCTTCCCCATGGAGTATCAGATGGACGCTAAGGACTGCGGTCCCGCAGCGCTGAAGATGGTGGCTAAATACTTTGGCCGCTACTATTCGTTGCAGTATCTTCGTGACCGTTGCGGCATAACGAAGGAAGGCGTTTCACTTTACGACATTAGCGCTGCAGCTGAAAGCATAGGCTTGCGTTCGGCTGCTATCAAGTGTACGGTTGATGACCTGGTGGTTAGTGTGCCCCTTCCTTGTATCGTCTATTGGGAGGAAAACCACTTTGTTGTTGTTTACCGTACGAGCAAAACACACGTTTGGGTTTCCGACCCTCAAAAAGGCCATATAAAATATAGCAAGGCTGAATTTTGCAAAGGCTGGTTGATGAGGGGCGAAAAAGTCGGCATCTTGCTCGCCATGGAACCTTCAACTACGTTTAAAGACCAAGGTCAAGAATTGCAGCGAAACCGAAAGGAGGGTATGTGGAGCATATTGCGCTATTTTGCTCCTTACAAGCGCCACTTTGCTTTGGTGGTTTTCGTAATGCTTTTGGCCACGTTGCTTCAGGCTCTCTTGCCTTTCATTTCCAAGGCGGTGATAGACGTCGGAATCGGTGCGGGCGACGTAAAGTTTATCAATTTGGTGCTGATAGGAAACATTTGCATCCTTGTTAGCCTTATGGCTTTTAATGTAGTGCGCGACTGGATACTTATGCATATCACGGCGCGCATAAACATCGCGTTGATTGCCGACTATCTTATAAAGCTGATGAAACTTCCGGTTTCGTTCTTTGAGAATAAACTGCTTGGCGACATTCTTCAGCGTGCACAGGATCATGAACGCATACGCAGTTTCATAATGAACAACTCGTTGTCGATGATATTCTCTGTGTTTACCTACGTGTTGTTTTCAGTTATTCTCTTGTTTTACAATCCGACGATTTTCGTCATCTTTACCGTCGGCTCTGTGCTGTATGTCGTGTGGGTGTTGCTGTTCTTGAAAGTCCGCAAGAAACTCGATTGGCAATATTTTGACTTGATATCCAAGAACCAAAGCTATTGGGTTGAAACCATATCTGCTATCCAGGATATCAAGGTCTACAACTTTGAACGCTCGCGCCGTTGGAAATGGGAAGAGATTCAAGCTCGGCTCTATCATGTCAACAAGAACGTGCTCATCGTGACGAATTTGCAAAACTTGGGCGCGCAGTTTATTGACAGTTTGAAGAACATGTCCATCGTGTTTTTCTGCGCTATAGCCGTCATTCGCGGCGACATTTCCTTTGGCGTGATGATTTCCACACAATTTATCTTGGGAATGTTGGGTGGTCCTTTGGCGCAGTTTATTAACTTTGTAATGGCTGCGCAGTATGCCAAGATTTCATTCCTTCGCATGAACGAGATTCGTCAGCTTGAAGACGAAGAGTCCTTGTTGAGCGTTGGCTCCAGTTCTGTCATGCCAGCGTGTGGCGACATTGTGCTTGACAACGTGATGTTCCGCTATTCGCCCAATGCTCCGCTTGTGCTTCAAAACGTGTCGCTCCGTATACCGGAGAACAAGATTACGGCTATTGTGGGCGGTAGCGGTTGTGGCAAATCCACACTCTTGAAGTTGTTGGTTCGTCTCTATAAGCCTTCTTATGGTGAAATAAGCATCGGCGAGATGAACATGACGAGTATGAACCTGCATTTTTGGCGTGAAATGTGCGGTGTGGTCATGCAAGACGGTAAGGTGTTTAGCGACACCATACAGGCCAACATCGTCCTTGACGATGAGAATCCCGATGTGCAACATATGTTGCATTGCTGCTCCATTGCGCAGATACGAAGCGAAATAGAAGCAATGCCTAAGGGCTTTGATACGCTCATAGGTGAGCGGGGACGTGGCTTGAGCGGTGGCCAGCGCCAACGTCTGCTTATAGCCCGTGCGCTTTATCGGAATCCGCGCTACCTTTTCCTTGATGAAGCCACGAATGCGCTTGACACCATTAACGAAAGTAAGATTGTAAAAGCTTTGAATTCCGCTTTTGAGAATCGTACCGTAGTGGTGGTAGCTCATCGCTTGAGTACCATACAACATGCCGACCAAATAGTAGTCATGGATGGTGGCCGTATTGTGGAAATTGGCAACCATGAGTTGCTGATGCAGCAGCAAGGCCATTATTATCGCCTTGTTCAGTCGCAAAGTTTGAAATAACCCTAACCTTGAATAACCATGCTTTTCGAAAAAGTTGAAAACCCGCAAGTGAAAGCTATGTGTTTGCTCTTGCAGTCTCTTGAAGAAAATCTCTATAATCCGTTTGCTTTGGCAGACGTGACAGAAAATAAAATTATATATGCTTCTGCAACTTTGCTGAATGTGTATAAAGAAAGTTTTGATTCTATATCCAATGAGAAGTTGAAAAATGAAGTAGAAAGGAGTATACTACCGATTTATGCAGAGCGATACGCTTCAGTAAATGAACTCTTGGAAAATTTACGAGAAAAAGGCAGCAAAGTTATTCGCTTTGGTTTTGAGGTAGGCACACGTTCGATAAGTGAGCACGAAATAGTTTACATTATCAGTTCAACAAAAGTAGAAGTCCCAGAATCGGACGGACATATGTTTGTGCTGTTTTCCTTATCGTTAGCTTCAAACAATCCTAATCGTCGCATCGCTGTATGTATAGAAAACGAAAGTGGAGAACGCCATTATTATATGAAACTGGTAAAAGGTGGCGAATGGAAAAAATACGACAAGCAGCGGTTAACTCCCACCGAGTGCCACATCTTGCAGATGTCGGGATACGGCCTGACAATAGATGAAATAGCTGAAGCAATGTGTTGCTCCGCAAATACGATTAAAACGCACCGTGCTCATATTATGGAAAAACTCGCAGCAAAAGGAATGGTGGAAGCTATGGTGTCAGCGATGAATAGCAAGGTTTTTTTTAATGGCAAATAACACACTTGGTAAGAAGCAAACAACGTTGCCTTAGAAATCTTGGGGCAACGTTGTATTTATTGGCGCTGATTGTATTATTTCATCAATCATCTGATTCTCATCAGTGAAGCAATTTTTTGGTTGGCTTGTGTTTTTGTGTATATTCTCAGAACTTTGAATTCAGGAAGTTGCTTAATGGAATCTATTTCTTTGGACGATTCTATCTCAGTGTGTAAAACAAACGATTTGTCAATTTTTTGTCCTTCTATGTTGGTTGAAATTATTCTCTCGTTTATCATATAGAGTACGTTGTTGCCTTTTGTATCTATGCCTTGTTCTTTAGCAATTGAAGTCAATGAGGCAAATTGATGTTCTTGTGGCAACTGTACTTTGACAATCATATGATATTTAGTGCCGTTTATTTCAAATATTCCTTTTTGCTTGGCGGGAATTTTAAAATTCTCATGCTTGTCATTAATGTCTTTAATTAGTAGTTCTTGGGCGTTGTCGGGGTATACAATGCTGAATGTACCATCAGATACCGAAATGTTGTTCATGTCAACTCCAGCATATGAACCGATGAATTCATTGTCGTTGCCTATAAAGGCAATTTCTGTCGTGTTGAATTCTTTGTCGGTAAGAACCATTAATCCTTCGTTTTCGTCTGCAGCGCAACACGTTGTTTTTGACTGGCAAAAACCTGTATAGCTAACGCTAGATAGCAAAATTGTAAATAAAATCTTTTTCATATGGGCTTTGTTTTTTATTTGCATCCGTTGGTAAAGCGGATTCAATTTGATGGATTGGATTGAGAAATGTAACTCCGTGTAGGAGTATAGGGGATTAAATGCAGAATCATGGGAACTGTAACCTCTAACATTTGTGGTAGTTCGGTCTTACCCATTGAATTGACGCAGTTCATCTGCATGAATGTGGCCAAGGTATGCGTCAAGTTGGCTTACGGTTAACTTTTAATTTTTTCCATAACGATTAGTTTGTCGTGAGTGATATGTTTCAATGCGAAGAAGTTGCGTTTTTGATTTAGGGCACTAAGATTATGCCATTTTCTATCTGCAAATCTATGCCTCATTGCACGAGATTCCAAACTTTAAGAGCAAAATCTTTAAGCTTGACTATAAAAATCACCCTTTTGTATGATATGAATTTTGCATATGTAAGTGCTTTTTGGGTTTTATGAAGGCTTTCGGGCGTTCTTCCGTCGATGGGATGAAGGGCTTGGTTGTGCAGAAAAAAACGTGTAGAGCAGTGACGTTTTGAAAACGTCACCCCCATAGGCGAGTGAAGTTTCGCTCATGGGGGCGAGGTTTTCAAAACCTCGTGCTCTACACGCAGTATAAGACCTATGTAAGGTCTGTGTGAGTGATATGTAAAAACAATACGGGCAATTTTTATACGCGGCGTTCTGTAGGTAATCCGCGGATTTCAAATGGAAATGCTCCGTTTGTGTTCTGTCTGCATCCGATGATAAATATTATCCGCGGAACTTAAACGGAATTTAAACGGAAATGCTCCGTTTGTGTTCCGTCTGCATTCCGATGATAAATATTATCCGCGGAACTTAAACGGACAGCCTCCATAAGGCCGCTCTCTTCAGTCAAGACAGGAGTCTTGCCCCCCATGCGCTTCGCCTGAAATTTGCTCAAGTTGTTTTTTACGCGTTGCTAAATCCGAAGTTCAGCTTCTCATTTTGTCTCTTCCCATTTGGGAGGCGTGAGTCCCATAAGGTGACGCACGAAGAAGTCGTAGCGTTTGTGCTCGCCGAAGTCCTCGCCCATGGTGTGGTGTGCGCCGGGAATCATGACGAGTTCGAAGTCCTTTCCGGCTTTGATGAGCGCATTTGCCACCTGCATGGTGGAGGCGGGGTCCACGTTGTCGTCAAGTTCTCCGCCCACGAGCATCAGCGGGCGCTGGAGACGCCAAGCATTGTCCACGTTCGAACACTCGCTGTAGGTAGAGTCCACGGGGTAGCCCATCCAGAGTTCGTTCCACCAGATTTTGTCCATCCGGTTGTCGTGGCATCCGCAGGCGGAGTAGGCGGCTTTGTAGAATTCGGGGTGGAAGAGCACGGCTGCGGTCGATTCCTGTCCGCCGGCGGAGCAACCGAATATGCCCACACGGGTGGTGTCGAGCGAGGGGTAACGCGCTGCGGCTGCTTTAATCCATGCCATGTGGTCGGGCAGTCCGGCGTCTTTCAGATTTTTGTAGCATACCTCTTCGAAAGCCTTGGAGCGGAACGAGGTGGTCATGCCGTCCACTTGCACTACGATGAAGCCGAGTTCGGCAAGCGAAGTCATCCACCAGTTGTACGGGGTGAACGACTTGGGCACGTATTGGTTGCCGGGACCGGAGTAGATGTATTCAACGACGGGGTATTTCTTCGTGGCGTCGAAGTTCGTGGGGCGATAGATGAGGCCCCACATTTCCGTCTTTCCGTCGCGTCCGGGAGCATGGAACACTTCCGGCGCTTTCCATCCGTTTTGCTCGAGGCGGGAGATGTCGGCCGTTTCAAGCGTCATGGTTATGGTGCCGTCTGCCGTGCTGCGCAGCACGCTCTTGGGCGCATTGGCGATGGTGGAGTATTTGTCCACGAGATATTTTCCGTCCGGTGAGAACCACACTTCGTGGTTGCCCTCTTCGGGAGTGAGGCATTTGAGGTTTTTGCCGTCGAAGCCTATGCGGTAGAAGTGGATGAGGTAGGGGTCCTCGTTGGGGTTCATGCCGTTGGCGGAGAAATAGATTACGTGGTTCTCCTCGTCGACGCGCTGTATGCCGCGCACGTACCAGTGCCCTTTGGTCACTTGGCGCACAGGGCGTCCTGTGGCACGGTCGTAGAGGTAGATGTGGTTGTAGCCGTCGCGTTCGCTTGTCCAGAGCATCTGTTTGCCGTCGGCGAGGAACTGGCGGTAGATGAGGGGATAGTCGACGTATTTTTCCTCCTTTTCTTCTACGAGAGAACGCACCGCCCCGTCGCTAGCCGACATTTCCAACACACGGTACACCTTGTGGCCGCGTTCGTTGTATTCGAAAGTGACGGCACGGCTGTCGGCGTTCCACTCGGGTGCGGTCACGTCGAACTGGTGGGCAAAGAGGTCGGTGGAGGGAATGAGCTTCTTCTCGCCGTCGGCAGAGAAGATGCACGGCACGCGGAAGTTCAGTTCGTCGCCGGGCTTGGCATATTCCTGCTTGTGGAGTTTGGGCTGCAGCTGATCCGTGGGCGACGACTCCACGTAGTAGACGTAGCGCTTCTGTGCCGGACGGATGCGGGTGGAGCATACCATGCGCGAGTCGGGCGACCAGGTGATGTGTGAGGAGTAGTAGTTGCCCGGTGTGCCGTCGAGGCTGAGCTGCGTTTCCTTGCGGCTTTTCACGTTGCGCACATACACGTTGTCGTTCTTGATGAAGGCTTCCATCGTGCCGTCGGGCGAGGTCACGGCACCCCAATCCTTTTCGTCGTCGACTTCCATCCAGTGGCGTGGAGTGGGAGAGGGGGACACGGTGCCTGTCCGCTGAAGGTCGTCGTGCGCTATGGCGTAGCTCCAATAGGCGCCGCCGCGGGTGAAGCGCAGCGTGTCGGCAGTGGCGTTGAGGCGGCATTCGCGAAGGTTGAGCCAGCGGTCGTTCACGTCCGTTTCGCCTTGCGTGCGCAGTGCGGCGGCCAGCTTCTTGGCGTCGAGCAGGGAGGTGCGGCGTGCACTGACGGCGTCGATGCGTTCGTAGGTCTCGCCGTCGGGAGTGTTGCGGACGTACCAAAAACTGCGGCCGTCGTCGGCCCAGTGGGGATTCATGTTGGAGTAGAAAACGTTGTTCGAACTGAATTTGCTTCTCAGCGCATAGGCCCGCTTGTAGTCGGCAGCGGTTCCTTGCGCAAGGGCAGAGGCTGCGAGAAGCAGTCCGGCGGTAAGGGGAAGGAGCGGTTTTACGTACATATATATAATATAGGGTTTGACGTGTGTGGAAAGTCTGTTTCGTGTTTGTGCAATTCAAATTTATCCATAATCTCCCGAATCTGCGCACAATGTTTCTTCCGAATGTTGTATTTTTGCACGCGAAAAGCGAAATATGAACGATTATTGTAGCATCGTGCCGAATGTTCGCTCTTGCCGAGTGCTTGATAAACCTCGTAAAAAACAAGATTCCATGCATAACCAATCTTCTCAAACCCGTCGGCCGCGGCCTACGGTCAGCATTCCCTTCATGATTCTTGGCGTGCTGTTTTGCGTCTGTCTTATTGCAGCAAATCTTTTGGAAACAAAGCAGGTGACTGTAGGTTCGCTGGAACTTACGGCCGGGCTTATCGTGTTTCCCGTTTCCTACATCATCAACGACTGCCTTGTGGAAGTGTGGGGCTACCGCCGCGCACGTCTCATCATATGGCTTGGGTTCTTGATGAATTTCCTTTTCGTTTTTTTTGGCTTTGTGGCCGATGCGCTCCCCGGTGCTGACTACTGGACGGGCGACGCGGGCTTCCATGCCGTGTTCGGCCTTGCCCCCCGCATAGCCGGAGCATCGTTCTTGGCTTTCCTCGTAGGTTCGTTTCTCAATGCTTACGTGATGAGCCGCATGAAGCTTGGCACTACGGGCGAACAGCGCTTTTCGCTCCGCGCCATAGCCTCTACGGTGGTAGGCGAAACGGCCGACTCGCTCGTGTTCTTCCCCCTCGCACTGGGAGGAGTGGTGCCTTGGTCGGTGATGCCTATGATCATGCTCAACCAAGTGGTGCTGAAGACTGCCTACGAAGTTGTCGCCCTTCCCGTTACGCTCCGCGTGGTGCGCAAACTCAAGGAAGTGGAGGGCGAGGAAGTCTACGACGAAGGCATCTCGTACAACCCCTGGCGCATTTTCGACATATAACGTACTATGTGTTTCTGGAATAAGGGAGTGAAGGCGCCAGCGCATGGGGGGCAAGACTCCCGTCTTGACAGACGAGCGCGAAGATGACAAAGCGAAGCACGAAAAACAGTCCGTGACTGCGTGTAGAGCGTGACGTTTTGAAAACGTCACCCCCACGGGCGTCGAACGCCGTAGATTCTGCGATCAGCAAATAGAGTTAATCACTGAACTTTTGAAGTTATAAGAGAACGGGCTGAAAG
>CAVJJO010000047.1:0-19622 GCA_963649665.1 Bacteroidaceae bacterium | reverse complement strand
TATAATTCATGAAAATTCGTGGGTAATTCACGAAAATTCGTGTTCAAAAAAATAACAACTCGCAAAGCGAGTTGTCTCTGTGTATTCTGTGGGAGGAAATTGAAATTAGAGGGGGCCGTGTAGAACTGTCAAGACAGAGTCTTGACCTCCATGCGCTTCGCCTCCATGCGCTCTCGTTTTAAGCGCAGCCACGCAGAAGCCTTTGTGATGCAGCGCTCATACCATAAGAAGATATGCTCAAGTTGTTTTTTCCATAAAAAAACGGAACATAAACGGAAGAACTCCGCTTATGTTCCGTTTAAACTCCAATGCATTTTGTTTTGCAGAGATTACGATAGGTGTCGATTGCCTACATTCTCACCTGGTTGAGCGAGAAATTACCCATGATGCGGCTGCGGTCAACATGGCCACGTATTCCGGGAATTGAGCCCGACGAGGTGTATTGCCACATGATGTAGTCCTTGCCGTCGTCGAGGGTAGGGGAGTCGCTCTTGTAGCGGGCAATCATAAAATGGTAGTCGGTGAATTGACCGGTGAGATAACGGTTGTAGAAATTGTGGTAAGTGTAGAGCAGGGGTTTCTTGCCGTAGTAAGCCGTTACTTTCTCAATGAAGCTCTTCAAGTCCGAAAGAAACACGTCGAGGCTAACCGAACCGCGGTGTTCAATGTCGATGATAGGCACGAGGTCCTGGTTTTCCATCTTGATGACGGACGTCATGTTCTGAAACTGCTCTTCCCATTTTACATTGGGGCGATAGAAGTGGTAACTTCCCACGCTGAGACCTACGCGCCGGGCTTCGGACAGGTTGCGCTCGTAGGTGTCGTCTACCAGCGATGCGCCTTCTGTAGCCTTAAGGTAAACATAGGAAATGGGTGTGCCGTTCACCACGTCGTCCCAATTGATGTTTCCTTGATAGTGCGAAACGTCTATTCCTTCCTTGTAGCGCGAGTTGATACGCGAATTGCTGGAATGAAGGAATACTGCAGCGGCATGCTCCATGCGTCGTTCGCCCGTGGCTTTGCGTGCCATGGCATCGGGTTCCATCGCGGTCACGGCTGCCATGCCTTTTCCTGCCTTGGGATCTTTCTTACGGGCGGCTGCGGAAGTGCCTACGAACATGAGGGCCGACAACGTAATTGCCAAGCCTTTATATAGCGAAAATGTGTGTGTGATTTTTCTTAGTAACTCCATAATCGCAAAGTTACAAAAAAGCATCGTGCTTCATAGCGGATTTAACGCAATTTTTGAGCACGATGCTTTTATAAAGGGTATTATGAGCGGATAGCCACTATATTTTGTGGTCAAATGAATGACTCTCGTTGTGGCGCCTCTTTATGCTTATTCGCTATAATAGCTTTCGGGAAGGGTGCGGCAGTTGTAGCACGATGCCATGATTTCGCCATAGGCTCCGGCGGAACGGAAGGCGATGAAATCGCCACGATGGGTGAGAGGAAGTTTCTCGTCGGTGCTGAACACGTCGCTGCTCTCGCAGATAGGTCCTACCACGTCGTAGGTTTCAACCTCACTCGAACTGCTGGCGGAAATGTTTTGCGTGAAGTGGTGCGAACCATACATGGCAGGACGTACGAGTTCGGTGAAACCGGCATCGACAATGACGAATTTCTTGGTATGGCCTTCCTTCACGAAGAGTGTGCGTGCGATGAGCGTGCCGCATTGTGCCACAACGGAACGACCCAGTTCAAAATGAACTTCCTGTCCTTCGCGCAACTGAAGCGAACGGGCTATGATGGCAAAATAGCGGTCGAAGTCGGGAACGGGATTGGCATCGGGATTGTCGTAGTCAATGCCAAGACCTCCACCTACATTGATGATGCGGGAGTGGATGCCTTCAGCATCGAGTTGGTTCTGCAACTCGTTGATACGCTGGCAGAGCGCTTCATAGACCGAAAGGTCAAGAATTTGACTGCCAATGTGGAAATGCATACCGACATATTCTACGGAAGGGAGCGAATCGGCACGGCGAATGGCGGGAACAAGGTCTTCCATGGCAATGCCAAACTTGTTTTCGTTAAGTCCCGTGGTTATCTTCTTGTGGGTGTGGGCATCGACATTGGGATTGACACGGAAACAAACTTTCGCTTTCTTTCCCATGCGGGTGGCAATCTCGTTGATTACTTCAAGCTCCGGAAGACTTTCAACGTTGAAGCACAAGATGCCTTGCTCCAGGCCGAGCGCTATTTCCCAATCGCTTTTTCCTACGCCTGCATATACTACGTTACCGGCATCGAACCCATTGGCAATGGCCACTTTTATTTCACCGCCGGACACGCAGTCGGCACCTAAGCCATGGGCGGCTATAGTGCTGAGCACACGCGGATTGGCATTGGCCTTCACTGCATAGTGCACATGAAAAGCGGGATAGGCTGCTACGGCCTTGTCTATGGTCTGCAGCGTGGTTTCGAGCAAGGAAAGGTCGTAGAAGTAGAAAGGCGTTTTGAGCGAGGCGAAACGGTCTAAAGGAAAAGTCATGTAAAGAGGTGTTGTGTTGGAATGTGTTACGTAATCGGGGGATAATGAAGGAATCTGTGATTATTTGAAGAGTTTCTCGCTTAAAGCGCAGAGAGCCTGCTTCTTGTCGCTTTCCTTGACGAGGAAGGAGATGTTGTAGTTGCTGCCTCCATAGGAAATCATTCTTACGGGTATTTTGGCCAACGCTTCACTCACGAGCGACTCAAAGCCTACATTGCCCCACTGCAAGTCGCCGACTACGCAGATGATGCACATGTTTTCGTCAACTTCTACCGTACCGTATTTCTTCAATTCTTCCACGATGGGTGCGAGGTGGGTAGTGTTGTCGATGCTCAGCGATACGCCCACTTCGCTGGTAGTGACCATGTCAATGGGAGTAGCGTTGGTTTCGAAGATTTCAAAAACTTTGCGCAAGAACCCTGTGGCGAGGAGCATACGGGAGGAGACAATCTTGATGGCGGTGATATTGTCCTTGGCGGCAACGGCCTTTATGTGACCATGTTGCATCTCGTTGTTGATGATGGTACCGGGGGCAGAAGGGTCCATCGTGTTGAGCAGACGCACGGGAACGCCGGCAAAGTGGGCGGGCTGGATGCAAGTGGGATGAAGAATCTTTGCACCGAAGTAAGCGAGTTCGGCAGCTTCTTCAAAGTTGAGTTGGCGCACGGGAGTCGTGTTGGGAACAAAGCGTGGATCGTTGTTGTGCATTCCGTCGATGTCGGTCCAAATCTGTATCTCGTCGGCATAGAGTGCTGCGCCTACGAGGCAGGCCGTATAGTCGGAACCGCCGCGCTGGAGATTGTCGATCTGGCCGAGGTAGTTACGGCAGATGAATCCCTGCGTGATGTAAAGGTCGTATTTCTCTTCCTGCTTGAGGATGGTCTGCAGATGGTCCTTGATGTAGTTGAGATCGGGCTCGCCCTTGTCGTCCGTTCTCATAAAACTGAGTGCCGGGATGAGCTTCACGTTTACACCACATTCCTTGAGATAATTGGTCACCATGTTGGTGCTGATTATTTCGCCCTGCGAAAGGATTTCCTTGTCGAGTTCGGAAGAGTACTCCATCCCCGTAAGATGGTGAAGGTGCATGAAGATGTCCATCACGAGCTTTCGCGTCTGCTCCGCCATCTTGGCGGTGGCATAGAGTTCGTCAATGTGGCGCGCATAGATGGTGCGCAGTTTGTTGATGACGTTGTTGGCAGCTTCGGGATTGCGTTTCTTGATGTAGTCTGAAATCTCCACCAAAGAATTTGTGGTGCCCGACATGGCTGAGAGAACTACAATCTTGCGCTCTTTGTCGGTGATGAGGTTGCAAACTTCCTTCATGCGTTGCGGCGTACCGACGGAGGTGCCGCCAAACTTCAGTATTTTCATAGTTGTATGGTTTTTCTATTTTTATGGGTTTTATAAATAAGCCATTTCGCGAAATCGGCAGGCTGCTATTGCAGGCCGACTTCCATGGCTTGGTTGTAGTTTTCGGTCACTTCATGCAAGGTGCCGTCGGCACACTCATATACCACTCCGGGATATTGGTCAAGAAGATTGAGGTTGTGCGTTACCATAACCACGGCCGTTCCTCTCTCGCGTACGGCATGGAGAATCTGCATAATCTGGCCGCTCGTCGTGGCATCGAGGTTGCCGGTGGGTTCATCGGCTATAATGATTTTGGGTTTGTTGAGCAATGCACGGGCAATGCACACGCGCTGCTGCTCTCCACCCGAAAGTTCGTGAGGAAACTTGTTTTCGCAACCTTCAAGGCCTACTGCCTGCAGAACTGCACTGATGCGTTCAGGGCGCAACTTCTTTTTCCACCCGATGCTGCGAAGCACGAAGTCGAGATTCTGTCCGACGGTATGCTCGCGAAGCAGTTGGAAATCCTGGAACACGATGCCCAATTGCTGACGCAACGAAGGAACGTGCTTGCGCTTGAGTTTCCTTAGGTTTACATCGAGTATTGTAGCTTCGCCCTCAGCGATGGGCATTTCTGCATAGAGCGACTTGAGCAATGTGCTTTTGCCCGTTCCTACCTTACCGATGAGGTAGATAAAGTCGTTCTCGTTTATTGTGAAGTTGACGTGTTCCAAAAGAGTTTTACCCTCGATGGAAAGCTGCACGTCTTTATATTCTGCTAACATGGTGGATGATGGAGTAGGGGATGGATGCTTTGAGGCGTTTGCCAGAGCAAGTCTGTTTTGAGAGAACCTTATGGCGAATGGAACCATAACGTTGGCAAACGTAGCTCACGGATTGGCGTATCAGTCAAGTTTCAGCACGGCAAGGAATGCCTTTTGCGGCACTTGCACGTTGCCAATTTCTTTCATGCGCTTTTTACCACGTTTCTGCTTTTCAAGGAGTTTTCGCTTTCGGCTAATGTCGCCGCCGTAACATTTGGCTGTTACGTCCTTACGCACTTGCTTGACCGTTTCGCGGGCAATGATTTTTGCTCCGATGGCAGCTTGTATGGCAATGTCGAACTGCTGGCGGGGAAGGAGTTCCTTGAGTTTCTCGCACATTCGGCGTCCGAAATATACGGAATTGTCCACGTGTGTAAGGGTGGAAAGGGCGTCAACCGGTTCTCCGTTGAGCAGAATGTCAAGCTTCACGAGTTTTGACGGACGGAAACCGATGGGATGATAGTCGAAAGATGCATAACCCTTGGAGATGGACTTCAGCTTATCGTAGAAGTCTATGACGATTTCAGCGAGAGGCATGTCGTAGTAGAGTTCCACACGGTTGCCGCTCACATACTCTTGCTTTACAAGTTCGCCACGTTTGCCAAGGCAAAGGGTCATGATGTTGCCAATATAGTCCGTACGGGTAATGATGGAGGCACGGATATAGGGTTCTTCAATATGGTCAATCTCTGTGGCGTCGGGCATGCCTGCGGGATTG
The DNA here is from genome assembly GCA_963649665.1 of Bacteroidaceae bacterium. Lineage (GTDB taxonomy): Bacteria > Bacteroidota > Bacteroidia > Bacteroidales > Bacteroidaceae > Alloprevotella. The sequence goes on along the minus strand of CAVJJO010000047.1, from coordinate 14,239 downwards.
TGAACCTCGCGCATTTCCTGGTGCTTGTCGAAGATGTGGTAGCTTACGTTGGGCACCGTGGTGATCACGTTCATGTTGAACTCACGGTCGAGACGTTCCTGCACGATTTCCATGTGGAGCAATCCGAGGAAGCCGCAACGGAAGCCAAATCCCAAGGCTACGGACGACTCTGGCTGGAAGGTGAGCGAGGCATCGTTCAGCTGGAGTTTCTCAAGACTGGCGCGTAGTTGCTCGAAGTCTTCTGTTTCTATTGGATAGACGCCGGCAAACACCATAGGTTTGACTTCTTCGAAACCTGCAATTGCCTTTTCGCAAGGATTGGAAACCGATGTGATGGTATCGCCCACTTTGACTTCAGTGGCAGTCTTGATGCCGCTTACGATGTAACCTACATCGCCGCAACGAAGTTCTTTGCGGGGTGAAAGGTCCATTTTGAGCACACCCACTTCATCGGCGTGATATTTCTTTTTGGTGTTAACGAAAAGGACTTCTTCGTCTTTATGGATGCATCCGTTTTCAATCTTGAAATAAGCGATGATGCCACGGAAGGGATTGAACACGGAGTCGAAGATAAGAGCCTGGAGTGGAGCGTTCTCGTCGCCGACGGGAGCGGGAATTCTTTCCACTACAGCTTGGAGAATGTCTTCTACGCCATCACCGGTCTTGCCTGAAGCACGAATGATGTCCTCTCGCTTGCAGCCGAGCAAGTCGATGATTTCGTCCTCTACTTCTTCGGGCATGGAGTTGACCATGTCACATTTGCTGAGCACGGGTATGATTTCAAGGTCGTGTTCGATGGCCATGTAGAGGTTGGAAATGGTCTGAGCCTGTACACCTTGCGTGGAGTCAACAAGCAAGAGGCAACCTTCGCAGGCCGCAATGCTTCGTGACACTTCGTAGGCAAAGTCAACATGCCCCGGAGTGTCAATAAGGTTGAGTCTGTAGGTTTCGCCGTTATAGACATATTCCATTTGTATGGCGTGGCTCTTGATGGTGATACCGCGTTCGCGTTCAAGATCCATGTCGTCGAGCATCTGTCCCTCGGTAACGTTCACCGTTTGGGTACGTTCCAGCAAGCGGTCGGCCAAGGTACTCTTGCCATGGTCGATGTGGGCAATGATGCAAAAGTTGCGTATATGCTTCATTCAGTAGGTATTAGGGCGGATTGATAATAGCCGCCTTGTCAGAGAGTCATTTATAGATAGGGAAATTGTTCGCTTTCCATAAGAAAGAAAGGCGGGGAAGTTTAGCTTAGAACTTTTCCGCTTCGTCAAAACTTACAGCCTTGTTTAAATCCTTGTCGGAAAGAACCACTGTATTCTTGTCAGTGATAGGCCATTCTATGCCGATGGTAGAGTCGTCGTAGCGGATGGAGCATTCTGCCTCGGGTGCATAGCGATTGTCCACTTTGTAGGTGAACACAGCCTCATCGGAGAGAACTTGGAAGCCGTGGGCGAAACCGCGGGGTATGAAGAGTTGGCGTTTGTTTTCTTCGCTGAGTTCCACCATCACATATTGTCCGAAGGTAGGGGAATCGTGACGGAGGTCAACAGCAACGTCGACCACAGTGCCTCGAAGTACTCGTACGAGCTTTGCTTGAGAAAGGTCGCCTTTCTGGTAGTGAAGACCGCGGAGCACACCTAAAGAAGACTTAGATTGGTTGTCCTGCACGAAACGCACTTCATGGCCGATGGCTTCGTTGAAGTCGCTCTCGCGCCAGGTTTCCATGAAATAGCCGCGTTCGTCTTCAAACACTTTGGGCTCAAGGATGACTACACCCTCTATTTTAGTCTTGATATAGTTCATTATAAATGGTATGATATAGAGTATTTATAAAAACGCACTGAGGGGCAAGGCTTTTGCTGCAATGCTTAGCCTTGTCCCTTAAGTGTTCTTTAGTCTTGTTCTTTAGTGGAGACAGCCACCTTTCCTTCAACCATTTCGGCATGGAAAGCATGCTTGTCTGGGTGTTCTACAATGTAGTCGCAGAGTGCGTCTTCAACCTCGTGCTGAATGGCTCGTTTCAGCGAACGGGCACCGAACTGCGCATCGAAACCTTTGTCAACGACGTGTTGCTTCACGTCGTCGGAAACGGTGAGCGTCATTTTGTTTTCTTTCAATCGCTTGGCAAGATTGTCCAATTCGAGTTGGGCTATGGTGTGCGCATTGTCCTTTGTCAAAGGATTGAACATGATGATGTCGTCCAGGCGGTTGAGGAATTCGGGCGAGAACTGTTTGCTCAAAGCCTTGCGCACGATGCTTTCTGCCGTTTTGCCGTCAATGGCGCTATCGAGTCGGTTAAAACCGACGCCCTGTCCGAACTCCTTGATTTGGCGCGATCCGCTGTTGGAGGTCATTATTATAATGGTATTGCGGAAGTCGATGGTCGTTCCATTGCCGTCCGTAAGGCGTCCTTCGTCCATTACCTGCAAGAGCGTATTGAATACGTCGCCGTGTGCCTTTTCTATTTCATCGAGCAGCACGACGGAGTAGGGATGGCGGCGCACTTGTTCGGTGAGCTGTCCGCCTTCTTCATAACCTACATATCCCGGAGGTGCACCGATGAGTCTGCTCACGCTGTGCTTCTCACCATATTCGCTCATGTCAATGCGGATAAGTGATTTTGCATTTCCAAAGAGCCATTCTGCAAGGCATTTTACAAGATGCGTTTTGCCGACACCGGTGGGGCCCACGAAGAGGAACGTGCCGATGGGACGGTCATTACCCTTTAGGCCTATGCGGTTGCGTATGATGGCTCGCGTGAGTTTTGTTACGGCTTCGTCCTGGGCGATGACTTTGCTTCGCAATGCATCGGCAAGGCCTTTGAGACGCTCGTTTTCGTTTTTGGCCACTTTATTGGCAGGTACGCCACTCATGAGGGAAACCACGCGCGCGATGTCGTCAGCAGTAACTTCTTCAGGGTTCGACTTCTGGTTCTCCTGCCATTCGCGTGTCATGCGCTCAAGTTCTGCTGTCATCTTTGCCACCTCATCGCGGAGGTTGGCAGCAAGTTCGTAGTTCTGATCACGTGCAGCGGAAAGTTTGCGTTCACGTGTCTCGTTGATCAAACGTTCCTGTTCTTCTATTTCTTTCGGTGCGCCGAGCGTTTCGAGGTGCTTGCGGCTTCCGGCTTCGTCGAGCGCGTCAATGGCTTTGTCGGGAAGCGCACGGTCAGAGATGTAGCGGTTTGTAAGGGCTACACAGTTGTGAAGTGCTTCATCGGTGTACTTCACGTTGTGATGCTCTTCGTAGCGCTCCTTTATGTTTTTGAGAATCTCGTAAGTCTGCTCGGGCGTGGTGGGTTCAAGCATTACTTTTTGGAAACGGCGGTCGAGTGCACCGTCTTTCTCAATAGTCTTCTTGAATTCGGAAATGGTTGTCGCACCGATGCACTGTATTTCTCCACGGGCAAGGGCGGGTTTCAGTATGTTGGCCGCATCAAGCGACCCTGCTGAAGCACCGGCACCTATAATGGTGTGTATTTCATCGACGAACAATACAATCTCGGGATGCGCCTTTATCTCTTTGATGAGCCGGCGCAGTCTTTCTTCAAACTGTCCGCGATATTGCGTTCCGGCAACGATGGCAGCCATGTCGAGCGACACGATGCGCTTCCCCTGCAACAAGCGAGGCACTTTGTGCTGACTTACGTTGATGGCAAGTCCTTCTACAATGGCGCTCTTTCCCACACCGGGTTCGCCGATGATAATGGGATTGTTCTTCTTGCGGCGGCAAAGAATCTGCATCATTCGCTCAATTTCCTTCTCGCGTCCGAGAACGGGGTCGAGCGCACCTTTTTGTGCCAAAGCAGTGAGGTCGGTACTGAAATTGTCGATGACAGGTGTGTCGGACTTTCCTTCTGCTGTTTTGGTATCTGTGGACTGAAAATTGTCGCCCTCGCTGCCTTCGCCGGGGAACGGGTCTTCAACGTCTCCGTCGTTGGTCGATGCATAGTCGGCAGTAGGCTGTTCGCCCAGTGCGATGGAACGCAAGGCCGAATAGTCGACGCGATAGTTTGCCAAAAGGCTTTTGGCATCGTTACTGCGGTCGTGAAGAATGGCAAGGCACAGCAACACGGCATCGTCAATCAGCCCTTTGGAAAGTTTGTATTCAAGGACAGATAGTTTAAGCACTCTGCTGCATGCTGCATCAAGTGCTATGTTTTCTTCGTCTATTAATGTTACGCTGGGAGAAGCCATTGCCGTTCTTGAGATTTTCGATTCAAGGACTTCTCTTAGAGTCTCAATTTCAACATGTAGTGCTTTGAAAACTTTTACAATAGTTTCTTCGTCTATTAAGCTGAGCAACAAGCACAATGTGTTTACCTCTGAAAGCTTGGCACGCATGGCTATGCTCTTGCTTTTCTTGAGGATTCGCATGGTGGATTCGGATATTTCGTAACTCATAGTTGATGTACAGAATTAGATAATGGCGATAAGGGCATTATCGCCGCTTTACTATAATCATATTGGGCGCTTGGCTTCGTATTGTTTTTTTGTTTTTGAGTTGTTTGCTTCTTGTTAGTTTTGCATGCAAACAAAATGAGTGCCAAAGTGCGCTTCTATATGAAAATATATTAGGAGGGAAGTGAATATTGTAGCCGTTTGGATGTCGCGTTAGTTTGCGTTGGGGTTATTTTCTGCAAAATTACGCCTTGTGTAGGGAAAATCAAAGGTTTGAACTTCGTTTCTTTACTAATTCGCTATTTTTGAAAGTGATATGTATGGAGAAATGTAAAATAAGGAGCACAATGCCACGTGTTTGTTTCGGCTATTGTGCTCCTTGTGGGATAGCATATGAAGAGTGAATGCTGTTTGTGGGCGATTAATTTGCCAATCGGAATTCGTTGGGAGTGACTCCCGTCACTTTCTTGAACATTCGACTAAGATGTTGGGGGTAGTTGAACCCCAAACGATAGGCAATCTCGCTCACGGTGAGTCCACGTTCAAAAAGGAGATCTTTTGCACGCTCAACGATGTTGTTTTGAATGTACTCCTGTGCGCTCATTCCGATTTCCTTCTTTATCAGGTCGCCGAAATAGTTGGCAGAGAGGTGCACTTCGTCGGCACACCACTTCACTGAAGGCAGTCCGTTCTGCTTTGTGTTGCCGGAACTGAAGTATTCGTCGAGAATGTCGTTGAAACGGCTAATGACGTCGTGGTTGATGTTTTCGCGAGTCACAAACTGCCGGTCGTAGAACCGCACGCAGTGGTTCAAGAACACTTCTATGCTTGAAACAACGATGCTCTTTGTATGCTTGTCTATCGTTTCCGACAATTCATCGCGAATGCTTTGCAGGCAAGCACTGATCGTTTCGTGTTCACGGTCGGACATGTGAAGGGCTTCATTGGAAGAATAGGAGAAGAACGTATACTCCTTCATTTTCTTTGCCAAAGGAGTGCCCAAGAGTAAGTCGGGATGGAAAAGCAAAATCCATCCCTTGGGATTTTCGGTATATTTTCCGTCGTTGACTCCTGACACTTGATTGGGTCCGATAAACACGAGGGTTCCTTCGCGGTAGTCGTATTGACTTCGCCCATAGTAGAGCGGACCGCAAAGGTGCTCTTTCAGATAACAGGCATAGAACCCAAAGCGGTGCAGCATGTGTTGCATTCTGCCCAACTCCGCCATGTTTATAACATTCACAAGCGGATGTAGCGTTCTTGCTCCAACAAAGTCGTTGTAGTCTGGAATGGTTTTAAAAACGTGTACGTTGTCCATCTTGATAGGCTTTATATTTTATGCTGCAAAGTTATTGCTAAGCGGATTACTGAAGTACAACACAATCACTGATTTGTGTACACATTTTCCCGATGATGAACAGCATTACTGTTCTTCGCCCTCCACATGGGCGATGCCGCCCGTTTCGGGGTAGAAGGTGATGCGCGTACCCATCTTTTTGTTGAAAAGGTCTGCGCCGAGATGTTCTACATTTCCGAATTGCGCCATGGGGAAGGACATGGAGGCATATTCCTGTTCGTCGGTATAGATGCGGATGCTCACACGGGAAGGCACGGCATAGCGCACGTCTTCCACTTCTTTCTTTGCTTTTGCCTTTGGATCAACAGCCACTTCGGGGACTGTTCGCAAATCCTTGACATCTAAATAAACGGGAACACCGGCGGGATCATCGGCATCGACTACGCCGAGATATTTGGAAAAACGGAAAATCGGCGATTTTGTCACGTCGGAAGTAGGCAGCAAGTCGAAGACCAAAGTGTGGGTTTCGCTTGACTCCGTACCCGTAAAGAGTTGCAACAAACCGTCTTCTTGCGTGTCAAGGTTGGCAAGCATCAGACGGAGTTGTTCGCCGTCTTTGGGCATAAAGTCGGCTTGCCCTTTGGAAAGAAGTCCACGGTTTTCACGGATGTCGTAAATTTCATTCGCAGCAAGTTCTGCCATCTTGGCCGTACTACCGGCAGAAAGTATTTCCTGCGTCTTGAAATTGCCCGATTGTGTTTTTTCTGCCTTATCCTTGACCACTGAGGGTTGAGTGAGTTCGTTTTCGTTCATGGCAGACGTGTTGATGGCCAAAAGGCGGCCGTCTGTTGAAAGCGTCACAAGCGGAGCGGACGTCTTGCTCTTGAGTTTCACTGTGTAGACACGTGACTTGTCGGCTTTGCCAAACGAAGCGAGGCTTACGTCTTGTATCGTCCACTCGTCATAGGCCGTTTGCGCCACGTCGTTCAAACGCAGATAGCGCTGGGCATACTCGCAAAATTCGCCCGGTGTGTGGTGTACCTTCTTTGCGGTGACAACCACACGCACATAGGTCTGAGGGAGAAAATACGTGATGCCTTCTTCAGTGATGCCGGGTTGGTAATCGGACACTTGAGTTTGGGCAAAAGAAACGGCGGAAATGAAGAGCGCCGAAGCTATAAGGAAAAGTCGTTTCATGACGTTTTGATTTTTATGGGAATGGCTTTCAGCCGAAATCATTTAGGCTTCGCGAAGTTTACGGAAGGCGTGGGGCAGATGCGCTATGATGTCGGAAGCAGTTATGCTTTCTTCGCACAATTCAGCAGCGGCAATGTCGCCGGCGAGTCCGTGGAGGTATACGCCCAAGCGACATGCTGTTTCGGGACAGTAGCCTTGGGCTAGGAGTGAGGTTATGATACCCGAGAGCACATCGCCGCTTCCGGCTGTAGCCATGCCCGAATTTCCTGTGGGGTTGAAATAGACGTGTCCCGACGGGGTGCAGACTCCTGTATAATGCCCTTTTAGCACGAGGAAGATGTTGTAGCGTTTGGCCATGTTGATTGCTTCCATGAGTATGCTATAGGAATCGTGGTTGCAGATGCCCAAACGAATCATTTCGCCAGGGTGGGGAGTTAGTATGGCGTTGGCAGGTATTTGGGGAATCCAGCCTTTATGTCCGCCCAAGATGTTCAGTGCGTCGGCATCGAGCAAGAGCGGTGAGGATGAATGGCTGATTTGTTCTATCAGTGCGAGCGCCGTACGTTTATGCGTGCCTATGCCAGGACCTATTGCCACGGCATTGAAGGAATCCATTGGCAACGGTGTCGTAAAGATGTTTTCATCGGCATCGTGGCTGATGACAGCTTCTGGAACGGCAGTCTGAAGAATGGCATTGTTTGACGTGGGAGTATGGAGCGTTACTTTTCCCACACCGCTGCGCAAACAGGCTTTTGCAGCAAGAATGGCAGCGCCTGCCATGCCATATTGTCCGGCAATGAGCAATGCGTGACCGAACGTGCCTTTATGGCCGAATGCAGGTCGCGACTTTAGCATGCGCTTTATTTCCTGTGGTTCAGTGATGCTGAACTGCACCGGCATTTCTTCCACTTTTTCGGGAGAGAGGCCAATGTCAATTAGATGGAGTTGCCCTACATAGTTTTGGTTGTCGAGGAGCAGTTGCGCGAGTTTGGGGAGTTGGAAAGTAAGGGTATGTGTGGCGCAGACAATGGAGGAATAGGAGTTGAAGGAATTGTCTTCACACATCAGCCCCGAAGGCATGTCTATGGAGATAATCTCAGCACCCAAAGCGTTGATGAACTGCACAAGCGCGGCATATCCTCCACTAAGCGGCTTATTGAGTCCCGTTCCGAACAAAGCGTCAACGATGAGTGTTTGGGCGGTAAGTTGAGGCGCTTCAAATTGTTGGGTCACTTCGGTGTATGCCACATTGCGGCATTCGTTCTGTAAACGCTCTGCATTGGTTTTGCAGTCTGCGCTGAGCGAATTGGAAGTATTAAAGAGGAAAACTTCCACGTGTTCGTAACCAACGGCATTGAGTTGGCGCGCAACCGCGAGTCCGTCACCGCCATTGTTTCCAGGACCGGAGAATACTGCGATGTGGCGTTGGCGATGGGGGTAGTTTTGCTTAATGAAGTCTGTGACCTTTGCGGATGCGCGTTCCATAAGGTCAATGGGCGATATGTCTTCCGACTGGATGGTATATTCATCCAGTTCTTTCATTTGATGTGCGCTGGGTATTTTCATAGTGATGACTCTCTTGTGGAATGGGTTGGCGTAAACGTTAGAATTTCCACCAAGGTTTTTTCTTGGGCTCGCTCTCAGTGTCGGCACTTTGCAAGTATTGCATGAGACTCTGCTTGCGGGTGACGAGCTGGTAGATTACCCCCCAATCGGGAAGGCCGCCCACGTTGCGGTCGTCAATAAACACGTGTGCCTTTATTTTTCGGCTGAAATGCTTGCTTCCTGACTTGTCTTTGGCATCTTCATCAAGATCGGCATTGACGGCATAGAATCTTACGCCCCTTTCTTCGCACCAATCTACGGCTTGCTGCAGGAGTTCGCCTTCGCGAACACTCCAAAGGATGAGTTTGTGCCCGTCGTTGATGAGTTGGCGCAAGGTGGCTGTGGCAAATGGTACTTCCTTGCCTATTTCGGGATAACGATGTTCGACGATGGTGCCGTCAAAGTCTACTGCTATAATCATTGTGCGATGTATTTCTTATTTTAGTATGAGGCGAACTTTTACTGCATTGTTTGCCGTGCGGAGAAAGGCACGGAAAGGTTTAAGTCGACTTCCCGTTGCAGCGCGCTGAAAGGCTGACGTGGAAGGATTCAACATATAGACATCCGAAGCGGCCTGTTCCACTTTAAACAGCGAATATACGCCTTGCAGTCCGTTGCTTTCCGTTGCACTACCAATAAGGTTTCCTTCCTTACAGATGAATTGAAGAACTTCTTCTGCGGAAAAACCGCTTTCTTCATTTGCGCTTCTAAACAAATAGGGCTTTCCTGCTTCAAGATGCGATACGCTCTGAAGAACCATTTCGTTGGCGTTTTGGTCCTTAATTATATAGAATTGTGCATTTTGGGGCAAATCAGTTACTGCAAAAGGTATGCAGACTGTTTGCCATGCGGTGCCTTCTATTGGTTTCCGTGTATAGGTCAGTTGCGCATTGCCGAGCGTGATGTCGCAGGGTGAATAGTAGGCTTCTCCGTCGGCAAGCTCTGTGCTTTTGTGCAAACAATATTTGTTGTCGTTGACTACCACAACAAAATGCCAGTCGTCGGGAACAGCCGACGAGGATTCGTTCGCTACAAAGATGGGGAAATTGGCAGTCGGTGGCGTATCGGCGAAGGAGCGCGCCTTTACGGGAAGCGATATGCCAGTCAAGTCAAGGTTCGTGGCAGAACTGAAGTCCAACTGCGAAAGTGCTTCAGCGCTCCATCCTCCCGTCAGCGACATTGTTCCGTCTTCTGCGAGATTGGAAGTTGGGGTAGGGGACAAGAAGCCTATCGTGGCTAACTGTGCTGCCTGCTCTTTCTGCTCTTCTTTAGTGAGCAACAACCATTTGTCAAGTGCGGCACTGTAGCATGCATATCGCACGTCGTCTACAGATGAGTAGCCGATCAAACTCCCATCGCGCAGTTGCCATAGTGCGGGCTCCGGAGTAAGCGTAAAATCAGCGCTTAAGTAGGTGTCACTTATTTCACTCTTTAATGAAAATGCCTTTGCATCGTCAGTTGCCGTTTTGCACACGAATCGGCTAAACGCTCCGTCCGTCGCATAGGTACTATCCGTTAGGAGAAATCCTTCCGTAGGAACGGACTTCAACGCAACCGCGTCATAGGCCACATTTCCCGATACCAAGGCCACGCTTGCTCCGTCCTTTGGTACGCTTATCGTGCCTTGTTCAGGAGCATTCGTGGAAATCCTTTTGTAGATAAACAAAGGTTCGCCTTCGGCATAGTTGTCAAAGCATACCACTTGTCCATTGGGATAGGCACAAGTTAACGTCCGGTAGCCATTTTCGGCATAATTGGCGATGAATGAGCCTGATCCGTCAGCGGTTATGGTCCACTCAGACAAAGCCTTTTCCTTGTAACTCTCAAGTAAAAGGCCAAGTTCTTTGTTTGCTTTACGCGAGAGCACTTTACTTGTTGAGGCGGATCGAATCAGATAGTTTCCATCCGATTGCTTCTGTATATGCCAAACGAGGGTAGGGTCTTGACAGACAATGCGTTTCGTAGCGCCGTCGGAGTAGGGTAGAGCCTTAATCTTTTTCTTGTAGGAACTTAGAACGCTTGATGCGGCAAGGTTGAAAGTCCGAGGATTCTTTCCATATTGCGCCCATGCTCCGAAAAGGCAATAATCGTCTGCGGCAATCTCGTTGATGTCCTTCACACGCTCAAAAGTACCAGTCAACGCAGACTCTGTGTTCTGTGCCTTTAAGTTCTTGGGCGTAAGCAACATCAAAAGCACCAAAAGCCAAAGCGTGGCGTTCTTTGGAAAGTACATATCGGGTATTCTTAGGCGTTCTTTTCCACTTCGTCGGCGAGTTTAAGCAAGTATTGTCCGTACTGATTCTTACTCATAGGACGCGCTATTTCGCGAACATGCTCGGGGGTAACCCATCCTTGCTTTAGTCCTATGCCTTCAAGGCAGGCTATCTTCAATCCTGTGCGCTTTTCTATTACTTCTATGAAAGTGGATGCTTCGCTCAGGCTGTCGTGCGTACCCGTGTCGAGCCAGGCGAAACCTATACCGAGCGTCTGCACCATGAGTTCGCCGTCGCTGAGGAACTGCTGGTTCACTGTGGTTATTTCGAGTTCGCCGCGTGCAGAAGGCTTGATGTTTTTGGCTACTTCTACCACTTTGTTGGGGTAGAAATAAAGACCCACCACCGCATAGTTTGACTTAGGCTGGGCAGGCTTTTCTTCAATGCTCACACACTGGCCGTCTTCGTTGAATTCCACCACGCCATAGCGTTCGGGGTCGTTCACGCGGTATCCAAACACGGTGGCGCGTCCGTCCTCTTCAGCAGTCTTCACTGCGTTGCGGAGCATACGTCCGAAGTTGCTTCCGTGGAATATGTTGTCGCCGAGCACAAGACATACGGAGTCGTTGCCGATGAATTCCTCGCCGATAATAAAAGCTTGAGCCAAACCGTCGGGTGAAGGCTGTTCTGCATATTCGAAATGCACGCCGAAGTCGGAACCGTCGCCCAAAAGGCGCTTGAAACCAGGAAGGTCGTGAGGAGTGGATATGATAAGTATTTCGCGTATACCCGCAAGCATGAGCACGGATATAGGATAATACACCATGGGCTTGTCAAAGATGGGAATGAGCTGTTTGCTGATGCCTTTTGTAATGGGGTAGAGACGGGTGCCGCTACCCCCGGCCAATACTATTCCTTTCATTTTTGTGAGAGTATAATGAATTGAGAGATTCGTGAGTTATATGGTTCTGGAGTGAGTTTTGTTCTTCGCAGGAACTTGTTGCGAATGATGTCTCGCAAGGCAAAAATAGTATTAAAATCCTTGTTCAACGCACATTCTTGCAGATTTTATCGTTTCGGTTGAATCACGCGGTCGCCGAGAACGCGGGAAAACTGGCGTTCCATAGCGCTTGCTTGCATGTATTGCTGCAACACTTGGCGGGCGCGCTCCTTGTCGTTTTTCACTTCTGGAGTTCGCAGCAACTGAAGCAACGACTTAACGTGGGCCTTAATAAGAGAATGCTTAAAGTCGTTGAGCATTCGCGGAATGAGTTCCTCAAGGCGATACCTGTCCGATGTGTACTGTTTTCGTTGTTCAGAACTAAGTTCAAACTTGTCTTCGGCGAGCTCTGAAGCGAGCGCACTGATTTCGGCATCGGTGTGCCGAAGGAAAAAGGGGAGCGACAGCCAGTCTTTGTCCGCTTTGGCTTTGCTGCTGGCTTCTTCAAGAACGCGCTTGTAAAGAGGTGTGGCAAACGTTATTCCGTCGGTTTCAAGGCATTCTTTTACGTAGACTGCCAATGGGAGAGTCGCTTCGGTGTTGTCGGCGTCCGTTCCGCAGCGCACGGGACATTCTCCGTAACGAATCAGCATGGCCGTGAGTGCGCGTTCTTCCGCCACTCCTGCTTCGAGTGCAAGAGGTAGGGTAGTGGACTGTGGTTTTTCCTCGTCCTTAGACTGCTCACCCTCAGCGCGTACCGCTTTGTTGTCCTTGTCGCGGGATGCAGCTATGTGAAGTTTGTTTATTTCGTTGATTATCAAGTCCTCGCCCACGTGGAGCATGGTGGCGCATTCTTTCACATACATCTGTCTGACGATGTTGTTGGGAATGGCAGATATGCTTTTCACCACCTTGCTGATAAGTTCGGCACGTTTAAGCGGATCGTTTTGGGCTTCCTTCTGTAAAAGATCTACCTTGAACTTGATGAAGTCCACCTGATGTTCGTCAATGTAGCTCTTAAAGGACTGTGCGTTGTGTGAACGGGCAAAGCTGTCGGGGTCGTGGCCGTCGGGTAAGAGCAGCACTTTGATGTTAAGCCCCTCCGAGAGCAACATGTCTATACCTCTCAAACTGGCCTTTATACCTGCCGCATCGCCGTCGTAGAGCACGGTGATGTTGTCCGTAAACCGGTGAATCAGACGTATTTGACCTTCTGTAAGCGAAGTGCCGGACGATGCCACCACGTTCTCCACACCGCTTTGGTGCATGGATATGACGTCCGTATAGCCTTCGACGAGGAAGCAACGACCTTCACGAACAATAGCTTGCTTGGCCTGATAGAGTCCGTACAGCTCGCGACTTTTGCTGTAGATGAGACTTTCGGGAGAGTTGACATATTTTGCCACGCTCTTTTCCGAAGAAAGGATGCGTCCGCCGAATGCAACGGTTTTCCCCGAAACGGAACTGACCGGAAATATCACGCGTCCGTGGTAGCGGTCGAGCACTCTGCCGTCGTCCGTTCGATACGAGAGTCCGGTCTTGAGCAGAAATTCTTCTTTATAACCGGCTTGCAGTGCGGCCTGGCTCATGGCATCGCGCTGTTCCAGACTATAGCCGAGATGGAACTTACGGATGATGTCGTCGCGGAAACCGCGTGAACGAAAATAGGCCATACCTTTGGCCACACCATCCACGTTGTCGTGAAGCATTGTTTGGAAATAGGTGTTGGCCCATTCGTTGATTACGAACATGCTTTCGCGTTCGCTCTGCTGCTCGCGCTCTTCATCGGTAAGTTCCTTTTCCTTTACTTCTATGCCATACTTCCGCCCGAGCCATTTCAGGGCTTCGGGATAGGTCATCTGTTCGAGTTCCATCAGGAAATGAACGGCATTGCCGCCTTTTCCGCATGAGAAGCATTTGCAGAACTGCTTTGCGGGCGACACGTTGAAACTCGGCGTCTTTTCGTTGTGGAATGGGCAGAGTCCCTTGTAGCCGGTTCCTGCTTTGCGCAGGTCCACAAATTCGCGCACGACTTCTACAATGTCCGTCGCGTCCATTATGCGTTGGATGGTAACTTTATCTATCATGACACGCAAATTTACGTGCAAATATGCACATGGGCAAACTTTTTCTTCGCTTCATCCTTCTACAGGGTATTTGTATCAGAATCGGGCAGATTGAGCAGATAAAGAATGAAACTCAAGAACGTATTAAACATAACAGCAATTCCTTCCGCAAACGTCATCCTTACGATTGGCAACCTTAAGTTATGCTCATTACATAACTTAAGCAATTTAGTGCAACGCGTATGGAGGTTAAGACTCCAAGTTTTTGGTTTAGGGAGATGGTGCAAAGCGCATGGAGGTCAAGACTCCAGTCTTGACTGAAGAGAACTGTCATACGGAGATTATCCGCGAAACTTAAGTGAATTTCAAAAAATAACTTGCGCAGTTTTTCAATTGGAAAAATGCGCCAACGACGGGCTGAAAGCCCAACCTGCGCCTAGCCCAGGGCAACGCCCTGGGTACCATCGTGAGTAGCAACGCGCCCTGAAAGGGCAAAAGCGTTTATATCATATGGTTTC
>CAVJJO010000046.1:0-20257 GCA_963649665.1 Bacteroidaceae bacterium | reverse complement strand
AACGCTTTTGCCCTTTCAGGGCGCGTTGATACTCACGATGTTACCCAGGGCGTTGCCCTGGGCTAGGCGCAGGTTGGGCTTTCAGCCCGCCGTGGCACATTTCTCGAATCAAAAACTGCTCAAGTTATTTTTTGACATTCACTTACTTTATCGTGGTTCGCTTCTAAACCATAAAGTTCAGCGGCCTCTCCTTATTATCCGAAAACGAATTTGTATTTTTGCACCGATAACCACCAAGGGCGGAACACAATCATCCACCAACGCCCTTAAGCACACTTAAAACCCTATATGAACATCAGCAGCATGATAAAGAAAGCCACGCCCGACATCATCTTCGTCGTGGCCTTTCTCCTCCTGAGCACACTCTATTTCCTCACCCCCATGAGCGAAGGACTGGTGCTCGGCGGACACGACTCTGTGGCAGGCGTAGGTCTCGGCCACGAACAACAGGAGTACAGCGCCTCCCACAACGGCGAAACCACACGCTGGAGCAACGCCATATTCAGCGGTATGCCCACCTACCAGACCTCGCCGTCGTACGGCGCCACCCAAGCCGTGTCGACCGTGGAGAAAATCTATGCCCTCGGCACGGGCCAGTGGTTCCCCGCCATCAGCTACCTGTTTCTCTACATGCTCGGTTTCTACGTGCTGCTGAGAGCCTTCAACTTCAAACCCTACCTTGCCGCGCTCGGCTCCGTAATATGGGCTTTCTCGTCCTACTTCCTCATTATCATCGCCGCCGGACACATCTGGAAGGTGATGACCCTCGCCTTCATTCCTCCCACCATAGGCGGACTCGTGCTTTGCTACCGCGGCAAATACCTTTGGGGCGGCGCCGTGGCAGCACTCTTCACCGCATTTCAAATTCAGAGCAACCACCTACAGATGACCTACTACTTCCTGTTCGTCATGTTCCTGCTCGTGGTCTGCTACGGCGTTCACGCCATCGTAAGCAAGCAATTCGGCAGTTGGCTTAAAGCCACCGGCGTGCTCGTGGTGGCAGGCGTGCTCGGCGTAGCCGCCAACCTCCCCAACATCTACCACACCTACTCCTACGCCAAAGAGTCGATGCGCGGAAAGGCAGAACTCTCCGCACCGAAGGATGCCAAAGGCGCAGCAAAAGCCACCGACGGACTCGACCGCGACTACATCACCGCATGGAGCTACGGCATAGACGAATCGCTCACGCTCCTCATCCCCGACTACAAGGGTGGCGGCTCTTCGTCCATCCTCGACCGCGAAGGCGTGGAAGAACTCCCCGGCTACGACGACTTCTACCAACACGCCGGACAAACACAGCAGATTTTCCAGGAAAAGCAAATTCAAGCCTATCCTCCCGGCATACAGCTCTACTGGGGCGACCAGCCCTTCACCGTGGGACCGGTGTATGTGGGCGCGCTCGTATGCTTCCTCTTCATTCTCGGCCTCTTCTACGTGAAAGGTCCCGTGAAGTGGGCGCTTCTCCTTGCCACGATAGTAAGCTTCGTGTTTGCATGGGGAAAGAACATCCCCGAGCTCACCAACTTCCTCATTGACCACCTGCCCATGTACTCCAAGTTCCGCACGGTAAGTTCTGCGCTCGTCATAGCAGAGTTCACCATGCCGCTTCTCGCCGTGCTCTGCCTGGCAGAAATCATGAAGAAGCCCGAACTCTTCTCCCTCACCGAATGGAAAGGCAACGACGTGCCCAAGCGCAAACTCATCGGTCTGCCCGTAGCGCTCATTCTCACCCTCGGCCTCAGCCTCGCGCTTTGGATCTCGCCCTCGCTCGCCGGCAACTGCATATCGGCAGCCGACAACGAAACGTTCCGCCAGATGCAGAGCAATGGATTCCCCGCCGACTTCGTCCTGGCCTACCAGACCGCACTCTCGTCCATGCACCAGGCCATTCTCTCTGCCGATGCGCTCCGCTCTGCGGGCATCATCGTGGTGGGTGTGCTACTCATCTGGCTCATGGTAGCCAAGAAGTTGCCCGAATGGGTGGCGTGCATACTCCTTGCCATCGTCTGCCTCGTAGACCTTTGGCAGATCGACAAGCGCTACCTCAACGACGAAAGCTTCACCGACCCCACCGAACAGGCCGAAACCTTCGCCAAGACGCCTGCCGACGAAGCCATTCTGCGCGACACCACCTACTACCGCGTGGTGAACCTCGGCGGAGGCAATCCCTTCAACGAAACGAGCAACGCCACAGCCTACTACCACCACTCCATAGGCGGTTACCACGCAGCCAAGCTCCACCGCTACCAAGACCTCATCGACCGTCTGCTCAACAACGAGATAACGCAGGCCGCAGGCGCCATCAACATGGCCAACGGCGACATGACGCAAGTGCCGATGGACAGCATAGCTCCCGTGATGAACATGCTCAACACGAAGTACTTCATCTTCGGCAGCGGACAGGCAGCCACTCCCGTCATGAATCCCACAGCCAACGGCAACGGATGGTTCGTAGGCCAGTTGCAGTTCGTAAAAGACGCCGACGGCGAAATGGCTGCACTCACGGGGCTCGACACCAAACACAAAGCCGTAGCCGACGAACGCTTCAAGGCACAGCTCGACGGTTCGCCGCTCGACTCGGGTAGCGTGCAGCTCACCTCCTACGAGCCCAACGAACTCAAATACACCGTCGACACGAAGAAAGGCGGCGTGGCGGTATTCTCCGAAATCTACTATCCCGGATGGACAGCGACCATCGACGGACAGCCCGCCGAACTCGGCCGCGTCAACTACGTACTCCGCGCGCTTAAAATCCCCGCCGGCAAACACGAAGTGGTCATGGAGTTCCGTCCCGCTTCGGTCAGCACCACCAACGCCATCGGCTATGCGGCACTCGCCCTCGTGCTCATCCTCTTCGTCGGAGCCCTCGTGATGGCAGTGCGTAAAAGCGGCAAACCGACAGACCACGCCAACGATGCGCAGTAACCACAAGCTGTAACACACATACACAACCGGTCGGGGAGAGGCGGCTCGCTGAAAAGCGCCGTGTCGCCCCGACCGGTTACATTTACTACATCCATAAACTCCAATGGCCCAGAAACTCGAACAAACGCAAGCTGCCGTACAGACACAGCAACTTCAGACCCTTCAGGTAGCTCTCTCAAAGATGGTGGAGCTGCCCGTGGAGGAACTCGCCGAACGCGTGCGCAACGAGATGCTCGACAACGCTGCGCTTGAGGAAAAAGACGACGACTTCGACGACTCCGCCCCCGACAACGAAGAAGAGCGACGCGAAGAAGCCGACGACGACAACGAAACCAACGAGGAGGAAAGCGACGGCACCGACTACGACACCGACTCCGCCGAAGACTTCGGCGCCGAGTCCGACGCCATGGGCGACTACTTCTCCGAAGACGACGTGCCCGACTATCTGCGCCAGCGCGCCGATGCCGAGCGCGAGCGCACGCAAATGGACTTCTCCGGCACCACATCGTTCTACGACGAACTGCGCAGCCAAATAAGCGAACACGCCCTCACGCCGCGCGAAGAGGAACTCATGGAGTACATTATCGGGTCGCTCGACGGCGACGGCTTCCTCCGCAAGAACCTCAACACGCTCTGCGACGAACTCGCCATATACCACAACGTGGAGACAACTGTCGACGAACTCGAACGCGTGCTCCGCATACTGCAGCAGTTCGAGCCTCGCGGCATAGGCGCGCGCGACCTACAGGAATGCCTCCACATACAGCTCGCCGACCCCGACCGCCATTCGCCCTACCGCAAACTCGCGCTGCAAGTGGTGGACCGCTGCTTTAAGGACTTCGCCTCAAGGCGATGGGACCTCATTGCCAACCGCCTCCACATCGACGAGGAAACGCTTGCCCACGTGAAGCACGAGCTTACCCATCTCAACCCCATGCCCGGAAGCGCACTGAGCGACAGCGCCTCAGCAAACCTTCCCACCGTCACCCCCGACTTCTACGTGCGCCTCTCGCCCGACGGCGAACCCATCGTGACGCTCAACAACGGCGACGTGCCCGAACTGCGCGTGAGCCGCGCCTTCCGCCAAAGCATCAAGGAATACGGGGCACATCGCTCCAAACTCAACCGCCAGCAGCGCGACGCCTACACCTACGCCCGTCAGAAGGTCGACGCGGCACAGTCGTTCATCAACCTCGTGGCGCGCCGCCGGCAAACGCTCCTCGCCGTGATGCGCACCATCGTAAGCCTGCAGTTGCCCTTCTTTGAAGACGACGACGAGCAGCAGCTCCGGCCCCTCACGCTCAAGGACGTGGCTGAAAGGGTAGGGGTGGACATCAGCACCGTCTCGCGCGTGACGAACAGCAAATACGTGCAGACACTCTACGGAACATACCCCCTCAAGTTCTTCTTCAGCACACAGTTCACCTCCAGCGAAGGCGACGAACTCTCCTCGCGCCAAGTGCGCGCCGCACTGCGCGACATCATCGAGAACGAAGACAAAAGCCATCCCATGTCCGACGAACTCCTTTCCGCCGAACTCAAGAAGAAAGGCTTCGACGTGGCACGCCGCACCGTGGCAAAATACCGCGACCTGCTCGGCTTCCCCACCGCACGACTGAGAAAAGGATAAAAAACCTACATTTCCCATGGAAGAAAACCCCGACAGCAAATACATGCCCAAAGAAGAAAACGGAGACAAACACGGGAACCACACACCCCACCGCTCCTTCACGCGCCACAATCTGCCCAGCATGCTCGAAGAGCAGTCGTTGCGCGGACTTCACATGCTCGTGCCAGAAAGCACCATCGCTCCGGAAACCGACGGAGAGGAAGAGAAAATACAGTGGCACAGCGGAGAGAAAGGCAGCGGCAGCCGACGCTACTTCTGGATAGTGCTCACCTCACACGTCGTCTCGCTCGTGTTCTCGCCGTTCTACCTTCCCGCCGTAGCCTTCGTGGCGCTCTTTGCATTCAGCTACCTCAACATGCTGCCCATGCAAACGAAAGTGGTGCTCACGCTCATCGTGTATTTCTTCACCATACTGCTGCCTCACCTCACCATCTACATCTACCGCAAGATAAACGGATGGACGCGCCACCAACTCGGCAAACGCGAGCGCCGTTACGTGCCCTACGTGCTCAGCATCACAAGCTATGCCGCACTCCTCGCGCTCCTCTACCGCATACACATGCCGCGCTTCACGCTCGGCATCATCGTGGGCGCGCTCGCCATACAGGTCGTCTGCGCCTTCGTCAACAGCCGCATCAAGGTAAGCACCCATGCGGCAGCATCGGCGGGAGTGGTCGGCGCACTGCTTGCCTTCTCCCTCATCTTCAACTTCGACCCCACCTGGTGGCTCTGCCTCACCGTGCTCCTCTGCGGCATGGTAAGCACCGCACGCCTCATTCTACGCCAACACACGCTCAGAGAGATAGGGTGGGGGGTAGTCATCGGATTCCTCAGCGGCTTCCTTTCCATCATTCTCGTGTAGAGCCCAAGCCATGCTGAAGAAATTCACCGACTACCTCATGCTCGAGCAAGGCCTCTCGGCCAACACGCGCGACGCCTACCGCCATGACGTGGACAAACTCCTCGACTTCTTCCACGACGAAGGCGTAGACTTCCTCCACGCCACGCTCGACGACTTCCACCGCTTTGCCTTTGCCCTCTACGACGTCGGCATAGCGCAGACGTCCATCGGACGCATCCTTTCCGGCGTACGCTCCTTTTACCGCTTTCTGCTCCTCGAAGGATACATCGAGGACGACCCCACGGAACTGCTCGAGTCGCCAAAACGGCCGCAGCGCCTGCCCACCGTGCTCACGCTCGACGAAGTGGATCGCATAGAAGACGCCATCGACCTCTCCCTGCCACAAGGCCAGCGCGACCGCGCCATCATAGAAATGCTCTACAGCTGCGGACTCCGCGTGAGCGAACTCTGCGGGCTGCAGCTCAGCGACTTGTATCTCGACGAAGGCTTCATCCGCGTCACCGGCAAAGGCTCCAAGCAGCGCCTCGTGCCCATTTCGCCCCGTGCCATAAAGGAACTCAACCTCTGGTTCGCCTCGCGCTGCCACATCGACATACGCCGAGGCGAGGAGGACTACGTGTTCGTCAGCCAGCAACGGGGCAAACACCTCTCGCGCATCACCGTGTTTCACAACCTGCGCGACTACGCCCGACAGGCAGGCATCGACAAAACCATTTCGCCCCACACGCTGCGCCACACCTTCGCCACACACCTACTCGAAGGCGGCGCGAACCTGCGCGCCATACAGGCCATGCTCGGACACGAGAGTCTTGCCACCACACAAATCTACACCAACATAGACCGCACTTTCCTCCGCTCGCAAGTGCTCGAATGTTTCCCCAGAAACAAGCGTAACTGACTTCACCCCATTTTCCCCTCCCTATCTTTCATGCTCGACGACTACATACTCAGCCACACCACCGCACCCGACGAATATCTGCAGAAACTCTACCGCGCCACAAACCTTCACCTCCTGCGTCCGCGCATGGCATCGGGACATCTGCAGGGGCAGCTGCTGCGCATGCTCATGCAGATGGCCAATCCGCAGACCGTAGTGGAAATAGGCACCTATTCGGGCTATTCCGCCCTCGCCATGGCATCGGGTATGAAAGCCGGCGCAAAAGTATACACCTTCGAAATCAACGACGAGCAGGAATGCTTCACAAGGCCGTGGCTCGAAGCCGCGCCCTACGAAGCGAAGGTGGAAATGATCGTAGGCAGCGTGTTCGAACTCCTTCCTTCCCTCAACCTCTCCATCGACGTGGTTTTCGTCGACGCCAACAAGCGCGAATACGTAGAGTACTACGACCTCCTCATGAACTACACCCACTCCGGTTCGCTCATCCTTGCCGACAACGTGCTCTGGGACGGCCACGTGGTAGACCCCGCCTACGACCGCGACGCACAAACGCAAGGAATCCGCCGCTTCAACGACCACGTGGCAAACGACCCCCGCGTGGAACAACTCATCCTCCCCGAACGCGACGGACTCTCCCTCATCCGCGTAAAATAAAGGTTTGCCGCACACGCTAAATCACGCAATATCAGCAAAGACGGCTTACAAAGCGAACGCGAAACGGCAAAAATGTTGTAATTTTGCAACCTGTTACGGCAAACCGCCGAATTTTCTACCGGAAACAGCGTCAAAAGCCGGTACATTCTATCACAAGAAACAGATCAACCCCATTATACAATCAATGAAAAAGTTCGTCACCCTCACCCTCATGCTCCTCGTGGCAGCCGTGACGGCCGTACAGGCGCAGGTGAACTTCAACGTGCAGTACAAGCGCGTAAACCCCACCACTGTCGACATCGTCTTCAGCGGTACGGCACAGCCCGGATGGCACATCTACTCCACCAACATCGGCGAAGGAGGTCCCACACCCGCTACTTTCACGCTCGAAAACGTCAAAGGGGCTAAACTCAAAGGCAAACTCACCCCGGGACCCGGCGCAAAGACCATGCAGGACCCCATCTTCGAAATGCCCGTAACCTTCTTTGAAGGACACGCCACCTTCACCCAGCGCGTTGAGCTCCTCGACAAAAACTACGAACTCAGCGGCTACCTCAAATACGGTGCCTGCAACGACGAAAACTGCCTGCCGCCCACTAGCGTCGACGCCAAACTCCAAGGCTCCGACGGACCGGCGCCCACAGCAGAAAGCAAAGCCGAAGAGGCCGCCGCACAGGCCGAACTCGCCGCGCCCGCAGCCACCGACACCGCAGCAGCCGCTGCCGCTCCCGCCGACTCCGCAGCAGCGCCCATAGCAGTAGCGCCTACCGACTCCGCACAAATTAAAGCATGGTGGACACCCGTTGTAGACCAACTCAAAACAATGGGCGAGGGCAACGGCGACATGACGGGCAAAGCATGGTACTACATCTTCTTCCTCGGATTTCTCGGCGGACTCGTAGCGCTCTTCACCCCCTGCGTCTGGCCCATCATACCCATGACGGTAAGTTTCTTCCTCAAGCGCTCCGGCGACCGCAAGAAAGGCATACGCGACGCCATCACCTACGGCATAAGCATCGTGGTCATCTACGTGGCGCTCGGCCTGGTCATCACCTCCGTATTCGGTGCCAACGCGCTGAACGACCTTTCCACGAACGCCATCTTCAACATACTCTTCTTCCTCATGCTCGTGGTGTTCGCCGCAAGTTTCTTCGGAGGATTCGAGATTACGCTGCCCTCTTCATGGGGCGCAGCCGTCGACAACAAGGCGGAGAAGACCACCGGCCTGCTTTCCATCTTCCTCATGGCGTTCACGCTGAGCCTCGTAAGCTTCTCGTGCACGGGTCCCATCATCGGCTTCCTCCTCGTGGAAGTGAGCACATCGGGTGGCTCGGCTCTCGCGCCCACCATCGGCATGTTCGGCTTCGCCCTTGCCCTCGCACTTCCCTTTACCCTCTTCGCTCTCTTCCCCACATGGCTCAAGAGCGCGCCCAAGAGCGGCGGATGGCTCAATGCCGTGAAGGTGACGCTCGGTTTCCTCGAACTCGCCTTCGCCCTTAAGTTCTTCTCCGTAGCCGACCTCGCCTACGGATGGCATCTGCTCGACCGCGAAACGTTCCTCGCCCTCTGGATAGTAATCTTCGCCCTTCTCGGCGTATATCTCCTCGGCGGCATCAAATTCCCCCACGACGACGATGACGAGGGCCACACTTCCGTGCCCCGCTTCTTCCTCGCCCTCTGCTCCTTGGCGTTCGCCGTCTACATGGTGCCCGGCCTGTGGGGCGCACCCGTAAAGGCCGTCAGCGCCTTCGCTCCCCCCATCTCCACGCAGGACTTCAACCTCGACCCCGTGAAGATAGAAGCCAAGTTCCGCGACTACGAAGAAGGCATGGCCTATGCCCGCCAAACCGGCAAGCCCGTAGTGGTAGACTTCACCGGCCACGGCTGCGTGAACTGCCGCAAAATGGAACTTGCCGTATGGCACGACGCCAAAGTGCGCGACCTTCTGATGAAGGACTACGTGCTCATCTCCCTCTACGTAGACGAAAAGGCTCCGCTTCCCCAGCCCGTGAAAGTGGAAGAGAACGGACAAATCACCACGCTGCGCACCGTAGGCGACAAGTGGAGCTATCTGCAGCGCTCCAAGTTCGGCGCCAACGCACAGCCCTTCTATGTGCTCGTCGACAACGAAGGACGTCCGCTCAACTCATCGTACTCCTACGACGAGGACGTAGACAAGTTCGTAAAGTTCCTCAAGACCGGACTCGACAACTACAACAAATAAGCTGTCGGCCAATATATAGTATAATCTAAAGAGCATCTCCCATATGCGAAACCCGCAAGGGCGTCCGCATATGGGAGATGACGTTTTAAAACAGATACACAAACATGGCACTGTCCAATATAGAGAAGCACTACAACAAACATCCCGAGGACCTCCGTCTGCAACGCCGCCACGGCATAGTGGAGTTTGAAACCACCATGTACCACCTACGCCGCTTCCTTCACCCCGGCGACCGCTTGCTCGACATCGGCGCCGGCACCGGCCGCTACACCTCTGCACTCATGGCAGAAGGCTACGAAGTGAAAGCCGTGGAACTGGTGCGCCGCAACATCAACGTGTTTCTCGAACGCGAACCGACGGCCGACGTGGTGCAGGGCGATGCGCGCCACATGCCATTCCTTCCCACGGCGTCGGCAGACGTCACGCTGCTGCTCGGTCCGCTCTACCATCTCATTGGCGACGAGGAAAAGCTCAAGGCCTTGGCTGAAGCCAAACGCGTGACGAAACCGGGCGGCATAATCTTCGTAGCCTATCTGATGAACGAATACAGCATTCTCTCCTATTGCTTCGACGAAGACCGCATAAGCGGCCTTATGGAGCGCGGCGCAGTGGACGAAGACTTCCACATTCAGGCTCAAGCAGACGAACTCTACGATTATCTCCGCCTCGACGACATCAATCACCTCAACCGTCAAGCCGGCCTGAAGCGCGTCACCATATTCTCGCCCGACGGCCCTGCCGACTTCATGCGCACTCGCCTCAACAAGATGAGCGACGAAACCTTTTCGCTCTTTCTCCAGTACCAGAAGCGCATGTCGGAGCGCCCCGACCTCATCGGCGCCGGCAGCCACGTGGTGGATGTGGTGACTTATTGACAATAAATCTTCTGCCACGTTTCGGAATCTGCGATTTGCCTGATTCCGGTCTCGGCATCTTCGCAGCAGCAACACAAATCAAAAGGTATGTTCACACCGTAATTGCCAAACATGTTGCGCTGTATGGTGTAGTCGTCTACATGATAGAGAATTTCTCCTAACTTCTGGAGCTGCTTCTTGAGCCGACTTATCATAGGTAGACGTATTTCCGACATTTCAAGATTGGGCGCTTTGTCTTCTTCGCCGCCGAACAAACGGTATATGGTCTGGTATTTCTTCTGAATGGCTGCCATGCGCTTCGTGTAGCGTTCCATTTCTTTGGGCGACGAGGGCTTGTTGAAGTTGATGCCTCCGC
Organism: Bacteroidaceae bacterium; assembly: GCA_963649665.1. GTDB lineage: Bacteria > Bacteroidota > Bacteroidia > Bacteroidales > Bacteroidaceae > Alloprevotella. The sequence continues at coordinate 9,834 of CAVJJO010000046.1, read as the reverse complement.
TCCTTGATTCTAAAAGGAACAACGCATAGAGCGCCTTTTCTCTGCGATGGATTTTCTCTATCTTTACGTCTGCCTCAGGGAAATAGATTTGCTTGCGCAAAGAGTCAATCACTACGGTGCTTCTGATGCCTTTGCGCAACATGAGAATGTCGAAAATCTGCTTGTAAAATCCCTTGAACACGAAACGTCCTTTTTCTGCCTGCAAATAGTTGAGACTATAGTTATGGTAGTTCTCCGCAAACAAGTCAAGAATGTTTCTTATGCTCTTCAAAACGTCATCGTCTATCTCCACCAAAAGGAAATTGCCAATCTGCTGGTCGTCGACCAATGAGTTGCCAATTTTCATCATAACAGACGGCGCAATAGACTCCATTTCCTTTACATTGAGCTTTACGGCCAACAGGTCTTTACAAAAGCGTTCGGTTGATAAATCGCGCAGTTGGGCGATTATTCGCAGCAGTCTCTCCTCACTGACCTTCGGATAAAGAAACTCCGACATATACAGCAGGTCGCTTTCCGGCACACTCTTGTAGTGCTCCGAGATTTGCGGGAGGTAGACGAAGTCGAAGCCCGACAAGCGAATCTCAGCACATATTTCCTTATAGCGCTCTTTAATCTGCTTGTTTATCACTTTGTCGTACTCGCTTTCCACATAGATTATTTGCGACTCCTCAAAGTTGAGGTTCGACGTATTGATGGAAAGCACCGACACTTGGCGGTCCGTGTTTACGGTCAGGCAATTTCTTATAGCGAGAATAAGCAGCGCTTCTTCACGGGCACAAAAATAGTCGGACATGGCCACGTTCATGAAGTCGCCGAGCAAATCGTGTTTAAGACTGTTGTCCGACTCCGCCAGCTCATTCAATGCCATGGCGAGCGTATAGGACGAAGCCCGTATTTCATCCTCTTTTTTGATTCCATACTTCTTTCGAAGGCTTTCAAGGAATGCTATTTCGCGTGTGTCTATGATGCCGTCCGCTTCAATCAAATCTGTTATGATTCTCATGATGCTGGCTCTTTCCGACTGCTTCATAAGCGCTTTTTGTTTAAGTCTATATAATGTTTCTCGGGTCGATACTTTACTGCTTTTTCTCCGTTTCTCATGCCGAAACGGAGATTCGGTCTGCAATTTAACAAGAATAAATAAGATAATGAGGGGGCGCAGTTATCTGACGAGCGTAAAAGCATGGTAAAGTTTGGGAAATAGGCTCTCTTGGGAACACATTTGGTTGAAAATTACAGGCTTTGAAGTTTTCTCCGTTTCATGTGCAGATTTTCCTTACATCTCACAGGCTTAACCGCTTTTTAGCAACGTGTCATTTGGGCAACTAATTCATTTTTCGTTCCTTTGCACTATATAATATAAACAAATAGAAAAAACAAAACTAATGACAAGTCTTACCATCGCCATTGTAGCAGTGTTCGTGTTCGGATACTTCTGCATAGCCATTGAAAGCCTTACGAAAATCAACAAAGCTGCCATTGCATTGCTTATGTTTGTCTTCTGCTGGACCATCTTCATGGTCGATCCGGGACAATACATTGCCGCAGCCGTAGGCGAAAACACCGCACAAGTCGTCAGCTCCGTAATGGAAGCCCACTTGGGCAACACGGCCACCACGCTCTTCTTCCTCATGGGCGCCATGACCATCGTGGAGCTTGTGGACCAGAACGGCGGCTTCAACTTCGTCCGCGGCATGATGAGCACACGCTCGAAGCGAACCTTGCTTTGGCGCATCGCTTTCATGACGTTTGTCCTCTCCGCCATTCTCGACAATCTCACCACGAGCATCGTGATGGTGATGATTCTCCGCAAACTCGTCAGCGACCACAAGGACCGCATCGTCTACGCTTCGCTCGTCATCATTGCCGCCAACTCCGGCGGTGCCTTCTCGCCCATCGGCGACGTGACCACCATCATGCTCTGGAACAAGGGACTCATCACCGCAGCCGGAGTGATAAAGGAAATTATCGTGCCCTCGCTGGTTTCCATGATTGTCCCCGCCTTCATCCTTCAGTTCATGCTCAAGGGCGAACTTAAAGTGGCTAAGACAGAGGCTACACTTACCGAAAGCGAACTCCTTACTGCCGCTCAGCGCAAGACCATATTCTTCCTCGGTGTGGGCGGTCTCATCTTCGTGCCCATCTTCAAGAGCATCACCCATCTCCCGCCGTTCGTAGGCATTCTCCTCGTGCTCGGCTTGCTCTGGACCGTGACGGAACTCTTCTACCGCCACCTTCCCCACACCTCCGACAAAGGCGGCATGCAAAAGCGCGTGAGCAACATGCTCTCACGCATCGACATGAGCACCATACTCTTCTTCCTCGGCATTCTCATGGCCGTGGCCTGCCTTGAAACCGTAGGCGTACTCACGCAGCTCGGCAGCGGACTCAACACGGCTTTCAACGGCAACCACTTCCTCGTCACCGGCATCATCGGTGTGCTCTCAAGCATTGTGGACAACGTGCCCCTCGTAGCTGGTTGCATGGGCATGTATCCCGTGGCCGAAGCGGGCGACTTTGCCCAAGATGGCATCTTCTGGCAGCTCCTTGCCTACTGCGCCGGCGTGGGCGGATCGATGCTCATCATCGGTTCTGCAGCAGGCGTTGTGGTCATGGGACTTGAGAAGATTACCTTCGGCTGGTACATGAAGCACATCACATGGATTGCCTTCGTCGGTTACCTCGTGGGCATACTCTGCTACTTCGTGCAGCGCGAAGTGCTCTGCTTCTAACAGACTTTCTCCTGTTACATTCTTAGAATGTAATATTTCATATCTTACAGTTGGTCTTCCGCATTTGCTTCAAAATGTGGAAGACTTTTTTTGATGCGGGCTTTTCTGCGGTTTACATCTTTTACGCTACCTTTGCACTTGCATAAGCGGTTCGCAGACGGGCTTTGAAAGCCTTCAACTGCGATGAAAAGGGAAACGGGTGAGAATCCCGTGCAGTCCCGCTGCTGTATGTTCCATTATCGCCGAGTTCACTCGCGCCACTCTCCGCCCAAGTCGGGCAAACCCAAGCATCGCAACGGTGCCTGTGACGTTTGCTGCCCTTCGGGCTGTGCGGAGGGGAAGGCGAACCCGTGCGGGAACGAGCCAGAAGACCTGCCGCCTTTGCCGGACAAATTCCAAGCGCTGCTTGACGAAAGCACCCCTTGTCCCACCCGTTGCCGCTTTCCGAGGAGAGAGCACGCAACACCACGTTTCCACACGACAACGTTCTGCGCCACGCCCGAAGCACGCGTGAAGCGGAACGGTCATTCCAAAAACCGAAAGAAAAATGAGCCTACTCTTGCCCATGGCATTCGCATCCGTAGCGGCAAGCGTCGGACACACGTTTGTGTCCGCACCAACCCCTGTCGACACGCTCGGCGAGGCCGTAGTAAGCGCTTCGGCACGCTTGCGCTCATTGGCGGCTCCCGCTCCGCTGCAACGCATCGACTCGCTTGCGCTTACCACACGCGGCATCACCGACACGGGCGATGCCCTACGGCGCCTTGCCGGAGTGAACCTGCGCGACTACGGCGGAGCCGGCGGACTCAAAACCGTTAGCGTGCGCGGACTCGGTGCGTCGCATACGGCCGTCACCTACGACGGCTTGCCCGTAAGCGATGCGCAACAAGGGCAAATAGACCTCCAGCGCTTCCAGGTGGAACGCCTCAGCGCGCTTGAACTGCAAACGCTCGACAACGACCGTCTTCTCTGCCCCGTGCGCAGCATGGCAGCAGCAGTAATAAACCTTTATGCCGCCACGCCCGCTGCCACCGACAAGCGTTTCCATGGTTCGCTCACGCTCCGGCAGTCGTCGTGGAACGTCTACAATCCGTCCCTTGCGCTTGCCAAACGCACGTCGCCGCGCACGGCGCTGACATTCGGCGCCGACTATTTCTTTGGCCTCAACGACTATCCCTTCTTCGTGAGCAACGGCATAGCCTCCACCCACAAGCGCCGCACGAACAGCCGCATGCAGAGCTACACGCTTGAGAGCAACCTTGCGCACACCACCCGCCGCGGCGGAAGCCTCAAGGCAAAAGCCTTTTACTACAACAACCACCGCCGTCTGCCCGGCCAGGTGATTCTTTACGTGGACGACAACAACGAGCGGCAAAGTCAGCAAAACGCTTTCGGGCAGATGGCCTGGAAGCAACACTTCGGACGATGGGACGTGATGGTTGCGGCGCGCTACAACTGGCAAGAGTCGCGCTACACGGACGTCGACGGGAAATATCCCGGAGGCGCGTTGCACCAAAACTACTGGCAGAGCGAAGCCTACGCCACTGCCGGCGCAAGCTACCGCATCGTGGGGCCGCTCCGTGCTGCCTATGCCGTAGACTACGCCCATGCTTGGCTCACGAGCAACCTTTCTACGGACAACGACGTGGGCCGCAACTCCTTGCAGCAAGCCCTTTCGCTCCACTACCGCACCCACCGCCTCAACGTGATGGCGCGCGCCGTGTCGCTTTGGGCTTCCGACCACGTGAATGCCACACCTTCATCCGCCGGTGCTTCCACACAAAGCACCGCAGAAAAGGCGCGCGACGTGAACCGCATCTCCCCCTCGCTCACCGCTTCGCTTCTTGTTGTGGAACGCCCCTTGCGCCTCTACATCCGCGGCGGCTACAAGGAAACGTTCCGTCAGCCCACGTTTACCGAGTCGTACTACTACCACCTCGGTTCCACCTCGCTCAACCCCGAACGCACAAGCCAGCTCAGCGGCGGTCTCACGCTTCAAGCCTCGCCCTTCACATGGTGGACGCTACTGGCGCTGACGGCAGACGCCTACACCAACCGCGTAAAAGACCGCATCGTGAGCGTTCCCTACAACCTGCAGGTCTGGCGCACGGTAAACCTGGGGCGCACCAAAGCCACGGGAACGGACCTCACGCTCGAAAGCGAATTTGTGCCTTCCCGCGGCCACAAGCTTTCTTTGGCGGTGAACTATTCGTGGCAACGTGCCGTGAACGAGCGTACCCAAGCCACCATCCATGCGGGGCTGCAACTGCCCTACACGCCGCTCCACAGCGGCGCCGCCTCGCTTTCGTGGGAGAATCCGTGGATTTCTGCCGTGGTGCACACCACTTTTGCCGCAGGGCGCTGGAGCACGTTGGAACACATGCCCACCACCCACATGCCGGCCTACAGCGAATGGGGTGCCGCCCTCTTCCGCACCTTCACGCTCGGCACCATGCACCTTGAAGCGCGCGCCGACCTCGTCAACGCTTTCAACAAACACTACGAAGTGATACGCCGCTACCCCATGCCGGGCCGCAGCTACAAACTCTCAGTCTCACTGAAATTCTAAATCAAAAAAACAATTTATACAACCAATGAAACAATCACTCAAACACCTCAAGTTCGCAGCGCTCGCCCTGCTGCTCTCCGCAGGCTTCGCTGCCTGTTCCGACGACGAAACCGAAATCCCCCCCGTCAAAGACTGGACCAACGATGCCAACGGCGCCTACGTCGTCAACCAAGGCAACCAGTACGGCGGCGTAACGGGTTCCGTAAGCTTCATCGACCTCAGCTCTTGGAACGTGACAAGCAACGCTTTCCTCTCCGCCAACGGCCAAAGCCTTGGCGACACGCCCCAGGCTGCCGTTCACTACGGCTCTAAAATCTACATTCCCGTCTACGGCAGCAACAAGCTGTGGGTCGTTGACGGCACAAGCTTCAAGAAGATTGCCGAAATCGACACCAACGAGCCCGAAGCCGTGTGCGGCGCAGGCAAATATGTGTTCGTGGCGAACAACGACGGCAAACTCACCCGCGTGGACACGCTCTCTTACGCCACAAGCCAGATTGAAGTAGGCCCGAACCCCGCAAGCCTTTGCACCGCCAACGGCAAGGTGTACGTGAGCATCAGCGACGGTTACAACTACGCCAACGGCTATGCCGACGGCAAGAAGGTGGCTGTGGTCAATCCCGAAACGCTTACGAAGGAGCGCGACGTGGTTGTGGGCACGAACCCCGGAGCCATCGTAGCCGACAAGTGGGGCATCGTCTACGTGGTGGCACGCGGCAACTACTCCACTGAAACCGCCAAGGTGCAGCGCATTGCCACGGACTACACCGTGAGCGACCTCTGCGCCGGTCAGCTCTTGGCTTACAACGACGGCCGTCTGTATGTGCTTGACTACACTGCCGACTACTCCAACAACAACTGCCAGATAACTTCCACCCTTTATCTGACGAGCGCTTCTGCCGCTCCCACCGCCAGCACCGAGTGGAAACTCGACACTGCACACCTGCCGGAAATGCCCAACGCCATCGACGTCAATCCCGCCAACGGCGACCTCTACGTCTGCTCCGACAACGGTCCTTTAGGCTACAGCAGCAACGGTTTCGTATACGTCTACGAAGCCAACGGTGCCTACAAGGCTAAAGTCAACGTAGGAATACATCCCTTCGGCGTAGTGTTCACCCGCAAGTAAGCGGAAGCTACACCACACAACGAAGCCTCCCCTTCACAGGACGTTCTATGAAGGGGAGGCTTTGTTATACCCAAACATCGTGTAGAGCGTGACGTTTTGAAAACGTCACCCCCATAGAAGGCGAAGCCACGCAAAAGTATTCATCTTATACTTCTTACTCAGAGGGGTATAAGCGTAATTGCACATTCACTTAGCAGCTTGATATATAGACAAAAACGGCCCTGGGCTAGGTGCTTTTGGGCTTTCAGCCCGTCCTCGTCTAAATTCAAAACTTGAGTTACGCTTACACCTTCCTGAGTAGTTACGAAAATTGTCAGGCTGTTGCTATCATCTTAGTTGAATATGAAGTAAGCCGACCTTGACCTTGTAGAGGCTTTAAGCTTGTCAACGCGGGAGTCTTTTTCCCCATGCGCTTATTTATTCATCCCTTTATTACTGCCACGGGAAGAAGCCTTGTCTTCACCTTTACGAGGTCCGTTTCGTTGGCTATTACTTCCTCAATGTCTTTATAAGCACCGGAAGCTTCCTGCATGTCTTTTTGCGTACGGATGCCATGAATGATTCCCTTGGCTTCGAGTTCTGCCACTTCTTCTGCCATATCCAACGTTTTTATGGCCATGGTGCGCGACAACACGCGTCCCGCACCATGAGAGCAAGAGCAGAAGGAATTGGGATTGCCAAGTCCCTCTACGATGTACGATGCCGTACCCTGTGAACCAGGTATGATGCCGACGACGCCTTCGCGGGCCAGCGTGGCTCCCTTGCGGTGTACAAACACGTTCTGACCGAAGTGGTTCTCCATGGCAGCATAGTTGTGCGCAATGTTTATCATCGGTTCAAACGCTATGCCCTCAAGAGCGTCGGCAAGGACTTCCTCTATGCGTTCCATCATGAGTTTTCTGTTGCACAGGGCGAAGTCTATGCAATACTTCATCTCGTTCCAGTACATGCCGAACTCCTTGCTTCCCATGGGAAGGAAAGGAAGTTGTATGTCCGGCGACACAACGGAGTGCCATCTAGCATTGAGTGTGGCGGCCATATTGTTGTAGTAATCGCCAACTTGCTTACCGAGATTGCGCGAGCCGGAGTGAATCATAATCCACAGATTGTCGTCTTCGTCTCTCTGCAATTCGATGAAGTGATTTCCGCCGCCGAGCGTACCCACTTCATAACGTATGGAATTTTGGCGACGTTTCACTATCTCCAGGCTGTCGATGTCGTGACCTTCGGGCAGGTACTTCTCATCTTGCGCCTCTTTGTGGTGACTCATTCCAAGCGGGATGCGTTCACGTATGCCCTTCATGATTTTCTTGCGGAGCACCTCAGCAGAGATTTCGCTGACTTTCCAGTTGGTCTTCACGGCGCACATTCCGCACCCTATGTCCACACCTACTGCATTGGGAATCACGGCATTCTTGCAAGCAAGCACACCACCGATAGGCATTCCCTTTCCCGTATGCACGTCGGGCATGACGGCAAGGTGATGGAAGAGGAAGGGCAGCGTGGTCAAGTTCTCTATCTGACGCATGGCCGATTCTTCCACATGGTTCGTCCATATCATTACGGGACGGTTGTTGATAATCTTTACTTCCATTCTTTTTGTCTTTTAATCGTTAAATGGATGGTGCCTCTTAGCTCAGTTTTCTAAACGCGTCCGGTTGGAGATGCGGCCACTTATTGAGCCGCTCTTTACCAGACCGCAGTGCAAAGGTCTGTGTGTACTGCGCAGTCTTTCTGCGCAGCAATAAAAAAAACGTTTGGCGAAGTATGTTTTTTGAGCTCTGCGCAAATAGATTGCGCAGAAATGGGCATCTTTGCGCTATCAGCAATAAAAAAGACCTGCTTATGCCAGCAAACAAGAATGCGTTGATTCGCTACAAAACCATAGACAATTGCCTCCGCAACCGCTTTCGCCGTTGGACACTTGAGGACCTCGTGGAGGCATGCTCCGATGCTCTTTACGACATGGAGGGCATCGGGAAGGGAGTTTCGGTAAGAACCGTACAGGGCGACATTCAGATGATGCGCTCGGACAAGCTCGGCTACAACGCGCCTATTGAGGTTTACGACCACAAATACTACCGCTATGCGGAAGAGGATTATTCCATCATGGACATGCCGATGTCGCAGAACGACTTCAACGTGATGCAGGAAGCGGTCGATATGCTCCGTCAGTTGGAGGGCTTCGAGCAGTTTTCCGAAATGTCCGACGTGGTAAGCCGCTTGCAGGACAAGCTCTCCATAAGCCGAAACAACAGAAAACCCATTATTCATTTCGACAGCGTGCCGAATCTCGAGGGCATCAAACTGCTCAATCCGCTCTACAACTACATTGCACACAAGCAGACGCTGCGCATCATGTACCAGCCGTTCTCGGCAAGACATCCGGTAGAGTTCATCCTGTTCCCTTATCTGCTTAAAGAATTTCGCAACAGATGGTTTCTCTTCGGCTCCCGTGCAAGCGACCTCAAACTCTACAACCTTGCGCTCGACCGCATTAAAAGCATTGAGCCGGCCGATGCCCCATTCCGCGAAAACCCCAACTTCGATACCGAGCATTTCTTTGATGACGTCATCGGCGTAAGCAAAAACATCAACAACACACCACGACGCATCAAATTTTGGGCAAACAGGGAGCAGAGCATGTACATCAAGACGAAGCCGGTGCACCGGTCGCAACGTCTCGTGAGCGAAAATCCCGAAGACGGGAGTTGCATTTTCAGAATTGATGTGGTGATGAATTACGAGATGTACTCTGTATTCATGTCCTACGGACCTGGCATAAAAGTCATCTACCCCAAAAAAGCCATGATGTATATGAAATACAAGCTGAAGGAAACCCTCGACCTCTACGATACCTTCGTGTGACGGCTCGCCCACACCCTCGTTAAAGCCACTTTCACCATTGTTAAATCTATGACTTTTTCTTGACAAACGGCATTCTCAAACTAGAAAAGCAGACGGGCTCTTTTGATGACTGGAAACCCGTTTTTTTCAACACCAAGGCATCTCGTGAAAATTCCCCTTAAGCCCAAAATTTTGGGCCTAAGGGGAATTTTTTCTAGATGCCGTGGAATTTTTGCAAAAACAAGGGTTGCAGAACCGCATTTATGGAGCATTTTGCGGAAACCACCGAAATACATTCTCATAAAGCGACAATGCTTTCAATAAACTGCATTTTCGCACGCGCTGAAAATGGCGTATTTGCGAGCAACTGGGCGGCCGGTGAATTATACGCGATTTTCAGTGTTAAAAAGTAACTACTCAGGTGGGTATAAACGAAACTCAAGTATTAGAATTTGGACGGGGACGGGCTGAAAGCCCAAAAGCGCTTAGCCCAGGGCAACGCCCTGGGTTAAAGATGTAGCGAGAATGCGCGCTGAAAGCGCAAAAGCGTTACT
>CAVJJO010000045.1:0-20276 GCA_963649665.1 Bacteroidaceae bacterium | reverse complement strand
GATGTTACCCAGGGCGTTGCCCTGGGCTAGGCGCAGGTTGGGCTTTCAGCCCGCAGTGGCACATTTCTCGAATCAAAAACTGCTCAAGTTATTTTTGACATTCACTTAAGCAAAAGAAAAGTTCGAGAATAACTTCCGCAGACGTCACACCTTCATCATGCGGAAGTTATTTTTTACATCTCACGAAACAATAACGAATTACCCAACCGTAATGAATCAGGAAATAGCACGCAGACGCACCTTTGCCATCATATCCCACCCCGATGCCGGTAAGACGACACTTACCGAAAAACTCCTTCTCTTCGGTGGCCAGATACAGGTGGCAGGAGCTGTAAAGAACAACAAGATAAAGAAAACCGCCACCTCCGACTGGATGGAGATAGAAAAGCAGCGCGGTATTTCGGTCACTACCTCCGTCATGGAGTTCGACTACGAAGGCTACAAGGTGAACATTCTCGACACCCCGGGTCACCAGGACTTCGCCGAGGACACCTTCCGTACACTCACGGCGGTCGACTCTGCCATCATCGTGGTGGACGGTGCAAAGGGTGTGGAGGCACAGACGCGCAAGCTCATGACCGTCTGCCGTATGCGCAAGACGCCCGTCATCATCTTCATCAACAAGATGGATCGCGAGGGTAAAGACCCCTTCGACCTTCTTGACGAACTCGAACAGGAACTTCAGATAAAAGTGCGTCCCCTTTCCTGGCCCATCAACCAGGGCGCACGCTTCAAAGGCGTGTATAACATCTACGAAGAACAGCTCAACCTCTTCGCTGCCGACAAGCAGAAGGTGACGGAGAAGGTTGCTGTCGACATCAACAGCGATGAACTTGAAGCGCATGTAGGTCCCGTGGATGCCCAGCAGCTTCGCGACGACCTCGAACTCGTCGACGGCGTGTATCCCGCCTTCTCTCACGACGACTATCTCAGTGCCGACGTGGCTCCCGTGTTCTTCGGTTCAGCGCTCAACAACTTCGGTGTGAAGGAACTTCTCGACTGCTTCGTGAAGATAGCGCCCAATCCGCGTCCCACAAAGGCTGAAGAGCGTATGGTAAGTCCCGAAGAGGAAAAGTTCACCGGCTTCATCTTCAAGATTACCGCCAACATCGACCCCAACCACCGCTCCTGCATAGCCTTCTGCAAGGTGTGCTCGGGAAAGTTCGTCCGCAATCAGCCCTATCTCCATGTGCGCAACGGAAAGACGGTGCGCTTCAGTTCGCCTACGCAGTTTATGGCGCAGCGCAAGAGCACCATCGACGAAGCTTGGGCGGGCGACATTGTGGGTTTGCCCGACAACGGCATCTTCAAGATAGGCGACACGCTCACCGAGGGCGAGCAGCTCCATTTCCGCGGACTTCCCTCATTCTCTCCCGAGATGTTCAAATACATTGAGAATGCCGACCCCATGAAGACCAAGCAGCTCAACAAAGGCATTGAGCAGCTCATGGACGAAGGTGTGGCGCAGCTCTTCGTCAACCAGTTCAACGGACGAAAGATTATCGGCACCGTGGGCCAGTTGCAGTTTGAAGTCATCCAGTACCGCCTGGAGAACGAGTACAACGCCAAGTGCCGTTGGGAACCCGTGCATCTCTACAAGGCATGCTGGATAGAGAGCGACAATGAGGCAGAACTCGAAAACTTCAAGAAGCGCAAGTACCAGTATATGGCGAAGGACCGCGAAGGCCGCGACGTGTTCCTCGCCGACTCCAACTACGTGCTGCAAATGGCGCAGCAGGACTTCGAACACATCAAGTTCCACTTCACCAGCGAATTCTGATTCGTTTTGCACAAAAGCAAGAATAGCATAAGCCGTTGCTTCCCTAACGATAGAGGAGCAACGGCTTTTTGCTTGGATATGATACGCAAGAAAATACTTGCGCAATTTTATTTGTGTCAAGAATTAGAGAATCGGAGAATTCTTCCGTTTCTCGGAATTCCCTTCGGCTGCAGAACGTTGTTTCGTTTTTTTTGGAGGACACGAATAATCATGAATTAACCGCGAATTTTCATGAATTGTTTTTTGAACACGGAAGACACATAAGGCTCGGAAGTTCTGTGCAATCTGTGAATTCTGTGGGAGAAAAAATCACAAGAAGGAGCCGCGAAAGAGCAGTCAAGACTGGAGTCTTGACCCCCATGCGCTTTGCAACATCTCCCTAAACCAGAAACTTGATTTCTTTAATGCTTGCTTCCGATGTCAAAGCGTGGCGATACCCCTATGGTGGCGTCCGTCGAGGCGTATGCGGAGCGGGGATTCGAAGTGTACGGCGCGGATGAAGCGGGTTTCGTGGAAGGCAGGTTGTGCATCGAGCCATTCTTGGGCGAGCACGGTGGAGGAGTCCTTTGCCGAGAGCGTGAAGTAGCCAATGCCGAGCGAGGTGACGTTCTGGAAGAAATGCGTGCCTTGGCTGGGTTCTATGTCGTGGGAGGAGAGCGACGTTTCGGCAATGATGCTCGCCATGCTTATTTGCGGCCAACTCACGGGAATGCCCAAACAAACGTCTGAACTGCCCCAGCGCCCCGGACCGATGAGCACGTAAGTGCGTCCCGCTTCCGACATCTGCGCATTGAGCATGCGAAGTTCGTCGGCAATGGCGCAGTTGTTCTCCAAGCCAAAGGCACCTTCCTTTACATACACTATGTCGTGCACGTTGTCGACCGTTCCGTTGCCGAGCACCGCATCGCTGCGGAGAATCACCTTCTCGTCGGGCGAAGGTTCGAAGTGGTCCGCCGTGTCTTCACCGATGTCCACTATGGGGCGTATCTGTAGGAGGAAAAACGTGGTCTGTTCGCCTTCGGTGTGAAGGGCAAACTCTATTTCCACTGGTCGCCCCATCTCCTTCGTGCCGTTTTCCAGTACGCGGCTTATGGTCTTCGGCAAGAGGTAGCCGTCGGCGGGGAGTATGCCGCTGAAAGTTACGATGCGCCGTCCACGCACCCCCAACGGCATACCCGGCACGAGGCGGTCGTTCTGAAGGTCGTAGGTAGAGAACACCTTACGCAGCGAACGGTCAGAGGCAGGCGCGTCGGCAAGACTTACTTTGCGGAGGTTAAAAGCATCGTTCGTCATGAACGACGTGGGCAGATTGTTGAGGTCGAGGGCGAGGAAGTCGCGTTGTGTTTCGCGCAATGCCGTCTGCGGATTGGCAAGTTGCAGGATGTGGCGCGGACGGGAGGGAGAGAAGCGTAGCGATGGCGCACCGTCCACAATGTGCTTGCCCAAGCCGAGCGCTATGGTGGCAATGCCGTCTTCGGCCTTCTCCTGACCTACGGGGTAGAAATTGAGCGACCGTGCCACGCCGGAGAGAATGGGGTAGAAGAGTCCGTCATGTGCTTCGCCCACCACCTCCTGGAGCACCACCGCCATCTTCTCCTGATCTATGAGGTTTTGCGTGGCAGTGAGGTAAGCCTTGCTGTCGGCATAGAACACCGAAGCATATACCGCCTTCACCGCCGAACGCAGCAAGCGCACCATCTCTTCGCGGTCGTCTACATGGGGAATCATGTAGGTGGAATAGACTCCGGCGAAGGGCTGGTAGTGGGAGTCCTCGAGCAGACTGGAGGAGCGCACGGCGATGGGGCCTTTCACCACGTCGAAGAGACTCATGAGGTCGTCGAGCACGTCGTCGGGTAGCGAGGCACGTTCGAAGGCTTGGAGTATTTCGTCGTCCGCGGCATTGCTCAGTGCAAGGGGGTAGAGATTGTTCGTCTCCATGAATTTGTCGAACACGTCGGTGCAGATGACCACCGTGCGCGGAATGTCCACGTTGAAGTGGCTGTCGGTAAAGAGCGACGACTGCTTCGCCATGTTGCCCATGAAGGCAAGTCCGCGTCCCTTCCCTCCGAGCGACCCGTTGCCTATGCGTGCAAAGTTGCTGTACTCGTCGAAGCGGTCTTTGCGGTAGATGGCCACCACACCCTCGTTCTTCATGCGCCGGTAACTGACGATGAGGCTGAAGATGTTTTGGCGCGCTTCGTCCATGTCGGCATACTGTCCCACGTCGTGTGCCTTGAGTATTTCTGCAGGTGGAAACATGGCGCGAGAGTAGAAGAAGCGCGAGAAGTGGTTGTGCTGCAAATGGTAGCGGAGGGCATCGTCGGGAATCTGGAAAATCTTCTTCTGAAGGTCCTTCAGATCCTTGATGCGGAACAGTTCCTCGTGCGTCTTTGGGTCGCTGATTACGAAGTCGCCGAAGCCGAAGTGCGACATGATTTCCCTCTGTAGGTCCTGCGGATAGCTCTTCGACTTTTTGGCGAGGAAGGGCATGACAAGTTCGTCGGCAAAGCGTTTGTTGCTCGTCTCGCTTGATTCAAGGATTACGGGGATGTGGGGGTCGAGCTGCTTGATGTATTGCCCGAGGCGGTAGCCGGCAAGCGCGTCCTTCTTGCCATGGCGTGAAAAACTCATGTCGCTGATCACGCCCAGAATGTTGTCGGGATAAGTGTGGAGAATGTCCACCGCCTCTTCAAACGAACGGGCGAGCATCACCTTGGGACGTCCGCGCATACGCAGCATCTTGAGGTGGTCGTTGAGCGCTTCTTCGGCAAATATGCGGCTTTGCTCAAGCACTATGTGGTAGATGTGGGGTAGGGCGGAGGAATAGAAACGTATGGAGTCCTCCACGAGAAGAATGGTCTGCACCCCCACCGAAGCCATGTCCTCGGGCGCGTTGAGTTTGTCTTCGATGAGTTTGATGATGGCAAGGAGCAGTTCTGTGTTTCCGAGCCAGGAGAACACGTAGTCGATGTGCGATAGGTCCTCTTCGCCCACCCGTCGGCTCACCTCCTTGGAGAATGGCGTGAGCACCACGATGGGGATGTGTGGATGGAGCCTTTTGATGTCGCCCGCCACGGCGAAGATGTCGCGGTCGGCCATGTTGGGCATTACTATGACGAGTTCGAAGTTGCGGTCGGCGAGCGTGGCGAGCGCTTCTTCCGCTGTGCTCACTTGCGTGAAGCGCGGAGGGTAACGCAGGTTGAGCGCCGTGTATTCGTTGAATATCTGTTCGTCCACGCGGCCGTCGTCCTCAAGAATGAAAGCGTCGTATTTCGTGGCAATCAAAAGCACGTTGAATATGCGCTTGTTCATGAGGTCGGCGAAAGGCGTGTCGCGGAGGAAGATGCGTTTGGTGGTGGGCTTGAGAGAAGGTTGTTCCATGGTGTAAGGTCGTTGGGGAGGACGTTCAGTCGTTGCCGAATATCCAATGTTTGATGTTCTTTGCCTGCGCATATTGGCAGAGCTTGTCGACGGCTGCTGTGGTAGCTTCGTGCATTTGCGAAACGTCGCCGTCGTAGGCATTGATGAGCAAGAGCAAACGGTGCGTGTCCATCTGCATCATGGTGCGTGTGCTGTCGCTGGTAGGTGTGGCGAAGGGACCGGCTGCGTCGCGGTATACGGGCAGATGCTCTATGTTGAGCACGCCTCGGCCAATGCCCTCGTAGGGTTCGTCCTTCTCGCCAATGCCGAGGCAGATGTCGGAACCTTCAAGATTGTCGGCGTCTATGGCTCCTACGGAATAGGATGAGAGGAGCGAGATGAGGTTGCCGAGATCCACAATGGTGTTGATGGAGTAGAGATCCTTGCCTTGGAGTATTCGCCGTGCCAGTTGTTCGTTGGACGGGCGGTAGCGGCTGGGGTCTTTTCCTGCGGCTTTGTAGGCAGCGCGGGTGGCTTGTATGCCGGAGATGAGTTTCAGGCTTTCGGTGGTGTAGCGCTGGCGGAAAGAGTCCGCTTGTTCGTTGATTTCTTTCCACAGCGCTTCGCTTGTGGGAGAGTTGACCACGTCGGCCGTGATGGCAATGCCGCGGAAGGAGGGGCAAATTTCTTTGAATCGGGGTGAAAGGGTTATGTTCATGATGGAATGATTTGCGTTAGGGGATTTTTTTCTCCCACAGAATACACTGAATGCACAGAAGGCTTGCGCAAATGAAACTCTTTGAAGATTCTGTGAGATCTGTGGATTCTGTGGGCGACAGAACTTGCCGCGCAGAAGCCTCCGTGAGGCCGAAGCCGCTAAGTTGTTATGCTCTTCCGCAAATGCTCGCGAATGTGCAGCTGCGGCAGTTGTGTGCGTTTTCGGTGCACCGGAAGGGGATGTCGGGGTTGAGAATGTTTTGGAGCAGTTCTATGAATCGGGTTTTGAATTCCTGGCTTATGCTGCCGAAGTCGAGCATGGGCGACTTTTCGTAGCTGATGTAAGGCGAATAGTCCTTGTTCATGCACTTCCCCGTGTAGATTAAGGAAGGGGCTACGGGCAGGTTCTTGGGGTTGTCGTTGGAAAGCATGAGCGCATAGAGGAACGTTTGGAAGGCGTAGTGCGGATGAGTAGCGCCAGGCGTAAAGAGCGCGTCCATCTCTTTCACCTCCTCCATGCTGCCGCCCGTTTTGTAGTCGACGATGCGCAGATGCATCTGTCCGTCGGGGAGGAGCGCTTCGTCGAGGCGGTCAATGTTGCCTTCGAGCCGCACGCTGAACGTGCCACCCTTGTAAGGCACGTCGAGGTCGATGCCCTTGGTCACTTCGCGGGCAACCACCTTGAACGATTCTGCAGGAAGTGTCTGCTCCTTGTTCTCGCCCCCTTCAAAGCGTACGAGCAGTTTGAGGTAGCGCAGCACCGCCGTTTCGGCAATGTCCGTCTTCACGAGAGGCGGCTGCGGGTCGTGTGTCGACTTCCCGGCGGCAATTTTTCCCTTCTCTTCCTCTCTGGCTTTGTTGACCTCTACGAAGGCTTTGCCTACATACTTCCGTAAGGTGATGTCGCCCTTTTCCTGAACGAATGGTTTGAGGTCTTCGGGAACGATGGGCGACGCACCTTTCGCTTTCTGCAAGTCGCCGTAGAAGAGTTCGGCGGCTTTGTGCAAGAGCGTACCGAAGTCGGTGGGGGAGATGATGGGCGCTTCGGGCATGTTTTCCGGAATGCGGAGTACATATAGGAAGTAAAACTTCATTTGGCAGCGCATGTAGCAGTTTATCTTGGAGGGCGACACCTTCTTCATCACCCGTTCGGCAAAGTCGTCGGGTTTCCAAGCCAGCGACATTATGCCTGCTTCGGGGTGCGGCGTGGAATTGAGTCGGTAGCGGTTGATGTGCACACGGCCGTCAATGAGCAGGGCGAGCATGAAACGCGACATTTCGCCCTTCCGCAGTCCTTCGGTGGAAGAGTTGTACTCCAGGCACGCCCGCTCGGCACGCTGGAGCAAGCGGTAGAAGTAGTAGGCGTAGACGGAAGTCTTGTGTTCCGACGTGGTCAGACCGAAGTGGCGGCGCAGCAAGTAGGGGATGAACGAGTTCTCGCTCGCTTTCTGCGGAAGGAAACCTTCGCCTACGGAGAGCATGAGCACGTGGCGGAAGTCGAGGCAACGCGTTTCGAGCACACCCATCACCTGCAGCCCCGTGGCAGGTTCGCCGTGGAAGGGAATGCTCATCTGGCTCATGGTCTGACGGAGCAGGCGGAAGAGCGTGAAGGGTTCTACGGTGAGCAGTCCCCTTTCAATGAGGTTGGCAAAGCGCGAGAGCGTAGTGTAGACCTTGTAGTACGACTCCGTGTTGAGCAGCAGCATGAAGTCGTCGCCCGCTTTGCCTTCTTTTCCTTCTTTCTCTTCTTTCTCTTCTTCGCCTTCTTCTTCTCCTTTTCCGAACTGTGCAGATTCCTCCATTGCCATTTCCTGCAAACGCGCTATGAACTCTGCGCCGGAGAGTTTGCTTTCGGTGAGTTCCTCGGCGTGCTTCACGAGCGAGGCGTAAGCTTGGGTGTGGCCAAGGGGAAAGCCCTTTGTGATGTTCACTTCGCCCACACACGAGGGTAGGGCATAGAGCACGGGTTGGAGCATGGCCTCGTTGCAGAGCACAATGGCCGTGTCGCGCGGATGTTCCGGGTCGAAGTTCTTGGGGTTCGACAGCCAGCGCGCCACGCTCTCTGCCTGTGCTGCTTCGGTGGGAGCTTCCATGAAGTCGAGCGTGCGCTGTCCGTCGCGCTGGGCGAGGAAATTGTTGAAGCAGGCCGCCTCGTCGTCGAGTGCGTTGGGGAAGGCTTCGAGGTCTTTTTCTATGAAGATGCCCGCCTCGTTTTGGCTGTGCCCGCCTTTTTGGGCATAGTAGGTGTCGTAGTCCCAGTAGAAGAGCGCAGTGCCTTGCTTCTGGAGCACGTCGAATATGGTGTGTTCCACCTTATTGAGCACGTTGAGTCCCACCACTGCCACATGCTCTATTTGTGCGGACAATGCCACTTCGCCTTCTTGCATCTTCTCTGCCACGGAGCGGTAGAGCTGGCCCTCGTAGGCAAGACCTTCCTCTTCCAGTTCCTTGCGTAAGGAGGCGTAGATGTTAGGGAGCGCGTCCCACAGGTTGCTGAATCGGTTGCGCACCTCTGTTTCCTTCTCGAAACCGCCGGCGAAACGTTTCAACTGCTCTTTCTGTTCCTCGTCGAGGTCTTCAAAGGTGTCGGCTATTTCCTCATAGTCGTGCAGGTTGCGGAAGAGTTCGTCGGCGGGTGCCATGCTCTTGTCGAGGTCGTCGAAGTCGGCAAGGAGGCGTTCGCCCCAGCAGTAGAAAGCGTCGAGTGTCTCCTTGCTGTGGGTGTGTTTCACGTAGTGTTTGTAGAGCCGGCAGATGGTTTCTATCGGGTCGGCAACTTGCAGTGGCGAGAGGTCTTTGATGAATTCGTCAACGGCTTTGTAGCGCGGTGCCCACATTGGCGTGGTCTCGCCTTTTGGCAGGAGGTAGTCGTTGAGGAAGAGGCTTGCGCGCTTGTTGGGGAAGATTACTATGGTTCTGCTCAAGTCGTTGCCGATGCGCTTCCGGAGGTCTTCGGCAACATGTTGGAGGAAGGGTTTCATATATAATAAGGGGATGAAGATTTATGTGAAGGGTAGAAATGATTAGAGCGTTTATCAAAGGGTATTTGGGGGCGCTAGCGCATGGAGGTCAAGACAGAGTCTTGACCTCCATGCGCTGGCGCCTTCATGCGCTCTCGCTTCAAGCGCAGCCATGCAAAATCGTTTTCTCTGCCTTTTCTATTCTGTACTTTACAATTTCCCTTTGGGATTCAATGTCTAATGCCATAAACAGATTCCTTCCTTTTCTACATTGTGGTGAAACATCGTATGCTGCCTCTCGTCCCACTCCTTTTGCGTATATACAATAGGATTGATTTCGGCATTTGTCTCATAGCCCAGTTCCATAAACGGGCATGCATATTTCTCAATGTCGGAAACGTTTCTTCGCTCCTTGTCAAGAATTATGAGCAAATCCCAGTCGGAGTCGTCGTGGGCATCGTTGCGCGCCCGCGAACCGAAGAGAATGACTTTCGCATTTTGCGGAAGTATTTCCCTTGCCATTCCTTTTATGTCTTGAATAAGGTCTCTTCGCATAGTACAATTCGTTTTTGCAAATATACGTCTTTTTGCATTATTGCTGTGTAGATCGTGACGTTTTGAAAACTCACCCCCATGGAGGACGAAACCACGCAGAAGCCTCCGTGAGGCGGCCTACACTTTTTCCACTTTTCCGCTGAGCACGTACCAGATGTAGCCGTCGACTTGCGTGTGTCCCATTTGGTGGAGAAAGTGGATGTAGCTGTTCACCTGTCGGGCATACTCTTCGGGGTTTGGTTTGCCGAACTTGAAGTCCACCACCACGGTGTGGCCGTCCTTCACCATCACGCGGTCCGGGCGGCGTGTGCAGAGGCGTCCGCTCTTGTCGCGGTAGAGTATGTCGCACTCGTTGAAGAGTTGCCACGAACCGTCGAACCAATGCTTCGCGTTGCCTTGCGTCACGCGCTTCTCTATGAGCCGAGCCATGCTTTTCGCTTCCTTTTCGGAGGAGAGCACACCTTCCGCCTTGAGCGAATGGAGGGCTGCGGGCAAGTCTGCGAGGGTGCGGATTTGCGAGAAGATGCGGTGGAGGAACTTGCCGCGGTCTATGTAGGTGCGCTGCGCCTTAAGTTCCTTTAGGGTTTCGTCGGCTTCAGCGTTTTCGCCCAGTTCGGCAGCGGAGCTGCTCTCGGCATCGGAAAGGAATTCCTTGGCGGAGTTCGACTGGCGGAACTCTATCTGGGCGCGCGTCTGCGGGTTGAGACTGATGCCTACGGGGCGGATGAAGGGATTGTCGAGCGGATTCTGCTGCGCGGACTCATTCCCCTTTTTCTCTACGTCCTCCTCGGGTTGCTCCATGGAGAGCGACCCGCTTGTGTAAACGGTGAACGCATCGTCGGCCTGCAGTTCTTCTTTCGACTCCTCGTTCGCATCGTAGTAAGCCATGTCGGGGAAAGACGTGCCCTCCATTTCTTCTTGTGAGAGCCGTTCCCAAATGGGGACTTCATTTGCTTTTGTGAGCACGTCGGCGGCATGTGCAGAAAGCAAGTCGGCTACGGTCTTCGGAGCTTCGTCTTTCTTGCCAGCCTTGCAGCGGCTCCATATGAGCAGATTCTGCTTGGCGCGCGTGAAAGCCACGTAGAGCGTGTTGAGATTATCGATGCGCTGCTGCAACATCTCGTTTTGTTTCACAGGACCGTAGAGCGATTTGTCTACATCTTTTCTCGAAGGTTTGAAAGCCGTCACGGGCAAAGCGTTGTAGGGCGCTTCGTGGGGTGTTTCGGTCCAGAGGAAGTCCGTCTCGCGGAACTTTGTCAGGTCCCACTCGCAGAAGGGGATGAGAATGGTGTGGCGCGCCAAACCCTTTGAGGCGTGCACCGTCATGACGTAGATGCTGTCGCCCGTGTCGCCCGTGGTCGACTGCTTGGAGAGCGTGGTGTCCCAATAGTCGAGAAAAAGGTTGAGGTCCGACGGACTGTCGGCAAGAAAGTCGAGCACGGCATCGAGGAAATAGAAGAGGTAGGCGCTCTGCCCGTTGTCGTTCTCCTCGTTGAGTTGGAGTGCTGCGATGAGCTGTTGGCAAAGTTCATAGAGCGGCATGTCGTGCAGCTTCTTCAGCGAGGCTTCGTCGGCGAGCATTTCGGGAAGTTCGCTTGCGGGCGTTTCAAAACTTGCTGCATAGCCTGCGGTAAACGTCCCTTCTTCTTTGTTGATTCCTATGCCGAGGTTCGTGAGCAGCTGCAGACGTGCTTCGCGGTCGTCGGGTGTGGCAATGTAACGCAGGGCACACACGAGTTTCACTACGGCAGGCGAGGCGTTGAGTTTGAACGCTTCGTTGGAGTTGATGGGAATTTCGGGATGGGCGCATGAAAAGTACTCGATGAGTTGCGAACCCTCGCTCTTTATCCTTACGAGGATGCCCATGTCGCGGTAAGCCACGTGGGCTTGGTTGTGGAGGAGCACAATCTGCGCGTAGATGTCTTCGTAGATGCTGTCTGTCAATGTGCTTTTGTCAGACAGCGCCAGGCGCACCCATCCGCCTTCGGCGTTTTCCTTCACCTTCTGCGCCACGTCGGCGTAGATGTCCGCAATGCGGTATTTCGCTTCGGAGTCAGCCGCGTCGAGCGTTTTCGCTGCCTTGGGGAAGAACGCGTTGTTGAACTCCACGATGTGGCGCTTGCTTCGGTAGTTGGTGTCGAGGGGGATGGCTTTTCGGCTTTGGAAGGCAGGGTCGTTGTCGATGTCGTTGAGAATGGCCCAGTCGCCTCCGCGCCAGCGGTAGATGCTTTGCTTGATGTCGCCCACGAGCATGCACTGGTTGCCTTCCGCCATGCATTCCACGAGGAGTTTGTGGAAATTGCCCCACTGCATGCGCGAGGTGTCTTGGAATTCGTCGATCATGATGTGGTCGAACGTTGTGCCCACGCGTTCAAACACGAAGGAAGCGTCTTCCGTCTTTACGATGCGGCTGAAGAGTTCGGGCGTTTTGCTGAGCATGAAGCGGTTGGCCTCGTCGTTGATGCTCTTCACGTAGTCCTCAATGAGTCGCAGCAGCCGCATGGGACTGAGCTGACTAAGCGTGATTTTCCCCGTCGTCACCTTGCGCGCATATTCGTCCTGCGCTGCGCATATGTCCTTGAGCAGCTGGGAGAGGGTAGGGGCCTGGGCTTCCACTGCGGAGTTTTTGTTGGTGGACTTGATGAGCTTTTGGTAGTCGTCCATTGCCGCCAGATGCCGTTTCGAGGGTGGGGCAAGAATGTCGCCGTTCAGTATTTTCTGTGCCGTGCCCAGCACCTGCCCGCCGTTGGAAAACTCCTTGGCTCCGCCCACGCTTTCGGCAAGGCTTATGGCGCGCTGTGCGGCTTCCGTGATTTTCTCGCCGTACGTCTTCTCGTATTCCCTCGTCGTCTCGCGCAAGTGGCGTATCTTCTCCGTGTCGGCAAGCGCTTGGGTGAGTTCGTCTTCGTAGTGGATGTAGGTCTCGTTGCGCATGTTTTTCTGGGCAAATTCGCAAAGCGCCTTCACCATGTTCCACCCCTTCTCGTCCTCGATGCACTCGTCCATGTAGTCCATCACATACTTTGCCGCATCCTTCGATTTGCGGTTGCCCAGTTCGGCGAGGAGGCGGTTAATGGCGCGTGCTGTCACTTCGGCGTCGTTGAGGTCCACACGGAACGTGCGCGGCAGGTTGAGTTCGTGTGCCAGATTTGTGAGGAGCGACTGAAAGAAAGAGTCTATCGTTTCCACGCGGAAATGGTCGTAGTCGTGGATGATGGCCTGCAGCGTGCGTTCGGCGCGCCGGCACACGAGGGCTTCGGTAAACTTCACGGTGCGGCCTTCTTCGTCCGTCGCGGGCTGCTCGTTGAGCTTTTCAAGTAGGTTGTGGAGAAAGTCCCTGTCGCGGCCGCCGTGGGCGAGGTTGTAGAGATGGAGCAGGATGCGCTCCTTCATCTCCGCAGTGGCCTTGTTGGTAAACGTCACGGCAAGTATGCGGCGGTAGGAAGTGGGCGAGGGGTTTTGCAAGGCAAGCTTGATGTATTCCAGCGCCAGGCTGTAGGTCTTGCCCGAACCTGCCGAGGCTTTGTAAACGAGAAGATTTCCCATAGTTCGTGTGAAACAAGTTGATAGTCAGACAGTGCGGCAAAAAGTCACGGACTCTTGCTCAAAGTGATGCAAATGTAATGTGCTATTTTGCAAAGCGAATTTATCAAGAAAACGCGGAAGAAGGCAACGGAAGCAAAAAAAATGCTATACGCACGCAATAATGTGCTCATTTTTAAGCGTTGAACGAACGTTTAAACACATTTTTTGTATCTTTGTCGCGGACTTAAGGCTGACGGCAAGGCACAAAGCCATGAATCAGTGCTCCGTAAGTTCCAACATTGTTTAACTAAAGTACAACTCACACATGTTCCAAGAAAAGGCCGGCGAACTTGCCGGAAAAGTATGGGAAGCTCTTCACGAAGCTGGCGAGCTCACCGGTAAGGATTTGAAGAAGGCCACGAAGATTCGTGCCGACAAGGACCTCTACCTCGCACTCGGCTGGTTGCTCCGTGAAGACAAGCTCGTCATGGCGGAAGCTGAGAAGGACATTCTCGTTGCCCTCAAGTAAGGAGAAGACGTACATGCGGTGCACCCCTCGGTGTGCCGGCAAAATGATTTAAGACGAAAGGACATTCGTGGTCTCACGGGACATTGCCCCAAGAGCTGCGAAGAGTCCTTGTTTTTTTGTTTATAGGGGTAGGTCACTCACGGAGGCGCCAGCGCATGGGGGCAAGACTCCAGTCTTGACAGTTCTGCACGAATCCCACTAATTATTTTTTTCTCCCCACAAATACATAGAAACAACTCGCTTTGCTCGCTGTTATTTTTTTTGAACACGAATTATCGTGAATTGACCATGAATTTTCATAAATTATTTTTGCAAAGTGCGTCATTAGAGATTGAAAAATTCGTGATAATTCGCGGTTAATTCATGATAATTCGTGTTCACTCCCCGTCAAGACGGAGTCTTGACCTCATGCGCTCTTGTCTTGAATTTCTAATTCTCCCACAGAATTCACAGAACTCACAGAATTTCCGTGCCGTCTGTGTTCAAAAATAATTCATGAAAATTGGCTTTCCCTTCGGCCGCCGAACGTTGTTTCGCGGTTAATTCACGATAATTCGTGTCCCCTCCAAAAACAACGAGCAAAGCGAGTTGTCTCTATCAGGCCGTTTGCCCCATGTATGAGCCTTTTGTGTGCAATTCACGACCCGCCCACCGCGCTTTTCATGCACGTCAGCGCCGTGCAACCCATATTTTATTGCTAATTTTGCGCAAAATATTTTCCATTTAACTCAATGAAAACATTCACGATCAGAAAAGGCTTGGACCTCAACTTGCAAGGCGAGGCCAAGCTCGTACTTGACAAAAGTCCGCTGAGCGCCTCCTACGCCGTGAAGCCGTCAGACTTCACCGGCATCGTGCCACGCCCCGTGGTGAAGGAAGGCGACCGGGTGAAAGCGGGCGACGCTTTGTTTGTAGACAAAGCCACCGAGAAAATCAAGTTCGTTGCGCCCGTAAGCGGCACCGTAGCAGGCATTGACCGCGGAGAACGCCGCAAAATCCTCCGTTTCCGTGTAGAAGCCGACCCTGCGCAGGAAAGCAAGACCTTCGACGTCAAAGGTTGGGAAAACTTCGACGCTGCCGCCGCCACGAACCTCTTGCTCGAGAGCGGTCTCTTCGCCTTTTTCCGCCAGCGCCCCTACGATGTAGTCGCCTCGCCCACCGATGCGCCCCGCGACATCTTCGTGTCCACCTTCAGCAAAATGCCCCTCGCCGCCGACGTAGCCTTCGTGCTCAACGACCGTGAAGACGACTTCGCCCTTGGCATCGACTTCCTCTCCCGCATAGCCCCCGTGCATGTAGGCGGAGCAGCCGAACAGGAAGGCGCCAAGTTTCTCAACCTGAAAAACGCCGACGTAAACCTCTTCAAGGGCCCCAACCCCGCAGGCAACGTGGGCGTGCACATCAACCACGTGGCACCCGTCAACAAGGGCGAAGTGGTGTGGACCATGGCTGCCGAGAACGTAGCCGCCGTAGGTGAACTCCTCCGCACCGGCCACGTAAGCCTCAAGCGCCGCATTGCCGTTGCCGGTTCGCAGGTGAAAGAGCCCCACTACGTGGACACCCTCCTCGGCGCACCCCTTGCCGACCTCTTGAAGGACAACCTCGCTGCTGCCGACCACGTGCGCATCATCAATGGCAACCCCCTCGTGGGCGTGAAAAGCTCCCTCGACGACTCGCTCTCTGCCTTCGTCAGCGAAGTGTGCGCCATCCCCGAGGGCGACAACGTCGACGAAGCCTTCGGCTGGATAGCACCCCGCTTCAACGACTACTCCACCTCACACAGCTATTTCTCCTGGCTCTTCGGCAAAAAGAAGAAGTACGACCTCGACTGCCGCATCAAGGGCGGCGAGCGCCACATGATTATGAGCGCAGAGTACGAGCGCGTGTTCCCCATGGACATCTATCCCAGCTACCTCGTCAAGGCAATCCTCACCGCCGACATCGACCGTCAGGAAGCACTCGGCATCTATGAAGTTGCACCTGAGGACTTTGCAGTGGCTGAATTCATTGATTCCTCTAAGCTTGAACTCCAGCGCATCGTGCGCGAGGGACTCGATCTCCTGCGCAAGGAGAACGCATAAAGGCTCCCTCTGCGGTGTGCGCCATGCCGCACGTTTCTAATGTGTGCAGCGCACCGCCACGTTCCAAATCAAAAAAATAGCACAACAACTATCCCATCTCCAATGTTAAAACAATTTTTCGACAAAATACGCCCCCAATTCGAGAGCGACGGGAAGCTCCACGCCTTCCGTTCCGTGTTTGAGGGCATGGAGACGTTCATGCTCGTGCCCAACGCCACCTCAAAGAGCGGCGTAAGCATCCACGACGCCATCGACTCCAAGCGCATCATGTCGTTCGTGGTCATCGCACTCCTGCCGGCCATGCTCTTCGGCATGTACAACATCGGTTACCAGAACGCCGCAGCCGCCGGTCACCTTGCCGACACGAGCCTCTGGTCCATGTTCTTCTACGGCTTCCTCCTCGCGTTGCCCAAAATCGTCGTGTCCTACGTAGTAGGTCTCGGCATAGAGTTCGCCGTGGCACAGTGGAAGAAAGAGGAAATCCAGGAAGGCTACCTCGTGACGGGTATCCTCATCCCCCTCATCGTGCCTGTCGACTGTCCGCTCTGGATGATAGCCGTGGCAGTAGCCTTCTCCGTAATCTTCTGCAAAGAAATCTTCGGTGGCACGGGCATGAACATCTTCAACCCCGCCCTCGTGGCACGCGCCTTCCTCTTCTTCTCCTATCCCACCAGCATGAGCGGCGACAAGGTGTGGGTACACACCCAGCAAGTCCTCGGCTTCGGCTACACGCTTCCCGACGGCTCCACCATGGCCACTCCCCTCGGCGAACTCGCTGCAGGCCACAGCGCCACGGCAAGTTACTGGGACATGTTTGTGGGTCTCATCCCCGGTTCCATCGGTGAAACGAGCGTCATAGCCATCCTCATCGGTGCCGCCATCCTCCTCTTCACCAAGATAGCCTCCTGGCGCACCATGGTGAGCGTGTTTGTGGGCGGCGCACTCACCGCACTGCTCTTCAACCACATCGGTCTTGAAAACAACGCCGCAGCAGCCATGCCCTGGTACGGCCATCTCGTAGCAGGCGGTTTCTGCTTCGGTGCCGTGTTTATGGCCACCGACCCCGTCACCAGCGCCCGCACCGAAAACGGCAAGTTCATCTACGGCTTCCTCATCGGCGCCCTCGCAGTGCTCATCCGCGTGCTCAATCCCGGTTACCCCGAAGGCATGATGCTCGCCATCCTCTTCATGAACATGTTTGCTCCCCTCATCGACTACTTCTTTGTGCAGAGCAACATCAACAAGCGCCTCAAAAGAGCAAAATAACACCTCACGGGGAAAGGCCCCGTGCCATGCGCACCCGAGAGAGCCTTCCCCATAAGCCACAACGCAATGAATACGAACAAAAATTCATATACCATCATCTATTCCGCCGTGCTGGTGGTAATAGTAGCGTTCCTGCTCGCTTTTGTGTCGTCAGCGCTCAAGCCCACACAGGACAAGAACGAGGCGCTCGACAAGAAGAAGCAGATTCTTGCCGCCCTCAACATACGCAACCTCGCCACCCTCGACGAAGTGGAAGCCAAATATGCCGAAGTGGTCGTAGCCGACATGGTCATCGACTCCGCAGGCACCGTAGTGAAGGAAGGCAAAGAGAAGGACAAGGACGGATTCGCCGTGTCCACCAAGGAAATCTCCTCCACCTGCCTCCCCGTCTATGTGTGCAACGTAGAGGGTGAAACCAAGTACCTCGTGCCCATGACCGGCCGCGGCCTTTGGGGCGGCCTTTGGGGCTACGTCTCCGTCAACTCCGACCTCCAAACCGTCTACGGCGCCTACTTCTCCCACGAGAGCGAGACAGCCGGCCTCGGCGCCCTCATCGCCGAAGAGAATTTCCAAGACCAGTTCAAGGGCAAGCACCTCTTTGCCGACGACTCCACCCGCGTGGCACTCACCGTGGTGAAGAACGGCAAGGTAGAGCCCGGACGCGAAAACGTGCAGGTCGACGGCATCACCGGTGCCACACTCACCTCCAACGGCGTGGCCAACATGGTCAACCAGGGCCTGCAGCAGTATGTAGACTATTTCAAGACAATCAAAAAGTAAACGGACGGCCCGCCTGCCCCGCCACTCCTTATTATATATAATGAGGAACACGGGCAGACCCCGCCTCCCATCCATAAACCCCACTTCTTATGAGTCTGTTTTCAAAAGAAAATGTAGAAGCCCTCACCGGCCCGCTCAACAAGAACAACCCCGTGACCATCCAGGTGCTCGGCATCTGCTCGGCCCTCGCCGTCACCTCGCAGCTCGAGCCCGCCATCGTCATGGGACTCTCGGTGACCGTCATCACGGCGTTCTCCAACTTCATCATCTCACTCATCCGCAAAACCATCCCCAACCGCATCCGCATCATCGTGCAGCTCGTGGTGGTAGCCGCCCTCGTGACCCTCGTGGCACAGGTGCTCAAAGCCTACGCCTACGACGTGAGCGTGCAGCTCTCCGTCTACGTGGGTCTCATCATCACCAACTGCATCCTCATGGGACGCCTCGAAGCCTTCGCCATGCAGAACGGTCCCTGGGAATCGTTTCTCGACGGCATCGGCAACGGTCTGGGCTACGCCTGGGTGCTCGTGGCAGTAGGATTCGTGCGCGAACTCCTCGGTAGCGGCACACTCTTCGGCCTGCGCGTCATCCCCCTCAGCCTTTATGCCGAAAACGGCGGTTTCTACGTGAACAACGGCATGATGACCATGCCCGCCATGGCACTTATCCTCGTAGGCTGCCTCATATGGGCCGTACGCGCCTACAACAAGGACTAATCACCCCAGTTCTCACACAACTCTCACATCACACACACTCCTCATGGGACATCTACTAAGTCTTTTCGTCCGCTCCATCTTTGTGGACAACATGATATTCGCCTTCTTCCTCGGCATGTGTTCCTACCTTGCCGTATCAAAGAACGTGAAGACCGCCTTCGGACTCGGTGTGGCCGTAACCTTCGTGTTGCTCATCACCGTACCCGTCGACTATCTCCTCCAGACCGAGGTGCTCGGCCCCGACTGCATCATCCCCGGCGTTGACCTCTCGTTCCTCTCCTTCATCCTCTTCATTGCCGTCATTGCCGGCATCGTGCAGCTTGTGGAGATGGTGGTCGAGCGCTTCTCGCCCTCGCTCTACGCTGCCCTCGGCATCTTCCTCCCC
Organism: Bacteroidaceae bacterium; assembly: GCA_963649665.1. Lineage (GTDB taxonomy): Bacteria > Bacteroidota > Bacteroidia > Bacteroidales > Bacteroidaceae > Alloprevotella. The sequence goes on along the minus strand of CAVJJO010000045.1, from coordinate 1,622 downwards.
CTCATTGCCGTCAACTGTGCCATCATGGGCGCCAGCCTCTTCATGCAGCAGCGCATCGGCATGGAACCCGGCAGCACACAGTACATCGGCAACGTGGCCGACGCCGCCGTCTACGCCCTCGGTTCCGGCATAGGCTGGATGCTCGCCATCGTGGCACTTGCCGCCATCCGCGAGAAAATGGCCTACACCGACGTGCCCAAACCCCTCCAGGGCCTCGGCATCACCTTCATCACCGTAGGACTCATGGCCATGGCATTCATGTGCTTCTCAGGCCTGAACATCTAAAAAACTTTTCAACTCACACACAGTAAACCCAAAGAACCACAATGGATATCAATCTCATTCTCTCGAGCATTGGCGTGTTCCTTGTCATCATCCTCCTTTTGGTCATCATCCTCCTCGTGGCCAAGCGTTACCTCTCGCCCAGCGGCAACGTGAAGATTACGCTCAACGGACGCCAAACCTACGAAGTGCCCCAGGGCGGCACACTCCTGAGCACCCTCGCTGCCGAGGACGTCTACCTCCCCTCCGCCTGTGGCGGTAAGGGCAGCTGCGGACAGTGCAAGTGCCAAGTGCCCGAAGGCGGCGGCGAAATCCTCGACTCCGAGCGCGGCCACTTCACCCGCAAGCAAGTGAAGGAACACTGGCGCCTCGGATGCCAGTGCAAGGTGAAAGGTGACATCGCCGTGCAAGTGCCCGACAGCGTGCTCGGCGTGAAGGAATACGAGTGCACCGTCATCTCCAACAAAAACGTGGCCACCTTCATCAAGGAATTCAAGGTGCAGCTCCCCGAAGGCGCCCACATGGACTTCCTCCCCGGTTCCTACGCTCAGATAAAGATTCCCGCATTCTCCATGGACTACGACAAGGACATCGACAAGTCCCTCATCGGCGACGAGTATCTCCCCGCATGGCAGAAGTTCGGACTCTTCCCCCTCAAGTGCATCAACACCGAGCCCACCATCCGTGCCTACTCCATGGCCAACTACCCCGCCGAAGGCAACGTGTTCATGCTCACCGTGCGCATTGCCACTCCGCCCTTCAAGGCCGACCGCAGCGGATTCATGGACGTCAACCCCGGTATAGCCTCCTCCTACATCTTCACCCTCAAGCCCGGCGACAAGGTGATCATGAGCGGCCCCTACGGCGACTTCCATCCCCACTTCGACTCCAAGAAGGAAATGATATGGGTAGGCGGCGGCGCCGGCATGGCACCCCTCCGCGCGCAAATCATGCACATGACGCGCACGCTCCACACCACCGACCGTGAGATGCACTACTTCTACGGTGCGCGTGCCTTGAACGAAGTGTTCTACCTCGACGACTTCCACCAGCTCGAGAAGGACTTCCCCAACTTCCACTTCCACCTCGCCCTCGACCGTCCCGACCCCGCAGCCGACGCTGCCGGCGTGAAGTACACCCCGGGCTTCGTGCACCAGGTGATGTATGAAACCTACCTCAAGGACCACGATGCCCCCGAGGACATCGAGTACTACATGTGCGGCCCCGGCCCCATGTCGAAAGCCGTGGTAGGCATGCTCGACAGCCTCGGCGTGGAGCCCGAAAGCATCATGTACGACAATTTCGGTGGATAACAAGCATACCGCAATAAACTTACAACA
>CAVJJO010000044.1:0-20985 GCA_963649665.1 Bacteroidaceae bacterium | reverse complement strand
CACTGTTTACCGTTGGTTCAGCCCGTCGTTGATGAATGCGTTACATGATTCTCGCATCAAAATCACTCAAGTTATTTTTCACACATTTCTAAAAACGTAACTTTGCATTCCTACAAACACGATCTCCCCAAATGAAACTTCCCCATTCCATCGTGCGCAATGCGGCATTGCTATCCATCACTTGCGCCACATGCCTCTCGTGCAACGGAAAGCCGTCGTCCTCAGACAAACCTCATGCAGTAGACGCTCTCCCTGCCGACAGCGCCATAAAAACCGAAACTTCCGTCCTAACCAATGTGGTCTACACCCAAGCAGACTCAGCAACGATAGAGAAGCTCCTCACATTAGCCCCCACGGGCAACAGCGACGTGCTCTTCTATGCCCGCCAGTTCAAAGGCATACCCTACGTTGCATCAACGCTTGAAGTAAAAGACCCGGAGCAACTGATTGTCAACACTCGCGAACTCGACTGCACAACGCTCGTAGAAACTGCCCTCGCGCTTGCATTGACCCACAGAGAAGGCGGAGCTTCCTTCGCCGACTACTGCAGCAACCTCATGCGGATACGTTACCGCCACGGCGAAATGAACGGTTACCTCTCACGGCTCCACTATTTTACCTGGTGGATGCACGACAACCTGGAGAAAGGACTTATAGAAGAAGTTAGAGATTCCGTTCACTTCACTGCGCCTATCACCGTGCATAACAGCTATATGAGCCAACACGCCGACAAATACCCCATGCTTTGCAAACATCCCGAATGGGTCGACTCCATCCGCACCATGGAACGCGCGCAGAACGGCCCCGACGGAACCTATCTGCCAGAGGCTGCCACGGGACTCTCCAAGCAACAACTCGCAGCAGTCCACGACGGCGACCTCGTGGCCATCGTCACCCGCAAAGCCGGCATCGACTATTCCCATCTGGGGTTTGCCGTGTGGGGAAACGACGGCCGCCTGCACCTCCTCAACGCTTCCAGCATACACCATAAAGTTGTGGAAGAGCCCAAAACACTGAAGAAATATCTCAGCGAACATCCCTCCAGCATCGGCATCAGACTCTTCCGACTCAAGTAGCGGGAAACGCGCTGCACTACTGCCAAGAGCACTTGCAAAACGCCGACTCGGCACAAAACCCTTGCAGAAAAGCCGTTTTTTAATCATTACTTACCTTTTTTATAGTCAGCGTGTGGTCAAAAGGACTAATTTTGCACACAAAACAAACCACATAGATCCGAAAAATATGTCAGAAAGAATAGACATCCGCGAGCTCAACGCCCGCATTGAAGCCGAAAGCGGATTCGTCACCGACTTGGTGGCAGGCATGAACCAGACCATCGTAGGTCAGAAACATCTTGTAGACACGCTCCTCATCGGACTCCTTGCCGACGGACACATCCTCCTCGAAGGTGTACCGGGCCTGGCAAAGACCCTCGCCATAAAGACCCTCTCGTCGCTCATCGACGCAAAGTTCGGCCGCGTACAGTTCACCCCCGACCTTCTCCCCGCCGACGTAATCGGCACGCTCATTTATAGCCAAAAGGAAGAGTCGTTCAAAGTGAAGAAAGGTCCCGTCTTCGCCAACCTCGTGCTTGCCGACGAAATAAACCGTGCCCCCGCCAAAGTGCAGAGTGCACTGCTCGAAGCCATGCAGGAACGCCAGGTGACCATTGGCGAACAGACCTTTGCCCTTCCTTCGCCCTTCCTCGTGCTCGCCACGCAAAACCCCATTGAGCAAGAAGGAACCTACGAACTTCCCGAAGCCCAGGTGGACCGTTTCATGCTCAAGGTGGTAATCGGTTATCCTTCTTTGGAAGAAGAAAAGAAGATTGTACGCGCCCACATCAACGACTCGTTTGCCAAACCTTCGCCCGTGACCGACGTGACCCGCATCACGGAGGCACGCAAACTCGTGAAGGACGTATACATCGACGAACGTATTGAGCAATATATTGCCGACATCGTGTTTGCCACACGCTACCCGAGCGACTACAAGCTCGACGACATCAAGAACTACATCGCCTACGGCGGTTCGCCCCGTGCCAGCATCAACATGGCACTCGCCGCCCGTGCCTGCGCCTTCCTCAAGCGCCGCGGTTATGTAGTACCCGAGGACGTGCGCGACGTAGCCCCCGACGTGCTCCGTCACCGCATCGGTCTGACCTACGAAGCAGAAGCTGCAGAGGTAAGCACGGAGGACATCATCGTGCGCATACTCAACAAGGTGGAAGTGCCCTAAACTGCGGCCTCCGACCGCAATGCAAGAAATGCGCTATGGTGTTTACATCATGGCTTGCTTTGCACACGCTTTCCACTCATTTGCAGCGAATTGAATCATGGATACTAACGAATTGCTCAAACAAGTTCGCCGACTTGAAATAAAGACACGCGCACTTACCAACAACATATTTGCCGGAGAGTACCATTCCGCCTTTAAAGGGCGCGGCATGTCGTTTGCAGAAGTGCGCGAATACCAGCCCGGCGACGACATTCGCGACATAGACTGGAACGTCACGGCGCGTATGAACCGCCCCTACGTGAAGGTCTTTGAAGAAGAACGCGAACTTACGCTCATGCTGGTCATTGACCTCTCTGCCAGCCAGTCGTTCGGCACAAGAGAACGCACGCAGCGCGAACTTGCAGCCGAGATAGCCGCCACGCTCTCGTTCTCAGCCATCCAGAACAACGACAAAGTGGGCGTCATCTTCTTCACCGACCGTGTGGAGAAATTCATCCCGCCCAAAAAGGGACGCAAACACATCCTCTACATCATTCGCGAACTGCTCAGTTTCCAGCCCAAAGGACAACGCACCGACATCGGCACCGCGCTGGAATATCTCATGCGCGTTATGACCAAGCGCACCATCACTTTCGTACTCAGCGACTTCCTCGACACAAGCGACTATTCACGGCCCTTGCTCGTGGCAGCCAGGAAGCACGACCTCATCGGTCTTCAGCTCTACGACAAATGGATGGCAGACTTGCCCGACGTGGGGCTTCTGGAACTCACCGATGCCGAAACTGGACACGAACAGATCATCGACACCTCGTCATCGAAAGTGCGCCTTCACCAAAAGAAATGGTGGAGTCTGCACCAGGCCAAACTGAAACAGAATTTCCAGACACACGGCGTAGACCTCGTGTCCGTTTCCACCGACGGCGACTATGTGCGTCCGCTCATGAGTCTCTTTGCGAGAAGATAAAAGGCGGCCCAACCAAAGCCGCTCCAAGAACCACAACACAACAACCCGTATCAATGAAACGTTTACTCCTGCTTTTCACCTTTGCGCTTGCCGTTTTGCTCTCCCCCCTGACAGCAAAAGGGCAGACTATCGTAGAGGCCACGATGGACACCGCTTCCATTCTGGTCGGTGAACAGGTGCAGGTAAAACTCAAGTGTACTGCCAACAAGGGACAACGCATACAATTTCCCAACTTCAGCGAGCAACAGGAGGTAACTCCCGGAGTAGAAGTGGTGAGCAGCAGCAAGATAGACACCACCGCCATCAACGACGGCAAACGCATAGAGCTCGAACGGCGCTATACCATCACCTCGTTCGACTCCGCCCTCTACACGCTTCCCCCTTTCTATGTGGAAATAGACGGAAAGCGCGTGGCATCGCGCGGAACGCTTGGACTGAAGGTGAACACCATTGACGTTGATACGGTGCACGTAGACAAGTTCCGCGATGCCCACGACGTGGTGGAAGAACCCTTCACATGGCGCTCCACACTCCTCTTGCTTGCTTTGGCGGCATGGCTCTGCGCCGGTTTGGCATTCGCTCTATGGACACGCCTAAGCAACCCCAAACTCATCTCGCGCCGCATTGTGGTGCATCCGCCTACCCCGCCCCACCAGACTGCCGTGGAGCACATCACGCAAATCCGTCAGCAAGCTGCCAATACCGATTCGAAAGCATACTACATGGCACTTACCGACACGCTCCGCAAATACATCCAGGAGCGCTTCGGGTTTAACGCCAACGAGATGACCACGTCGGAAATTATCAACCGTCTGACGTCCAACAACGACTATGCGGCCTTGGCAGAACTCCGTAGCGTGCTTGAAATGGCCGATCTCGTGAAGTTCGCCAAACTCCAGCCTTCAATGGAGGAGCAGGACAACGACCTCATGCAGGCACTGAGCTACGTGCAAGCCACGAAAATTGTGCCTGCCGTTGCACCCAAGCCCCACGTGGAGTACGTTTCACTTTCCGACAAAAAGCAGTCGCGCCTGCGCCTTGCCATGCTTTTCGGCGGCATAGCGCTCACACTCGCCGCCCTTGCGCTTACCTGCTACATCGTGTTCGAACTCTATCAGTGCTACGCATAGTACACACGCTTTCCGTCCGCACCGCACGACAAACAAGATACGTTGCGGCACATACACTCTAAAATCACCACGCAATGTCTTTTGCATCACCCGCATATTTTCTTCTGCTCTTTCTGTTGGTGCCCTACGTCGTTTGGCACTACCTCTTTCGGAGCAGACACGAAGCCAAATTCACTGTGGCCTCTGCGGAAGCTTTCCGTCACGGGCCCGTTTCGTGGCGCATGCGACTCGCGCATATGCCTTTTTGGCTCCATGCAGTATCCTTTACACTCCTTGTAGTGATACTCGCCCGACCGCAAACACGCACGGCTTTCCGCCACGGCGAGTCGGAAGGCATCGACATCATGATGGCAATGGACATCTCCACCAGCATGCTCACTCCCGACATTCGCCCCAACCGACTGAGCGCGGCAAAGGACGTGGCACTGAGTTTCATTTCCAATCGCCCTGCGGACAACATCGGCCTCACGCTCTTTGGCGGCGAAGCCTTCACGCAATGTCCGCTCACCACCGACCACACGGTGCTGCTCAACATGTTTCGCAACGTCAACTGCGAACTGCAGGCCAACGGTGTCATCCAGCCGGGTACGGCCATCGGCATGGGCATAGCCAGCGCCGTGGCACACCTCTCTGAGAGCAAAGCCAAGAGCAAGGTAGTCATTCTTCTCACCGACGGCGAGAACAACACGGGTGAAATATCGCCCCTTATGGCTGCCGACATGGCAAAGAACTGCGGCATTCGCGTCTACACCATCCTTCTCGGAACCGACGGCAAAGTGAACGTGCCCATAGCGCAGCTGCCCAACGGCGAGGTCTACCAAACCCAAGTGGACAACAGCGCAGACCCTTCAACCCTCAAGCAGATAGCCCATACCACAGGGGGCATATTCTACAAAGCCACTTCAAAGAGTTCGCTCAAAAATGTCTACAACGACATTGACAAACTGGAGAAATCCAAGCTCAAGGTCATCAATTTCGACCAGCGCTACGAAGCCTACCAGCCTTTTGCCCTGGCACTCGTCGTTTGTCTGCTCATTGAATTCCTGCTGAAGGCTCTCGTGCTCAAGCGTGTGCCCTAAGTTCACGCTATGACAACGCAGATTTCTCCCATAAACAAGAACATACGTGCATAGACTGCAACGCCTATCAAACCGCTAAGTATCATCAATGTTTGAATTTCGCGATCCACAATATCTCTATCTGGCCGGCATCATCCCCGTGACCATACTCCTATATATATGGAGTGCTTGGCGAACGAGGCGCAAACTGGCCAAGCTCGGCGACAAACGACTCGTGAGCCTGCTCACGCCTCTTCGCTCCACCATCCGTCCCCATGTAAAGTTCGGCATATCAATGCTCATTTTGGCGCTCGCCATCGTCATCCTCGCCCGTCCACAATACGGACTCAAGCAAGGACAGGAAACGAGCAGCGGCATAGAGGTGGTAGTCATGATGGACGTGTCGAACTCCATGCTCGCTCAGGATGTCACCCCCAGCCGACTCGACCGCTCGAAGCTCCTCGTGTCGAACATGATAGACCGCATGAAGAACGACAAAGTGGCTTTGGGCGTATTTGCCGGTGAGGCTTACCCGCAACTTCCCATCACCGCCGACTTTGCCGCAGCAAAGCTCTTCCTCGATGCACTAAGCCCCTCCATGGTGACCATGCAGGGAACCAACATGGGCGCCGCCATTGAACTCGCAGAAAAAAGCTTTACCGACAACAAGAACGTGGGCAAAGCCATCATCCTCATCACCGACGGTGAGGACCACGAAGAAGGCGCTGTGGAAGCCGCACAGAAAGCAGCCAAGGACGGAATGAACATCTTCGTCATCGGCGTAGGTTCTCCCGAGGGGGCTGAAATTCCCACCGCCGACGGTCCGCTGCGCGACAACGACGGACAAACCGTGCGCACTGCCCTCAACGAAAAGATGTGCCGCGAAGTGGCGCAAGCCGGTAAGGGCATTTATCTCCACCTCGACCAGACCAACCACGCACAGGAAGAACTCCGCAACCAGCTCTCCCGACTCAAGCAAAGTCAGTCCACCACGACTTTCACCGAGCGCGACGAACAGTTCCAGGCAGTGGCGCTCATCGTGCTTCTGCTCATGATTGTAGAAGTCTGCATCATGGACACACAAAACGCATGGTTCAAACGATTCAAACTCTTCAAGAAATGAAATCCATATGCAAGTGGCTCCTGCTCTGCCTTTTCCTCTCGACAATTCCCGTCGGAGCTTCTGCCCAGAGCTATGAATGGCGCGTGATGCACCAGGGAAACACAGCCTTCCGGGCCCGACAATACGACAAGGCGCAGAGCCTCTATATGAAAGCCCTGAAGCGCAACCCCTCCAACACGCGCGCCATGTTCAACCTTGCCGACACTTATCTGGCAAAAGGCGATGCGCAGACCGCCGACAGCCTTTACGACAAAGTGGCACGCAACGACCGCAACACACAAATACGATCCATGGCTTGCCACAACCGCGGCTACATCCGCCAAAAGCAGGCGCTTACCAACACGCAGGACCAGCAGCAGCTCCTGCGACAGGCCATAGAGATGTACAAGCAGGCGCTCCGTCTGAACCCGCACGACAACGACACACGCTACAACCTCGTGCTCTGCCAGCGCCAGCTCAAGGATGACCCAAACAAGCAGAACCAACAACAACAGCAACAGCAGCAACAAAAGCAAGACAAACAGGACAAGCAGAACAAGCAGAACAAGCAGCAAAAGTCCGACCAGCAACAACAGCAGCAGCAAAAACCCAATCAGCAACAGCAGCAACAGACGCAACAGTACATCAACCTCATGAAACAGGCCGAAAAGCAAACGCGCCAACGTGTCAACGCCGCCCAACCCCGCCAGCGCCAACTCGACAAAAATTGGTAACACCGTTCTTTTCGGATTCTTCCAACTATATACCCTCATCATGCAAATCACCAAACGCTTGTCATGCCTCTTATTCGCCATCGTGTGCAGTTGCACGCAATGGCTCTATGCACAAAGCATGAATGCGCAAATCGACGATATGGGCGACTACTTCCGTCTGACCTTTACCGTCAACAGCAGCGACGCCACTTCCTTCACACCGCCCTCGTTGGCCGACTTTGAAGTGCTCAGCGGAGTATCCAAGTCCACCATGAGCAACATCCAGGTGGTAAACGGCCACATGTCGCGCTCTTCAAGCACTTCGTTCACCTACATACTCGCTCCACGAAAGACAGGGCATCTCACCATCGGCTCTGCCAGCGTAAAAGTGGGAGGAAAGACCGTCATGTCACGTCCCGTTTCGTTCAACGCACAGGCAGCAAGCGGCAAGGCGGGGCAATCGTCTTCAAGTAGGGCTCGCCAACAGTCGGGCGATTCATACAACAGCGACATCCAGCAAACCGGCAGCCCTGTTACCGAGCGCGACCTCTTCATCGACGTCACGCCAAGCCGCACGAAAGTGCATGAACAGGAAGCCGTACTGCTCACCTACCGCATACACGCCAGAGTAGGCGTGGCCCTGTCCAACACGCAACTCACCACGAAACCCGACTTCAAGGGACTCATATCGCAGGACATCCCCCTTCCCAACAACCAGATTGAAACCCACATTGAGCACCGCGCCAACGGCACTTACAAGACTGGTACGCTCTTGCAGTACGTCGTGTTTCCCCAGCAAAGCGGAAAAATCACCATACCCAGCATCAGCTTTGACTGCACCGTAATTCAGCAAGACCACGACATGAACATCGCCGAAGCCTTCTTCAACGGCGGCGGTACCATCGGTGTAAACGTCAAGCGCAAAGTGGCTCCCATCACGCTCGACGTGCAGGCACTGCCCCAGCCCAAGCCCGCTGGTTATGCCGGCGCCGTGGGTAAATTCAGCATCAAGGGCCAACTCCTCAACCAAGGTGTTCGCACGAACGATGTGGCCACTTACCGCATCACCCTAAGCGGTACGGGCAACACGAAGCTCATCACCGCACCGCAAGTGACATTCCCCAAGGATTTCGACACCTTCGACGCAAAAACCAACGACAAAACGAAAGTTACGCCCAACGGCATGAGCGGCGACGTCACTTTCGACTACACCTTCGTGCCGCGCAACGTAGGCAAATATACCATCCCCGCCACAGAGTTCGTATATTACGACACCGAAGCCAACGCTTACCGCACGCTCACCATTCCCGCATTCACCATCGACGTAAAGAAAGGCGACAAATCGCGCAGCGACGTGGACAAGCAGTTGGCATTGCTCCAAAGCGACATCCACGACATACACAAGGTCGACGCCTCAAATGCGCGATTGTTCACCAAGAGCGCCATGCTTAATTGGAACTCATGGGGATATTGGTTGACTACCATCATATTGCTCGTAATCTTTGCCGTCGCACTGAAAGTGCTTTCTGCCTTTGCCGGCAACAGAGCCGACACCGTGGGCCGCAAACGCCGCGGTGCAGCAAAGCAGTCGCAACGTCTGCTTGCAGAAGCCGAAAAGCAAATCAACGACGCCGACGGACGCAACTTCTACGCAACCATCGCCCGCGCTGTCCAGCAATATGTGGCCGACACTTTCAATGTAGGCACCGCAGAACTCACCAAAGAGCATATGGCGGAGCTCCTCGCCGGAAAGGGCGTATCTCCCAACGATGTGGAAGCATTCATCAAACTCCTCGACGAGTGCGAAATGGCACAATATGCGCCCAACAGCGATGCCGAACGCCATGCCACTCTCCAAGAAGCAAAACGCATAATTCAGACTATCATCCGATGAAACGCCATATTTTCACTCTTCTCCTCACGCTGTCGTGCGCATTGGCCACTACATTCTCCTTTTGCCCCAAAGCGAATGCACAAAATCCTGTGAAAGCCACGGACGTCGCCACACTCACGACCAACGCTCAAAAAGCGTATGAGGCAAAGGATTATGCACAGGCTGCACAACTCTATCAGAGCATTCTTCAACAGGCAGAAACATCGGCTGAAGAAGAACAGACCGCAGAGATTTCCTACAATCTCGGCAACTGTTTCTACCGCATGAAAGAGTTTTCCCGTGCTGTTCTCTACTACCAACGCGCACTGAAGCTGCAACCCGACAACGAGGACGCAGCATTCAACTTGCAACTGACGCAAGCAAAACTTGCCGACCACTTTGAATCGCCTTCGGAGATGTTCTTCGTCACATGGTTCCGCAACGTCGTGACTAACCGCAGTGCCGACACTTGGGGACACACGGCCATGCTTACGCTAATTGTAGCCCTTCTGCTCTTCGTCTGCTTTCGCTTTGCAAGCCACACGGCATTAAGGAAAGCGGGATTTTTCGGATTCATTGCATTCTTCGCACTGACGATCGTCTTTTATGTATTCGCAGCACTGCAGCAGCAGCGTAAAAATGAAGAACAGCTCTTCGTGGTGATGAGCGAAACACAGTCGTACACTTCCCCCTCCCCTTCTGCCCCCAAATCACGCGTACTCAACGAAGGCACCACGCTCAAACTCACCGACACTGCCAACGAACGCTGGATACAAGTAGAAATGCCCGACGGTAAAACCACTTGGATTGACAAATCTACAGTAGAAAAAGTTTAAGAAATGAACTCCATAGACCAACACCTCACACTTCTGCTCAACGGAAGCCAGAGCGTCTACCTTGACCAACTCGCTCTCACAGCCACGCAAACCGTTACGTGGCTTCCGCTCGCGTTGGTGTTGCTCTACGTACTTGTGCGCCACAACAATTTGGTCACACTCGCTTGGACGGTGCTTGCCATCGCCCTCACCATCCTATTGGCCGACCAAGTGGCATCGAGCGTATTCAAACCCCTCGTGGCACGCTACAGACCCGCCCAAGACCCAACCTTCATGTACACGGTCGACGTAGTGAACGGCTATCGCGGCGGGCTCTACGGATTCTTCTCAAGCCATGCCGCAAACACCTTCGCCGTGGCAACCTTCGTGTCGCTGCTCATACGCAACCAGGCACTCACGCTTTGGCTCTATTCATGGAGCCTCGTCAATTGCTGGTCACGCGTCTACCTGGGAGTCCACTACGTTGGCGACCTACTCACCGGTGCCCTTTGGGGTCTCTTCGTAGGATGGGCCATCTATAAGCTTTGGCAGAAATATGCCCACCACACCACCCTATGGACGCAATGCCACAAACGAAGCGCTGCGAAAGAAGAACCTTCTACAAACGCGCTTACCGCAAGCGGTTTCAGCATAAGTTCGGTGCATTTGCTCATCATTGCTCTTGCACTGACCTATCTCTACATCTCTTTGCGCGCACTCATAAGCTAGCCCATATGCAAAAACGGCGCATTCACCGAAAAACCAACACGATGCGCATCTATAAAAGAATAAATGCTTAACTTTGCCACAAATTCCGACTATGAACAAAATTCTGCCCGCCATACTGTGCAGTACATTGCTGCTCGTAGCTTCATGTGCTGACTACAACCGCATCGTAAAGACCTCAGATTATGAGTATAAATACGAAGCGGCCAAACAATATTACGCAGAAGGACAGTACAACAGAGCCGCCACCGTGCTGGGCGACCTGCTCACCACGCTGAAAGGCACTGACCAAGGCGAAGAGTCGATGTTCCTTTCCGGCATGTGTAACCTCAAGGCTCACTCCTACGACGCAGCGGCCACCATCTTCCGGAAATACTACCAGACCTACCCTCGCGGAAGATATGCCGAACAAGCTCGCTTCAACACCGGTTACTCGCTTTACATGAATACACCGGAACCGCGCTTGGACCAGACGCCCACATACGAAGCCGTAACTGAATTCCAGAATTTCATCGAAACCTACCCCGGCAGTTCCCTGCGTCCGCAAGCTCAAGACTACATCTTCAAGCTTCAGGACAAGCTCGTAGAAAAGGAATACCTCTCCGCAAAACTCTACTACGACTTGGGCGCCTACATCGGGAACGGCACGAACGGCAACTACGGAGCCTGCATACTCACCGCAGAGAATGCCATAAAGGACTATCCCTACACCACACGCCGCGAAGACTTCTCCGTTCTCATCCTTCGTGCTAAATTCGCCTTGGCGCACATGAGCGTAGAGAGCAAAAAGGAAGAGCGCTACCACGCTGCCATCGACGAATACTACGGATTCGTAACGGAGTATCCCGAATCGAAATACATGCCCGAAGCCAAGCGCCTCTTTGCCTCCGCCAAGAAATACGTTCCTAAGGACAGCCAAACGGACGATGCTGAGAACAACAACACCAACGGTGAAACCTCTTCCGTGACGCAGTAAACGAAACAGGCCAAACGCCACAAACATTCACAAGAAACAACGAACACCAAATAAAGCAATGGATTACAAAAAAAGCAAAGCACCTACAAACACGGTCACTCACAACATCTTGGACTTCTGCAAAGGAACGGACAACATCTACGAAAGCGTGGCTATCATTGCTAAACGCGCCAACCAGATTTCCGTCAAGATGAAGGAAGACCTCTCCAAAAAACTCAAGGAATTTGCTTCCAGCACCGACAACTTGGAAGAAACTTTCGAGAACCGCGAACAGATTGAAATCTCACGCTACTACGAAAAGCTCCCCAAGCCCACCCTCATCGCAGCCGACGAGTTTCTCAACTCAAGAATATATTTCCGCAATCCTTCTAAGGAAAAGGAAAACATCGGCAACGAATTATGATACAGCGCGTACAAACCATCTACCTCTTTCTCGCCGCTGTATTCGCTGCACTCTCGCTATTTTTGCCCTTGATAGGATTTTCCGATGCAAGTGGCAGCGAAGTGGCAACCGCCTCAGGACTTGGGATCACAAGCACGCTCAGTGAACTTACAGGTCGCCATCCGGTTCTTCCGTTAAGTGCCACTCTGCTCGCCGCGATAGTTCCACTTGTCGCCATTTTCCTTTTCAAGAAGCGCAAACGCCAAATGAGCCTCTGCACCTTCGCGGTAGGATTCAACGTGCTTGCATTGGTATGCTACGCAATTGAAGCGTACAGAATATGCGAAACATTACCGCTCACGCCCCTGCCTAAAGTCGGAAATGCGTTCCCACTGTTGGCAATCGTTGCAGCAGTAATGGCACGACGAGGCATAAAGCGCGACGACGACATGGTACGTTCCGAGTATCGTATACGCTAAAGATAAAAATGTAATGCGAGACATACACGACAATAGGCAAACTCCTGCCTGCTTGTATGTCCCGCATTTGTTTTTTTCATCCCCCTTTTAATACCCATCACGCACATTGTCTAACCTTTTATAAATCCACTGAAACATGTCACTCAACAAAGCAATGCTCATTGGCAACGTGGGCGCAGACCCCGAAATCCGCTATATTGAGAATGGAACATGCACTGCACGCATCCGCTTAGCCACATCAACTCCAGGCTACACGCTCCCCAACGGAACAAACGTTCCCGAACGAACCGAATGGCACTCCCTCCAGTTATGGGGAAAGCTCGCCCAGGTAGCCGAGAAATTCGTCCACAAAGGCGACAAACTCTACGTAGAAGGACAACTCCGCACCCGCAACTACACGGACAGACAAGGTGCGCAACACTACGTGACTGAAATTTATGTAAACAGCATGGAAATGCTCACGCCCAAAAGCCAATCGCAATCCAACGCTGCTACGGGTAACGCTGCTCCCCAATCAACGGCTGCGCAAACCGCAACGCCGAACACCCAAAAAGCTGACGCTTTCTTCAATCCCAACAAAAGCGACGAGACACTCCCCTTCTGATTCATACATCATATCGTATAGTCTGAGAAAATATGGACATCCGCATTTGCGAATTTCATCCCCAACATACCCCCACAATAAACGCGGCCGAAGTCCACGACTCCTGTCGCGTTTATTTATGGGCACACCAACTTGAACTGACAAAGCTGCATGACATGGTGTCAGCGTACTGCCAATCCGCACCGGAATGTGACGATGTCAACAACGACGACACTTCAGCAAAGCGACCATTGTCTGCAAAAAGGCAGACGGAAATGTTGTCGCTAAAAATCATGTGCAGCAAGATTTTCGGAGCAAATGCGACTATAGGCCATACTGCGGAGGGAAAACCCATATTGGAAGGTGTCGCCGGCCACGACATTCACATCAGCGTTACACACACGTCGGGCTATTATGCGCTGAGCATTGCCACCGTCCCGCACGGAATAGACATAGAGCATAAAGGCGGGAAAGCCCTACGAATTAAAGACAAATTCATCTCCACCGACGAGAGCCTGATCAATTTGTCCCAATTCCGCAACACAGAAGACCACGCTACAGCATTATGGTGCGCAAAAGAAGCGGCATTCAAAACGTTCAGTTCCCCCACCCTCACCTTGCTTAACGAGGTAAAACTCGTTTCAAGCAACGAAAAACATTTGGTTGCGCATCCCGAAGCGCAAGAAGGAAACAAGGCAACGCTTCACTTCTTTCGTATTGACGATTGCATACTCGCCGTATGCTTGTAAGGCTCAACTCAGTTTTTTTCGTAATTTTGCACTTGCTTTGCTTACCAATAGTCCGACCACGGGGTTGCCCCCGCAAAGAACTTACACAACGAGCTGAGCAACGACATAAGAACAACAAACCACACTGACAACATAAAATGATCACAGTATCCAACTTGGCCATCCAGTTTGGCAAGCGCATCCTTTACCAGGATGTCAACATGAAGTTTACAAACGGAAATATCTACGGCATTATCGGTGCCAACGGTGCCGGTAAGTCTACGCTATTGAAAGCCATCTCTGGAGAACTTGAGCCCACAAAAGGTTCCGTAGAACTCGGACCGGGCGAACGTCTCTCCGTATTGAGCCAGGACCACTTCAAGTTTGACGACCAGACCGTGCTTGACACCGTGCTTCAGGGCCATACCGTCATGTGGCAAATCATGCAGGAGCGCAATGAGCTCTACTCCAAGGCCGACTTCACCGACGAAGACGGCATCAAGGTAGCAGAACTTGAAGACAAGTTTGCACAAATGGGTGGCTACACGGCAGAAAACGACGCCGCCACCTTGCTCAGCGGACTCGGCATAAAAGAATCGCTCCACGGAAAACTCATGGGCGAACTCTCAGGTAAGGAAAAGGTGCGCGTCATGCTCGCACAGGCTCTTTTCGGCGAACCCGACAACTTGCTCCTCGACGAACCTACCAACGACCTCGACCTCGAAACCGTAGAGTGGCTGGAAGAATATCTCGGCAACTTTGAACACACCGTGCTCGTAGTAAGCCACGACCGTCACTTCCTCGACCAGGTATGTACCCATACCGTAGATATCGACTTCGGCAAAGTGACGCTCTTCTCCGGCAACTACTCCTTCTGGTACGAAAGTTCACAGCTCGCACTCCGTCAGGCTCAGAACCAAAAGCAGAAAGCTGAGGAAAAGAAGAAAGAACTTGAGGAATTCATCCGCCGCTTCTCTGCCAACGTGGCCAAGAGCCGTCAGACCACAAGCCGCAAGAAGATGTTGGAGAAACTCAACGTGGAAGAAATCAAGCCCTCTACCCGTAAGTACCCCGGCATCATTTTCCAGATGGACCGCGAACCCGGCAACCAAATTCTCGAAGTCAAGGATCTCAAAGCTACTACCGACGACGGCACCGTGCTCTTCGACAAGGTGAACTTCTCCGTAGAGAAAGGCGAGAAAATCGTATTCCTCAGTCACGACCCGCGTGCCATGACCGCCTTGTTTGAAATCATCAACCAAAACGCAAAGCCCGCAGCAGGACAGTTCAAATGGGGTGTGACCATCACCACGGCCTACCTTCCCCTCGACAACACCTCGTTCTTCAACACCGACTTCAACATGCTCGACTGGCTCAGCCAATATGGTGAAGGAAACGACGTTTACTTCAAGGCCTTCCTCGGACGCATGCTTTTCAAGGACGAAGACATCATGAAAAAGGTGAATGTGCTCTCGGGTGGTGAAAAGATGCGATGCATGATAGCACGTATGCAGCTCCGCAATGCAAACTGCCTTATCCTCGACACCCCCACCAACCACCTTGACATGGAGAGCATCCAGGCTTTCAACAACAACCTGAAGCTCTTCAAGGGAAACATTCTCTTTTCCAGCCACGACCACGAGTTCATCAACACAATTGCCAACCGCATCATTGAACTCACGCCCAACGGCACCATCGACAAACTGATGAACTACGAAGAGTATATCCACGACGAACGTGTCAAGGAACTTCGCGAAAAGCTCTACAACTAACGATAATCCGCGGCCGACGCTTTTGCCTTTGCGAACCACTGAGGAACCACCTAAGGCAAAAAAACAAGCCGCAACTTCAGAGAATATGGCCTTGCAACTGCCAAATTACGGTTGCAAGGCCTTTATTTAAAACAATACACATATGATGGCATAATCCTTGCATTGCCGCATTTGCAAAAAACTAACACATCATGTCAGAAGATAAAAACAAAACGATAGAAGAAGAACAGAAGACCACCGACGCAGCTGAAGCCAATGCCCCTCAGACTGAAACATCAGCCGAAAAGTCAGCTGAAGAGAAAACCGACGCTGAAAAGTTGGCTGAAGCCGAAGCACAGATTGCAGAATACAAAGACAAGTATCTGCGTCAGGTTGCAGAGTTCGACAACTACCGCAAGCGCACCATAAAAGAAAAGACTGAGCTCATTCTTAACGGTGGCTCAAAAGTATTGGAAGCATTGCTCCCCGTCCTTGACGACTTGGAACGAGCAGCAGACAATATGGAAAAAAGCGACGACGTAGCAACGCTTAAAGAAGGCGTAAGTCTCATTTTGGGCAAACTCGAGAAAACACTCGGTGCCCAAGGTTTGAAAAAGATGGAAACCGTGGGTCAGGCCTTCGACACCGACTTCCACGAAGCCATCGCCTTAATTCCCGCACAGGAAGAAGCGCAGAAGAACCATGTCATCGACTGCGTGCAGACTGGTTACTTGTTGAACGACAAAGTGCTGCGCCACGCAAAAGTCGTTGTAGGACAATAAATGTATGTCGACTTCCGCATAAGACTCCGTTAGTCTTATGCAAGTACACCTAAGTCCGCTCTTCTCGAACACTTTGCTTACGGATCTTGCATGAAGAGTCTGCGAGCCTCCCGGCAAAGCACTTATATCACCCTATTGACTAAGCACAATCATGGCTGAAGAAAAAGATTATTACAAGATATTGGGCGTAGAACGCACTGCCAGCGCCGACGAGATAAAGCGCGCCTATAAAAAGGTAGCCATCAAATACCACCCCGACCGCAATCCCGGAAACAAGGAAGCGGAAGAAAAATTCAAGCAGGCTGCAGAAGCCTACGACGTGTTGCGCGACCCCGAAAAACGTCAGCGCTACGACCAGTTTGGTGCCGATGGCGTAAACGGAACCGGCGGCTTCGGAGGTTTCAATGCCGAGAGCGGAGACCTTAACGACATCTTCCGCCATTTCTCCGATATTTTCGGAGGAAGTTTCGGCGGCGGCTTCGGAGGTTTCGGCGGCGGCAGTGCAGAACCCCGACAATACAAGGGTTCCGACATGCGCATGAAAGTAAAACTCACCTTGGACGAAATCACCAACGGCGTAGTGAAGAAATTCAAAGTGCGCAAGAGCGTGACCTGTCCCGACTGCAATGGTTCCGGATGTGAATCGGGCCATAAAGCCGAAACGTGCGACCAATGCCACGGACAAGGCTATGTGCTTCGTACACAGCGTTCCATGTTCGGCATGATGCAAACACAAGTGCCTTGTCCCAAGTGCCACGGCGAAGGAACCATCATCAAGAACCCGTGTCCCAAGTGCCACGGCGACGGCATCGTGCAAGGCGAGGATATCGTAGAAATCAAGATTCCCGCTGGTGTTGCAGAAGGAATGGTAGTGAATGTTCCGGGCAAGGGCAATGCTGCCAAGAACAATGGTGTGCCGGGCGACATTCAAGTCATCATAGAAGAAATTCCCCACCCTGAGCTCATCCGCGACGAGCAAGACCTCATCTACAACCTGTTGCTGAGTTTGCCGCAAGCCATCTTGGGCGACAGCGTGGAGATTCCTACGGTGGGTGGAAAGGCACGCATCAAAATAGCTCCGGGCACACAGCCTGGCACCGCGCTTCGCCTCCGCGGAAAAGGTATTCCCGCTGTTCCCGGTTATGGATACGGATGTGGCGACCTCGTTGTAAACATCAGCGTTTACATTCCCGAACATCTGACCGACACGGAGAAGAAAGCCATTGAAAGCATGAAGGAGAGCGACAGCGTGAAGCCTTCAAGCAAAATCAAGGATAAAATCTTCAAGGCTTTCCGCAATTATTTCAACAACTGACATACATCTTGGGTGGCAAATCAATAGCGCCACCCTAAAGGGGGAACTTGCAATAGAATAGGCAAGTTCCCCTTTTTGTTTACTCTTTTACAATGAACTACAAAGAAACCATTGAATACCTCTTCAACTCCGCTCCCCTTTTCCAACACGTTGGCGGGGCAGCCTATAAAGAAGGACTGAGCAATACAAACGCCCTTGACGAACACTTCGGTCATCCCCACCGCCAATTTCGCACCATTCATGTAGGCGGTACAAACGGAAAGGGAAGCACGGCACATACACTCGCTGCCATGCTACAACACGCAGGACTGAAAGTAGGACTTTACACCTCACCGCACCTTGTGGACTTCCGCGAACGAATCCGTGTGAACGGCGAAATGGTTCCCGAGCAGTATGTAGTAGATTTTGTGAAAGACCACAGGTCATTCTTCGAACCGCTGCATCCCTCTTTCTTTGAACTCACTACAGCCATGGCCTTCCGCTACTTTGCCGACATGAAGGTTGACGTTGCCGTCATAGAGGTGGGACTTGGCGGACGGCTTGACTGCACGAACATCATCCGTCCTGTGCTCTCCGTCATCACCAATATCAGTTTTGACCACACACAATTCCTCGGGCACACGCTTGCAGCGATTGCAGGAGAGAAAGCTGGCATCATCAAGAAAGGCATACCTGTTGTCGTGGGAGAAACGGTGAGCGAAACCCGACCCGTTTTTGAAACAACGGCAAAAGAAGAAGATGCACCGATTCGTTTTGCAGACGAAGAAGGAGAAATCAGCGAAACGCGTCTGCTGCCCAACGGACTTCGCCATTACACGACAAAGCATTGGGGCGAATTCGATGCCGAACTTTCCGGCGACTGCCAGGTGCGCAATGCCGCCACCATTCTTGCTGCGGCCGACGTGCTGCGTTCCGTGTTCGCCATCACAGAAGAAAATGTGCACTATGCATTCCTGCACGTGTGTGAAGCAACGGGCTTGATGGGCCGATGGCAAACTGTAGCGAACCATCCGCGTATGGTATGCGACACTGGACACAATGTAGGCGGATGGGAATATCTTTCACAACAGCTACACGATGCCACAGCGCATTATAAAAAGGTACACGTCGTTTTCGGAATGGCTTCCGACAAGGACGTAGACCAAGTTCTCTCGCTACTCCCCAAGGAAGCGCATTACTATTGGACGCGAGCCTCGGTGCATCGGGCACTCGACGAATCCGAACTTTCCGAAATGGCAAAACGCCATGGCTTGACCGGGCAAACCTTCCCAAACGTAAAATCGGCAGTACGATCCGCAAAGACGGAAGCCGGCGAAGAAGATTTCATTTATGTGGGCGGAAGTAGTTTTGTTGTGGCAGATTTCCTTTCGCCCGACAAAGATGAGAACTGACCAAGGTCCTTTCCTCTCACTAAGAATAAAGGCATAGACTTGCCGCTTCACCAACGATTCACTAACTTTGTAGCATAAGAAAGGAGTTATAAACGTTTTCTTACAAAAGGCATTCATTTACAGCCCCTCTTCAATGCGTATAAGACCTTAACAAACCTGTAAAATAAACTAACTCGTTCAGACATGCTCAAGCAAATAGTCAATGGCCGCATCCTCACCCCGCAAGGTTGGCTGGAAGGCGGTTCACTCGTTATTGAGAAGAACAAAATCAAAGCCGTACTCAACAGCGATTTACACATCGAGGGTGCGGAAGTGATTGACGCCAAAGGATGCTCCGTAGCGCCCGGCGGCATTGAAATGCACGTACACGGCGGTGGCGGACGCGACTTTATGGAGGGCGAAGAAGAAGCCTTCCGCGTAGCTGTGAAGGCTCACATGAAGCACGGCACTACGGCCATCTTCCCCACTCTTTCGTCTTCCACCGTGCCTATGATTGAGGCCGCTTGCAAAACTTGCGACAAACTGATGGCAGAAGAGGACAGCCCCATCATGGGTTTACACCTCGAAGGCCCTTACTTCAACATAAAGCAAGCAGGTGCACAGATTCCCGAATGGATTACACCGCCCGTAGCCGAAGACTACAACATGCTGCTCAACACTTACAAGTGTCTGAAGCGTTGGGACGAAGCTCCTGAACTTCCCGGTTCGCTCGAATTTATCAAGGCATGCCGCGAGCATGGAGTTCTTCCTGCCATTGCCCATACGCGCGCTACCTACGACGACGTAGCTGCCGCCAACAAGGCAGGCATGACTCATGCCACACACTTCTACAACGCCATGCCCGTGGTCTACAAAAACCGTGAGTTCAAGGTTCCCGGCACCGTGGAAAGCATCTTGGCAGAAGAGAACATGACGGTGGAAGTGATTGCCGACGGCATCCACGTGCCCCCCGTAATGCTTCGCATGGTCTATCAGATAAAAGGTGTGGAACGTACCGCCCTCATCACCGACTCTTTGGCTTGCGCCGCTTCTGAAGGCGATGCCGCATTCGACCCTCGCGTAATTCTCGAAGACGGTGTTTGCAAACTCGCCGACCGTTCTGCGCTTGCCGGTTCCATTGCTACGATGGACCGACTCATTCGCACTTGCGTGCAGCAGGCCAACATTCCCCTTGCCGACGCTTGCCGCATGGCCAGCGAAACGCCTGCTAAGATTATGGGCATTTACGACCGCAAGGGTTCGCTCGAAAACGGCAAGGATGCCGACATCATCATGTTTGATGCCGACCTGAACCTTACCTACGTGATGCAGATGGGTCACGAGGTAACGAACACGCTCTAAGCTACACAACTTTGCACACGCTGCGTAACACTCTAATAGAAACTACTGCAGTTTTAGGTGCAAACGACGTATAGCTTCGTTGGCCAAGTAAGCTAACTTCGTTGGCGAAGCTAACTAACATTTCCAAACAACGTAACAACCTAGGTGGGTGTAAGCGTTAGTGCGAAGCGCATGGGTGGCAAGACTCCTGTCTTGCCACCCATGCTTTGTGTTTTTATACTACACATATATATTATGGTAACTACGTATGACAATACCCCGATTTGCGCCACTCTGTATAGCCATTCGTGACAACTATAAGTTAGGTAAGTAGGTGAGCAAAATTAGTTTATTATAGTATCTATTATTAGTTGATTATCAATATTATACGCTCTAAACTGTAGAAAAGTGGCAAGGTGGATTTTGTTTGGATGCGAAATGGCGAAGGTTTAACGCATTTAACTTTCTATTACACCAACATTTATAAAATATGTGGTGATTAGTAGTCAACATACATATCTATTATTTCCATAGTGGTTCATTTTCCCAACCAGAAGGAAAACCAAGAGCAGCTTTATCTATTTCGGGAAATGCAGCAAAGAGCTTGTTCATCTTATCAAGCATATCATTGTTTGGTGATATGATGTCAAGAAAATACT
>CAVJJO010000043.1:0-21121 GCA_963649665.1 Bacteroidaceae bacterium | reverse complement strand
GGTTCGACGTCAAACCGTCAAAGAAAAAGTAATTCCAAGTTCCCGATAAAGAACTTGTGCGCTTGTGGTGCTCCGCTCTGGGGGCAAGACTCCGTCTTTGGCAGCTCTACACGCAGTCACGGACAATTTTGCGTGGCTTCGCCTTCCATGGGGGTGACGTTTTCAAAACGTCACCCTCTATACGGTCTCACGCAGTCACGGACTGTTTTTCGTGGCTTCGCCTTTCATGGGGGTGGCGTTTCTAAAACGTCACGCTCTACACGCAGTCACGGATAGTTTTGCGTGGCTTCGCCTTCCATGGGAGCGTTTTCAAAACGTCACGCTCTGCATGGCCTCACGGAGACTTCTGCGTGCCATTGCATTTTCACCCATCTAATTATTTGCCGCCTGTGCTAATGAATGCAAACAAATATCTCTAGGCCCAATGAGTTGGAACCGGCGCAAGTTTAAATTAATTGCTCGAAAGTTTTTGCGCACTGTGCGTAAAGAGAGATTGCCGCACTTGTTGTCCAAACATTGAATCGTCGTTTCTTTATGAAGGCATTTGTGTGTTGTTCGCCTCTCGGTCAATACGTCTGTCCTTATATATAATGAGTGATTGCCTAGCGAAAGCCCCCGTGTTTAGCCGCTGTCACGAAAAAAAAACGAGGAAAAAGCAAAAAAACTTTCGCCAAAGTTTGGAGTGAAAAGAAAAAGCCCTAACTTTGCAGCCGTTTAGAAGACAACACTACTACAGCGCACTGCTTAAGAGCGTCGTCAAGCTAAGCAAGGGCAAATACCAGAGTGGCCAAATGGGGCAGACTGTAAATCTGCTGGCTTACGCCTTCGGTGGTTCGAATCCATCTTTGCCCACAACCTTTTATTGGTATGCGGAAATAGCTCAGTTGATAGAGCACTAGCCTTCCAAGCTGGGGGTCGCGGGTTTGAGCCCCGTTTTCCGCTCTCGTCTTTTTGCTGTTATAGCTCAGCGGTAGAGCACTTCCTTGGTAAGGAAGAGGTCGTGAGTTCAAGTCTCACTAACAGCTCTCTTTTTCAAGTAGATTGAAGAACAGAAATTCATTCAAAACAAAATAAAACAAATCAGCTATGGCTAAAGAGAAATTTGAACGTACCAAGCCGCATGTTAACATCGGTACTATTGGTCACGTCGATCACGGTAAGACTACTTTGACCGCTGCTATCTCTAAGGTTCTCCACGAGAGACTCGGCACTGGTGAAGATGTTAAGTCTTTCGATCAGATTGATAATGCTCCTGAAGAAAAGGAGCGTGGTATTACTATCAATACCGCCCACATCGAATACGAAACAGAAAAGCGTCACTATGCTCACGTAGACTGCCCGGGTCACGCCGACTACGTAAAGAACATGGTAACTGGTGCTGCTCAGATGGACGGTGCTATCATCGTAGTTGCTGCTACTGATGGTCCTATGCCCCAGACTCGTGAGCATATCCTCCTCGCTCGTCAGGTAAACGTTCCCCGCCTCGTCGTGTTCCTCAACAAGTGCGACATGGTTGAAGATGAAGAAATGCTCGAGCTCGTTGAGATGGAAATGCACGAACTCCTCGAATCTTACGACTTTGAAGCTGAGACTCCTATCATTCGCGGTTCTGCTCTCGGTGCACTCAACGGTGTTGCCAAGTGGGAAGACAGCGTAATGGAACTCATGAGCGCTGTTGATGAATGGATTCAGGAACCCGTTCGCGACAAGGATAAGCCCTTCCTTATGCCTGTTGAAGACGTGTTCTCTATCACTGGTCGTGGTACTGTTGCAACCGGTCGTGTTGAAACTGGTATCGTAAAGGTTGGTGACGAAGTTCAGATTCTCGGTCTCGGTGAAGACAAGAAGTCAGTTGTAACCGGTGTGGAAATGTTCCGCAAGATCCTCGACGAAGGTGAGGCTGGTGATAACGTAGGTCTTCTCCTCCGTGGTATCGACAAGGCTGAAATCAAGCGTGGTATGGTTATCACTCACCCGGGTGTAATCACTCCGCACAAGAAGTTCAAGGCATCTATCTACGTTCTGAAGAAGGAAGAAGGTGGTCGTCACACTCCGTTCGGCAACAAGTATCGTCCTCAGTTCTACCTCCGTACCATGGACTGCACCGGTGAGATTCACCTCCCCGAGGGCACTGAAATGGTTATGCCCGGTGACAACGTAGAGATCACTGTTGAGCTCATCTACGCAGTAGCTATCAACGTAGGTCTCCGCTTCGCTATCCGTGAAGGTGGCCGCACGGTAGGTTCTGGTCAGATCACTGAAATCCTCGACTAATACTTGCCAACGTTGTCCTTCGGGGCAATGGCAAAGTTGAAGATACAAAAAATAGGACCTTGCTCCTTTCTTAGAGCAAGGCCTATTTCTACGGGAATAGCTCAGTTGGTAGAGCACTGGTCTCCAAAACCAGGTGTCGGGAGTTCGAGCCTCTCTTCCCGTGCTAAAAGATACATATATGTTCAAGAAAGTATTTGCATATTGCAAGGATTCATACGAAGAATTATCTCATAAGACTGAATGGCCCTCGCGACAGGAACTTACGCACAGTGCAATAGTTGTGCTCACAGCTTCCATCGTCATAGCTATTGTAGTGTTCCTTATGGATACGGTATTCGAGTCTGTTATGAACCTGATTTACCCTCAAATTTAATCACACAATGGCACAGGCAGAAATGGCTTGGTACGTTTTGCGCGCTGTGAGCGGAAAGGAAGGGAAAGTCAAGGAGTACATCGATGCTGAAATAAAGAATGGCCGCCTCGGCGGTCATGTTTCGCAAGTACTCATCCCTACTGAAAAAGTCGTTCAAGTGCGTGGTTCAAAGCGTGTCATCAAAGAACGCAATTACCTGCCAGGCTACGTGCTGGTAGAGGCGCGTCTGGTTGGCGAAACCGTCCACGAGCTTCGCAACACTCCTAATGTGTTGGGTTTCCTCGGTGGAATGGACAATCCCACTCCTCTTCGTGAAAGCGAAGTAAACCGTATTTTGGGCAAGGCCGACGAGATGGAAGATGAACCCATCGAACTCGAAATTCCCTACATGGGCGGCGAGACAGTCAAAGTCACCGACGGACCCTTCAGCGGGTTCACCGGAACCATCGAAAAGGTGGATAATGACAAGAAGAAAGTGACGGTCAACGTGAAAGTGTTCGGCCGCGTCACTGGTCTCGATCTCAGTTTTACGCAGATAGAGAAGGAATAAGGTAGTGTTACGTACCGGAAACCTTCAGATAATTTCAATTTTCAATAAACAACAATGGCTAAAGAAGTTGCTGGATTAATCAAATTACAGATTAAGGGCGGCGCTGCAAATCCATCTCCTCCCGTAGGTCCCGCTCTCGGTTCCAAGGGTATCAACATCATGGATTTCTGCAAGCAGTTCAACGCCAGAACTCAGGAGAAGGCAGGTAAGGTACTTCCCGTTGTGATTACTTATTACAACGATAAGTCTTTCACCTTTGTCGTAAAGACTCCTCCTGTAGCAATTCAATTGCTGGAAGCAGCCAAAAAGAAGAGCGGATCAGCTCAGCCCAACCGTACCAAGATCGCTGAGATCACTTGGGACCAGGTTAAGGCTATCGCTGAAGACAAGATGCCCGACTTGAACTGCTTCACGGTTGAAAGTGCAATGCGTCTGGTCGCAGGTACAGCCCGCAGCATGGGTATCACAATCAAGGGTGACTTCCCCGCAAACAACTAAATCTTCATCAACAATGAGCAAACTCACAAAGAATCAAAAGTTGGTCGCTGAAAAGGTTGAAGCAGGAAAGGCATACACTCTCAAGGAAGCTTCCGAACTCGTGAAGGAAATCACCACCACGAAGTTCGACGCCTCCGTAGATATCGACGTACGTCTCGGCGTAGATCCCCGTAAGGCAAACCAGATGGTTCGTGGCGTTGTATCGCTTCCGAACGGTACTGGTAAGACCGTACGCGTGCTCTGCCTCTGTACGCCCGATGCCGAAGCTGCTGCAAAAGAAGCTGGCGCTGACTATGTAGGTCTCGATGAATATATCGAGAAGATAAAGGGTGGTTGGACTGACGTTGACGTCATCATCACCATGCCCGCAATCATGGGTAAAATCGGTGCTCTCGGTCGTGTGCTCGGTCCCCGCGGATTGATGCCTAACCCCAAGAGCGGTACCGTCACTATGGACGTTGCCAAGGCCGTGCGCGAAGTTAAGCAAGGTAAGATCGACTTCAAGGTTGACAAGAGCGGTATCGTTCACACGTCAATCGGTAAGGTTTCCTTCACTCCCGAGCAGATCCTCGGCAATGCGAAGGAATTCATCGCTACCATCATCAAGCTTAAGCCGACCGCAGCCAAGGGTACGTATATCAAGAGCATCTATCTTTCCTCTACCATGAGCAAGGGTATCAAGATCGATCCTAAGTCAGTAGAAGAAATCTAAATCCGAATTGAATCATGAGAAAGGAAGATAAAGCTATCATCATCGAGCAGCTCGGTGAGAAACTCAACGAATATGCACACTTCTACCTCGTAGACGTGACCGGCATGAACGCAGAGCAGACTTCAAACCTGCGCCGCAAGTGCTTCGGTAGCGAAATCAAGATGGTAGTAGTGAAGAATACTCTTCTCCACAAGGCTTTCGAAGCCGCTGAAGTTGACTACTCTCCCCTTTATGATTGCCTCAAGGGTACCACCGCAGTGTTCTTCTGCAATACTGCCAACGTTCCCGCGAAGCTCATCAAGGAAGTAGGCAAGGACGGTGTGCCCGCACTCAAGGCCGCTTACGCTGAAGAAGGTTTCTACGTTGGAGCCGACCAGCTCGACGCACTCTGTGCAATCAAGAGCAAGAACGAGGTTATCGCCGAAATCGTTGCTCTTCTCCAGTCGCCCGCCAAGAACGTCATCTCCGCTCTTCAGAGTGGTGGTCAGACCATTCACGGTGTGCTCAAAACTCTTGGCGAACGCCCCGAGTAATCATAGGCTTGCCAGCCTAACACAACTAAATCAGAAAACAAACAAAAAAATACATTTAGAACAATGGCAGATATCAAAGCTATCGCAGAAGAATTGGTAAATTTGACTGTGAAAGAAGTAAACGAATTGGCAACTGTCCTGAAGGACGAGTACGGAATTGAACCCGCTGCTGCAGCTGTTGCTGTTGCTGCCGGTCCCGCAGCTGGTGCTGCTGCCGCTGAAGAGAAGACTGCTTTCGACGTAGTTCTCAAGAGCGCAGGTGCTGCTAAGCTCCAGGTCGTTAAGGCCGTTAAGGAAGCTTGTGGCCTCGGCTTGAAGGAAGCTAAGGATCTCGTAGACGGCGCTCCCAGCAAGCTCAAGGAAGGCGTTGCTAAGGAAGAAGCTGAAGCACTCAAGAAGGCTCTCGAAGAAGCCGGTGCTGAAGTGGAAATCGCTTAATACAAACCCCTTACATCCGGGTAACGGTTATGAATCCTCTGGTAGAGGGTTCATAACCTTTTTGTGTCTATAAACAAGCCCTAAAGAGCAAGCAGCCTTCGGGCGCCGCTTAAGTCCTGGCTCTGTCGTCAGCATAGCCAATTGCCGGTCTCTCCCTTTTCAATGGGATTGACCTTTATCTTGTCTTTTGCCGACGGTATTTCTGATTGCGTTGAGCCTCGCTCCGCGTCAGTTCGTGCTCCTTTTGCGTTCAGCATTGATAAGTAAAGCAATGGATGTTGAATTGTCAGCACCTGTTCTTCTTTGCCGAACCTCCGACTGCACTGTCAGCGCCAAGGCCGTACCCCGGGCTACTTCTCAAATTAATCTCCCTTTTACTTTCCGAATGTCTTCCAGAGTCATCAACCAACGTGTAAACTTTGCTTCCGTCAAGAATCCGATGCCTTATCCCGATTTTCTTGACGTTCAGCTAAAGTCCTTCAAGGATTTTCTCCAGCTCGACACTCCCAGCGAATTGCGCAAGAACGACGGCCTGTACAAAGTCTTTGCCGAGAACTTCCCCATCGCGGACACTCGCAATAACTTTGTATTGGAGTTCATCGACTATTATATAGACGAGCCCCGCTATTCCATTCAGGAATGTCTTGAGCGCGGTCTGACCTACAGCGTGCCCCTCAAGGCCAAACTCAAGCTCTACTGTACCGACCCCGACCACGAGGATTTCGACACCGTCGTACAGGACGTGTTCCTCGGTCCCATTCCTTACATGACCGAAAACGGTACCTTCGTCATCAACGGTGCCGAACGTGTTGTGGTAAGCCAGTTGCACCGTTCACCCGGTGTGTTCTTCGGTTCGAGCGTCCATGCCAACGGCACGCAGCTCTACTCAGCCCGTATCATCCCCTTCAAGGGATCCTGGATTGAGTTCGCTACGGACATCAACAGCGTGATGTATGCCTACATCGACCGTAAGAAGAAGTTGCCCGTTACCACGCTTCTCCGTGCCATCGGCTTCGAGAGCGACAAAGACATTCTCCAGATATTCAACCTCGCTGAAGAAGTAAAGGTCAACAAGACCAACCTTAAGAAGTACAACGGCCGCAAACTCGCCGCACGTGTGCTCAAGAGCTGGATTGAGGACTTTACGGATGAAGACACCGGTGAAGTGGTAACCGTGGAGCGTAACGAAATCATCTGCGAACGCGAAACCGTCATCGACGAAGACGTGGCAGCCCTGATTCTCGACTCCGGCGCACAGACCATTCTCATCCACAACCAGGAAGCCGGCGCTACCGACTTCTCCATCATCTTCAACACGCTTCAGAAGGACCCCTCCAACTCCGAGAAGGAAGCTATCCTCTACATCTACCGTCAGCTCCGCAATGCCGACCCTGCCGACGACGCTTCCGCCCGTGAAGTCATCAACAACCTTTTCTTCTCAGAAAAGCGTTACGACCTCGGTGAAGTGGGCCGCTACCGCATCAACCGCAAGCTCAACCTTACGACCGACATGGACGTGCGTGTGCTTACGCGCGAGGACATCATCGAGATTATCAAGTATCTCGTTGAGCTTATCAACTCCAAGGCCACTGTCGACGATATCGACCACTTGAGCAACCGCCGTGTGCGTACCGTGGGCGAACAGCTCAGCAATCAGTTTGCCATCGGTCTTGCCCGTATGAGCCGCACCATTCGCGAACGTATGAACGTGCGCGACAACGAAGTGTTCACTCCTACGGACCTCATCAACGCCAAGACCATCTCGAGCGTGATCAACTCCTTCTTCGGTACGAACGCCCTTTCGCAGTTCATGGACCAGACCAACCCGCTGGCAGAAGTGACGCACAAGCGTCGTCTCTCCGCCCTCGGTCCTGGCGGTCTTTCACGTGAGCGCGCAGGTTTCGAGGTGCGCGACGTGCACTATACTCACTACGGCCGTCTCTGCCCGATTGAGTCGCCTGAAGGTCCTAACATCGGTCTTATCTCCTCACTCTGCGTGTTCGCGAAGATTGACGAACTCGGTTTCATCGAAACTCCGTACCGCAAGGTTGAGAACGGCGTGGCAGACCTCAACAACGACCACATCGTATATCTCTCCGCTGAAGAAGAGGAAGGCAAGATTATCGGCCAGGGTAACGCTCCGCTCAACGACGACGGTACCTTCATCCGCAACAAGGTAAAGTGCCGCCAGGATGCCGACTACCCCGTAGTTCCTCCTTCAGACGTGGAACTCCTTGATGTGGCACCGCAGCAGATTGCTTCAATCGCAGCATCGCTCATCCCCTTCCTCGAACACGACGACGCCCACCGCGCACTCATGGGATCCAACATGATGCGCCAGGCAGTTCCTCTTATCCGCAGCGAAGCGCCTATTGTAGGTACCGGCATCGAAAAGCAGGTGTGTGAAGACTCCCGCACCATGATTACCGCCGAAGGTGAAGGTGTGATTGAATACGTCGACGCCACCACCATCCGCATTGCCTACGACCGTACCGCCGACGAAGAGTTCGTAAGCTTCGAATCCAACGTCAAGGAATACACCATACCCAAGTTCCGCCGCACGAACCAGAACATGACCATCGACCTCCGTCCCATCTGCGAGAAGGGTCAGCGAGTGAAGAAGGGCGATATCCTTACCGAAGGTTATGCTACGGAAGACGGCGAACTCGCACTCGGCCGTAACCTCCTCGTGGCTTACATGCCTTGGAAGGGTTACAACTACGAGGACGCCATCGTGCTCAACGAACGCATGGTACGCGAAGACGTGCTTACATCCGTTCACGTGGACGAATTCTCCCTCGAAGTGCGCGAAACGAAGCGCGGTATGGAAGAGTTCACCAACGACATCCCCAACGTCAGCGAAGACGCCACGAAGGATCTCGACGAGAACGGTGTGGTACGCATCGGTGCGCGCATCGTGCCGGGCGACATCCTCATCGGTAAGATTACGCCGAAGGGCGAGAGCGACCCCACGCCTGAAGAAAAGCTCCTCCGCGCCATCTTCGGCGACAAGGCAGGCGATGTGAAGGATGCTTCCCTCAAGGCCAATCCCTCTCTCTCTGGTGTGGTTATCAACAAGCGCATGTTTGCCCGCCAGCAGAAGACCCGCAGTTCGAAGGCTGCCGACAAGGTGACGCTTCAGAAGCTCGACGACGAGTTTGCAAAGGAAGCTGCCGACTTGAAGGAACTCATGATAGACAAGCTCGTTGCCCTCACCGCCGACAAGGTGTCACAGGGTGTAACGGACAACATCGGTTCCGAAGTCATCGCCAAGGGTGCCAAGTTTGCCAAGAGCCTCCTCAACACGCTCGACTTCACCTCCGTAGAACTCCGCGGCTGGACCGACGACGAACACACCAACACCCTCATCCGTCAGCTTGTGGTCAACTACCTCAAGAAGCACAACAAGCTCGACGCCGTGCTCAAGCGCAAGAAGTTCGCCATCACCATCGG
Source organism: Bacteroidaceae bacterium (assembly GCA_963649665.1). Classification (GTDB taxonomy): domain Bacteria; phylum Bacteroidota; class Bacteroidia; order Bacteroidales; family Bacteroidaceae; genus Alloprevotella. The sequence goes on along the minus strand of CAVJJO010000043.1, from coordinate 12,290 downwards.
CGACGAACTTCCCTCCGGCATCATCCAGCAGGCCAAGGTCTACGTGGCCAAGAAGCGTAAGATCGGTGTCGGCGACAAGATGGCAGGTCGTCACGGTAACAAGGGTATCGTATCGAAGATTGTACGTCAGGAAGACATGCCGTTCCTTGCCGACGGCCGCCCCGTCGACATCGTGCTCAACCCGCTGGGTGTGCCTTCACGTATGAACATCGGTCAGATTTTCGAAGCCGTGCTCGGTGCCGCAGGCCGCAAGCTCGGTGTGAAGTTCGCCACTCCCATCTTCGACGGTGCCAAACTTGAAGACCTCTGCGAGTGGACCGACAAGGCCGGACTTCCCCGCTACTGCTCTGAGCAGCTCTACGACGGTGCCACCGGCGAACCCTTCGACCAGAAGGCCACCGTGGGTGTCACCTACATGCTTAAGCTCGGTCACATGGTTGAGGACAAGATGCACGCCCGTTCCATCGGTCCGTACTCACTCATCACCCAGCAGCCCCTCGGCGGTAAAGCCCAGTTCGGTGGTCAGCGTTTCGGTGAAATGGAAGTCTGGGCCATCGAAGCCTTCGGTGCTTCCCACGTGCTCCAGGAAATCCTCACCATCAAGTCCGACGACGTCACGGGCCGTGCCAAGGCCTACGAAGCCATCGTCAAGGGCGACCCCATGCCCACGCCGGGCATCCCCGAATCGCTCAACGTGTTGCTCCACGAGCTCCGCGGTTTGGGTCTCAGCATCACGCTGGACTAACAGTCAGGCATTCCGTCCTGCCTCATAGCCTACGCCATCTCCACACAAGCCCGTTGCCTTCAGGCAGCGTGGCATGCGGGAGGCGACGGAGCGCTCCTGAGCCACACCGGCGGAACCCCGACTACAGAAGTCTAAACCTTCCCACTCTCAATCATTCCTTCAGAAAATGGCATTTAAAAGAGACAACAAGATAAAGAACAACTTTACGAAGATTACCATCGGTCTCGCTTCTCCCGAGGAGATCATGGCAAATTCGTTCGGTGAGGTGCTGAAACCCGAAACCATCAACTACCGCACTTACAAGCCCGAGCGTGACGGTCTTTTCTGCGAACGCATTTTCGGTCCGACGAAGGACTACGAATGCCACTGCGGAAAGTACAAGCGCATCCGCTACAAAGGCATCGTTTGCGACCGATGCGGTGTGGAAGTGACCGAGAAGAAAGTGCGCCGCGAACGTGCCGGCCACATCCAGCTCGTGGTGCCTGTGGCTCACATCTGGTATTTCCGTTCCCTCCCCAACAAGATCGGTTACCTCCTCGGCATCCCCACCAAGAAGCTCGACTCTATCATTTACTACGAGCGCTACGTGGTCATCCAGCCCGGTATTCTCGCCGATGAAGTGGCCACCAACGACCTTCTCACCGAGGACGAATACCTCGACCTCCTTAAGAAGATTCCTACCGACAACCAGTATCTCGAGGATCACGACCCCAATAAGTTCATTGCCAAGATGGGCGCAGAAGCCATCTACGACCTTCTTACCCGCATTGACCTCGACAGTCTTTCCTACGAACTCCGCGACCGTGCCAACTCCGACTCTTCCGTGCAGCGCAAGAACGAAGCGCTCAAGCGCCTGCAGGTAGTGGAAAGTTTCCGCACCAGCCGCGACCGCAACCGTCCCGAGTGGATGATTATGAAGGTCATTCCCGTCACTCCTCCCGACCTTCGTCCCCTCGTGCCCCTCGACGGTGGACGTTTCGCCACGTCCGACCTCAACGACCTCTATCGTCGTGTGCTCATCCGCAACAACCGCCTCAAGCGTTTGCTCGAGATCAAAGCCCCCGACGTCATTCTCCGCAACGAGAAGCGTATGCTTCAGGAATCGGTGGACAGCCTTTTCGACAACTCCCGCAAGAGTTCCGCCGTCAAGAGCGACAGCAACCGTCCGCTCAAGTCGCTTTCCGACTCCCTCAAGGGTAAGGCCGGACGTTTCCGTCAGAACCTCCTCGGTAAGCGTGTCGACTATTCCGCCCGTTCCGTAATCGTTGTAGGTCCCGAACTCCGCATGGGCGAATGCGGTCTGCCCAAGCTCATGGCAGCCGAGCTCTACAAGCCGTTCATCATCCGCAAGCTCATTGAGCGCGGCATTGTGAAAACGGTGAAGAGCGCCAAGAAGATTGTGGACCGCCGCGAACCCGTCATCTGGGACATCCTCGAACACGTAATGAAGGGTCATCCCGTGCTCCTCAACCGTGCACCGACTCTCCACCGCCTCGGTATCCAGGCTTTCCAGCCCAAGATGATCGAAGGCAAGGCCATTCAGCTCCACCCCCTCGCATGTACGGCATTCAACGCCGACTTCGACGGTGACCAGATGGCCGTTCACCTCCCCTTGAGCAACGAGGCCGTGCTCGAAGCGCAGATTCTCATGCTTCAGAGCCACAACATCCTCAACCCTGCCAATGGTGCTCCTATCACCGTGCCTTCGCAGGATATGGTGCTCGGTCTCTACTACATCACAAAGCTCCGCCCCGGAGCCAAGGGTAGCGGCCTTACGTTCTACGGTCCCGAAGAAGCCATCATCGCCTTCAACGAGCGCCGCGTTGACGTGCACGCTCCCGTAAAGGTTATGGTAGACGACGTCGACGAGCGCGGCCAACGCATCCGTCACCTCGTGGAAACTTCCGTGGGTCGTGTCATCGTTAACGAAGTGATCCCCGACGAGTGCGGCTTTGTGAACACCGTCATCGCCAAGAAGTCACTCCGCAGCATCATTACCCTCGTTATCAAGACCGTGGGTATGGCTCGTGCCTGCGACTTCCTTGACGGCATCAAGAATCTCGGTTACCGCAAGGCATACGAAGGCGGACTTTCGTTCAACCTCGACGATATCATCATCCCGAAGGAAAAGGTAGACATCGTACAGCGCGGCCACGACGAAGTGGACCAGATTACGATGAACTACAACATGGGTTTCATCACCGACAAAGAACGTTACAACCAGGTTATCGATGCTTGGACGCACGTCAACACCGATCTGAAGAAGACCCTCATGAAGCAGATGACCGAAGCCGACCAGGGTTTCAACGCCGTGTTCATGATGCTCGACTCCGGAGCCCGTGGTTCTGCCGATCAGATTGCCCAGCTCGCCGGTATGCGTGGTCTTATGGCCAAGCCTCAGAAAGCCGGTGCCGAAGGTGCACAGATTATTGAAAACCCGATTCTTTCAAACTTCAAGGAAGGCATGTCCGTGCTTGAGTACTTTATCTCCACCCACGGTGCCCGTAAGGGTCTTGCCGATACCGCCTTGAAGACGGCCGACGCCGGTTACCTCACGCGTCGTCTCGTCGACGTTTCCCACGACGTAATCATCAACGAGGAAGACTGCGGCACACTCCGCGGCCTCGTTTGCACGGCGCTCAAGGACGGCGACGAAATCATCTCCTCACTCGGCGAGCGCATCCTCGGTCGTGTGTCTGTCCACGACATCATCCACCCCACAACGGGCAAGCTCATCGTAGCTTCCGGCGAGGAAATCACCGAGCCCATCGTGGAAGAAATAGAGAACTCGCCCATCGAGAGCGTGGAAATCCGTTCCGTGCTCACCTGCGAAAGCAAGCACGGCGTCTGCATGAAGTGCTACGGCCGCAACCTTGCCACCAGCCGCATGGTACAGAAGGGCGAAGCTGTCGGCGTAATTGCCGCACAGTCCATCGGTGAACCGGGTACGCAGCTTACTCTCCGTACGTTCCACGCCGGTGGTATCGCCTCCAACGCCGCAGCCAATGCCACCATCGTGGCTAAGAACGACTGCCGCGTAGAGTTTGAAGAACTCAAGACCGTCGATTCCTTCACCGACGAGAACAAGCCTTGCCGCGTAGTCGTAGGCCGTTTGGCTGAAGTACGCTTCATCGACGAAAACACCGGCATCATCCTTTCCAACCAGAACGTGCCCTACGGTTCACGTCTCTTCGTGGAAGAAGGCCAGCACGTGGAGAAAGGCACGGTTATCGCCAACTGGGATCCGTTCAACGCCGTCATCGTCACCGACCATGCCGGTACCATCCAGTTCGAGAACGTCACCGAAGGTGTCACCTTCCGTGTGGAGGAAGACGAAGCTACCGGTCTTCGCGAACGCATCGTCATCGAGTCCAAGGACAAGAGCATGGCTCCTACCGCCCATGTGCTCGACGCCGACGGCAATGCACTCTGCAACTACTCCTTCCCCATCAATGGTCACATCGTTGTGGAAGATGGTCAGAAGCTGAAGGCCGGTGAAGTGCTCGTGAAGATACCGCGTGCCGTAGGTAAGGCGGGCGATATCACCGGTGGTCTGCCCCGTGTGACCGAGCTCTTCGAAGCCCGCAACCCGAGCAACCCCGCAGTTGTAAGCGAAATCGACGGTGAAATCAGCATGGGCGCCATCAAGCGCGGTAACCGCGAAGTCATCGTCACTTCCAAGCTTGGTGAAGTCAAGAAGTACCTCGTGCCCCTGTCAAAGCAGATTCTTGTTCAGGAGAACGACTACGTACGTGCCGGTACTCCGCTCTCCGACGGTTCCATCACTCCGGGCGACATCCTTGCCATCCAAGGTCCTACCGCCGTTCAGGAATACATCGTCAATGAGATTCAGGACGTATACCGCCTCCAGGGTGTGAAGATCAACGACAAGCACTTCGAGGTAATCGTACGCCAGATGATGCGTAAGGTGCAGATCAACGAACCGGGCGACACTCGCTTCCTCGAGCAGCAGATTGTGGACAAACTCGACTTTGCAGAAGAGAACGACCGCATCTGGGGCAAGAAGGTTGTTGTCGACGCCGGCGACAGCGAGACGATGAAGAAGGGTATGATCGTAACGGCGCGCAAGCTCCGCGACGAGAACTCCCAGCTCAAGCGCCGCGACCTCAAGCTCGTGAAGGTTCGCGATGCCGAAGCCGCCACTTCTACGCAGATTCTCCAGGGTATCACGCGTGCCGCCCTTCAGACGAAGAGCTTCATGTCCGCCGCATCCTTCCAGGAAACTACGAAGGTGCTCAACGAAGCTGCCATCAGCGGCAAGACCGACTACCTTGAAGGTATGAAGGAGAACGTTATCTGCGGTCACCTCATTCCCGCTGGTACAGGTCTTCGCGAGTTCAACCGCCTCGTGGTTGCCGACCGTGAGGAATACGAACAGGCTCAGGCTGCGAAGGCTGCCGAAGCTGCCGAAGCTGTTGAAGCTTCTCAGTTCTAAGCTCCAATCCCAAGGAATTTTCTATCCATTATAAGTGAAATTCCGTCCGTTACGGGCAGTCATAAAAATGAACTGCACCGTGCGGGCGGAATTTTTTTTGTGTGGATGGTTCAGATATTGCTCCCAATGAACTGTGGGTTTCTGATGCGAAGCGCATGGGGCGAAGCGCATGGAGGTCAAGACTCCAGTCTTGACTGAAGAGCGAGAATGTATTGCGGCTGCGCTTTGAAAGGCCGTGTAGAACGTGACGTTTTGAAAACGTCACCCCCATGGGCGGAACTGTGGCCGTGTAGAGCTGTCAAGACAGGAGTCTTGACCTCCATGCGCTTCGCCCCCATGCGCGTTGCTCCTGGTGCTTCGCCGCTGTACTTTTGGACACGAAAAAAGCGGAGCCGCACTTCTGTGCGGCTCCGCTTTGGTTATTTGCGGGAGAGGAACTTTTTACTTGCTTTCGTTGATGGTGCAGATGCTGACGCGGTTCCAGTCGGCTTCGGAGAACATGTTGCCTACGCCTTGGCCTTCAGCTGAGATGCGGTTGGCGGCAATCTTGTACTTGTTCACGAGGATGGTCTTCACGGCTTCGGCACGTGCGGCGGCAATCTTGGCGTTGATTTCAGCGCTGCCTTCGGGAGAAGCGTAACCCTTGATGCTTACGGTAGCGTCCTTGTGGTTCTTGAGGAAGGTGGCGATGCGCTCTACGTTGGGGAGCTGGCTGGCTTCCACGGTGGTCTTGCCCTGACGGAAGGTTACGGTCTGCTCCATGGAGTTGGTGCTGTTCGTCACGGTTTCTACGACGGGCTTCTTGTTGCGCTCGTCGTTGAGCTTCTGCTGAAGATCGCGGATTTCGCTTTGCTGCTTAGCGATGGTAGCGTCCTTGTCGTTGGAGGCGGCGCGGAGGTCGTTGATCTTAGCGTTGAGTCCGTCCACTTCAGCCTGGTCGTAGGCCTTGAGGAGGGTCATGTAGTGCTTGCCGTTGTTGTGGTTCTTGAAGTGGTAGGTCACACCGGCGAGGAGCTGGATGGCGCTGTTGTTCACGTTGTAGGTGGGATATTCCTTTCCGTCGTTCATGTTGTAGACGATGGAGGGCTTCACGCTGATGGTCCATGCCTTGGCTTCGCCTACGTTGAAGTTGAGGTTCACGCCGTACTGGGTGGTGAAGCTGTTGTGGTCAGCGCTCATACCGCTGTTGTAGTAGGAGTGTCCCCATCCTGCGCCGGCTACGGCTTCCACTTCGAAGAGGCGGGGCTGTCCGTTGTAGCCGAAGAAGAGGTTGGAGAGGTTGAACTTACCGAGGAGGCTGAGGTTGGAGTTGTCGAACACCGTGCGGCTATTGCTGGTGTTGTTGTTGGCGAGGAACTGCACGCCGAGGCCGAACACCGGAGTTACCTGCTTGGTTACTTCCACGCCGTAGGTTGCACGCATGTTCTTCCAGAAAGCGTTGTGAGCGGTTTTTGTGATGCCGCCGCCTTCGAGCGTTACAGACCAGTTGTCGAAAAAGCCAGAACCCTGAACGGTCTTCTGGGCATTTGCTGTGAGCACCGCTGCGCCCATAGCAAGAATGGTAAAGAATTTACGCATTGTTGTAGGTTATGAATGATTAATTGGTTTGATTCGCATCAATTGTAGGAAGCCGGGCAATGCATTTCCCGTCTTTCTTTGAACGGCAAAGTTACGAACTTCTTTGCGCCTTTTCACAAAAGCGTTTTCTGTTTTCCAAATTTATGGGATATTTGTGGATAAACGTTTGGGTTTGCTTTGTCAATCCAACAAATCGTCCTACTTTTGTGCTTGTAAGCCGCTGGCGATAGGGGCATTTGCTCTTCTCTCCTTTGCGGTTTGCGGCGCAAGGCTTGCCGCCATTATCCTATAAAGCCGAAATTGTGCAGAATATTGCATGCGCGGACGGAAAAAAGCGGAAAAAGATGCTTGTGCAAGTTCAACGAATATTATTTACAACAACAAAAACGATTACTCCCATGGAAAATCAGGAAAATGACGGACAGTTGAAGATTGAACTGACTCCCGAAGTAGCAGAAGGCACTTATGCCAACCTCGCCATCATCACTCACTCCAGCGCTGAAGTAGTGCTCGACTTCATCCGTGTGCTCCCCGGTGTGCCCAAGGCCAACGTGAAGAGCCGCATCGTTCTCGCTCCCGAGCACGCAAAGCGTCTCCTCTTTGCCCTTCAGGACAACGTGGTGAAATACGAGAAGCAGTTCGGTCCCATCAATATTCCCACTCCCGAAGCTCCCGCTGAGGAAGGTGGACGCACCGCTACTCCCTTCGGCGTGCCCGAGGGTAAGGCTTAAAAGTGTTCATAATTTAAGCTTTTTCATAATAGACGACATGTGTTAGACATGTTGCACGGCAGACTCTGTGAAGAGTTTGCCGTGTTTTTTTTTTGTTTGTGGGGGCTCGCGTGCATTGGGTGAAGTATATGGGGCGAAGCGCATGGAGGTCAAGACTCCAGTCTTGACAGATGAGCGCTGAGATTACAAAGTGAAGCCACGCAAGAGTCACATTGTAGTTTGCTTAGAGCAGTCAAGACTGGAGTCTTGACCTCCATGCGCTTCGCCCCCATACGCAGCGCTCTATGTGCTTTGAAGTGCCCTGTAGAGCAGTCAAGACTGGAGTCTTGACCTCCATGCGCTTTGCCTCATGCGCTTCGCCCCCATGAACTTCGCCCCCATGAACTTCGCCCCCATGAACTTCGCCTCTATGCGCCAGCGCACAAAAAAATCCCCGCACACTACTTGTTGGTGTGCGGGGATTTAGGGTAGATGTGTGTTTGCCCGAAAGCTTACTTCACGAACTTGTGCGTGCGCTGTCCGTTGGGGGCGGCGATGCGGAGGAGGTAAGAAGCGTGGGGGAGTGAACTGATGTCGAGCGTGGCGGCGGAGGTAGTGGAAGTGGCGGTGGTGCGTGCAATGACGGAACCGCCGAGGTCTACTATCTCGAACGTTGTGCCAGCTTCGATCTGTCCGCTTACGTTGAGCGCGTCTGCCGTGTGGCTCACGGTGAAGGCGGCGGGAGCAGAAGTGGTGTGGTCTATGCCGTCGGGATTGCCGTTGAGGTCAACTGCCGAGAAGCGCAGCGTGTGGGAGTAGGTGCCTGAAGAGGGGAGGAGATACTGGCTGAGCGTGCCTGAAGGGCCGCAGGAGCCGTTGCCGATGCCGCGCTGGCGGTAGTCGAAGTGGGCGTATATGGTGCGGTCTTCGGGGGAATCGGCGAGCGTGAGTTCCCAGTTGTGCCAGCCTGTGCGGTAGTTCTTCAGTTCGGAGTCGCTCCAGTAGAGTGTGGAGAATGCCACTTCGCCTTCCGTGTCGACGGCGATGCCCTTACCCGTTTCGGGATTGGTGAGCTGGAGGTGGCGGAGGTCCTGACGGTTACCCATGCTCTGGGGTTGGAGGTAGAGCTCGTTCATGTCCCACACGGTGGTGGTGTATGAGCCGAGAAGTGAACCCTGGCAGCGGTCGGTGTAGTTAGCCCAGGGACCGCGTGCGTAGTAGCTCACGTCGGAGAGGCGGCCGTCGAGTTTCACGAGCATACCGATGCGTCGGAGGTTCGTGATGTTGGCGGTGTAGTCGGCCTTGATGTCGACGGTGCCGGCTGCGCGGATGGTGTAGGTGTACACGTAGTTGCAGTTGCGGCCCGTGGCGGTTACGGTGACGGTGGCCGTCTTCTTGTCGGACGAGAGTGAGAAGGTGGCCTTGTGGCTGTTTATGCCGTTGGCGTCGGAGTAGGTGGGGTCGGTGCCGTAGGGTGCGTCGTTCTCAATCCAGCGGAAGTTGTCGTATTCCGGACCGCCTGCGCTTTTGATCACGGGCGTTTCGCCGAGCGTCCAGCTCTGGAGCGTGCCGTCGGAGGCGAAGGTCATCGACACCTTGTCGGAAGAGTAGGTGCGGCGTGTGCCGCTCTGTGTGAAGGTGAGCACGTCGTCGGTTGCGGCGGGCTCTTTAAGCGCGGGGCGCTCGTTGAGCGTGTACTGTGCGATGGCCACGGGGTAGAGCGCGTCGGCGTAGGGAGTGGCTTCGTTCTGCACGGCCTCGAGGGTGAGGAGCACTTCAGCCTTGTCGTTGTAGTTGTCCTTGAGGGGGAGCACCACGGTGCCTGTCTTTGTGGGCTTGATGGCGGAGAGTGCCACGGTGCCGCTGTCGACGGGGGTGCCGTTTTCAAGCACGGTGTAGCGGATGGAGTAGGCGTTGAGGTTGGTGAAGTTGTAGGCGTTCTTGAGGCTGAGCGTCTTCGTGTCGGCGTCGTAGCCGGTGAACTTGATGTACTGGTACACCTTCTTCACTTCGGTGAGCTTGGCACTCCATGAGCGGTCGGCGGTGATGATGCCGTTGTTCACGAAGTTGCCCTGATGGGGAGCCTTGGGCCAGTCGTAGCCGTTGCGGTACTTGTTGAAGCCGTTCTGTGTGAGGTTGCCGTTCTTGATGTCCTCGGGCGAAACGATGGCCTGGTCCACCCAGTCCCAGATGCAGCCGCCAATGCCGTAGTTGGAATCCTCAATGGCGTCCCAGTATTCCTGCAGATAACCCACTGCATTGCCCATGGCGTGGGCGTATTCGCAGAGGAACACGGGCTGCTTAGCCCAGTTGTAATTGGTGTAGTTCTGCACGTAGGAGAGTTCGGGATACATTTTGCTCCAAAGGTCGGTGGTGTTGTTGTTGCCGGCATTGGTGCATCCTTCGTAGTGGATGGGTCGCGGGTCGAGTTCGCGTGTGCGCTTATAAGTGGCTTCGAAGTTCACGCCGTTGTTGCTCTCGTTGCCGAGGCTCCAGAACACGATGGAGGGGTGGTTGCGGTCGCGGAGCACCATGCGCTCGGTGCGGTCGATCCACTGGGGCTGCCATGAGGTCTGGAAGGTGATGCCGCTCTTGCCGCTTGCGCTCCAGTTGTAGTGGCATTCCACGTCGGCTTCGTCCATCACGTAGAGTCCGTAGTGGTCAAACATGGCGTTCATCTTAGCCTGGCGGGGGTAGTGGCTGGTGCGCACGGTGTTGACGTTGGCCTGCTTCATGAGGAAGATGTCGCGGAGCATGGTGGGCACGTCGATGGAGCGTCCGTGGATGGGGTGGGTGTCTTGCGTGTTGACGCCCTTGAAGTAGACGCGCTGTCCGTTGATGTAGACGAGTCCGTTGGTGATTCTCACGTCGCGGAAACCGAACTTGGTGGAGAATGCTTCCTCTTCAGTGCCGTCGGCGTTGAGCTGGGCAAATTCCACGGTGTAGAGCACGGGCTTCTCGGCGCTCCAAAGCTGGAGTTTAGTGAGGTTGGTGAAGGCGAGCGCCACGGTCTTCACGGTGTCGGCTTCGCTTTCGGTGAATGCCACGTCGGCGGTCTGCTCCTTGAGGAGCGATCCGTCGGGGTTGAGGAGGCGTACGCGTACGGTGCGCGAGGCGGCAGCCGTGGCGTCGGTGCGTGCGAGGCTGAGGCTTACGTTCATGCGTCCGCTTTGGTAGTTGGCGGCATAGGAGAGTTCGGAGTTGATGTAGTGGTCGCTGATGTAGACCTTAGGCGTTGCCACGAGATATACGTCGCGGAATATGCCGCTCATGTGGAAGATGTCCTGTCCTTCGAGGTAGGAGCCGTCGGTCCAGCGGATCACCTGCACGCTCACGTTGTTGGTGCCGGGGCGCACTACGGAAGTGATGTCGAACTCCGACTCGTTGTTGGAGCCTTCCGTGTAGCCGAGCTTTTTGCCGTTCACCCACACGTAGGCGCCGCCGTAGATGCCGTCGAAGTGAAGCACGATGCGCTGTCCGTCCCATGAGGCGGGGAGGGTGAAGTCGCGGCGGTAGGAACCGCAGGAGTTGTAGAGTCCGCTCTTCATCTTGATGTTGGGCGGGTTGTTTTCGAAGGCATACTCCACGTTGATGTAGAGCGGGTCGCCGTAGCCTTTCATTTCAAGGCATGAGGGCACGCTGATGGTGTCCCACGCTGAGGCGTCGACGTTGTCGCCGTAGAAGTCGGCTTCACCGGGACGGTCCTTCACGTCCTGCACCCATTTAAGCTGCCAAATGCCGTTGAGACTTTGTATGCGTGAGCTCGTGGGGTTCACCCAGGGCGTGGCGTAGAAGTCCTTGTCGGCCTGCATTTCGGCGGTGGTGGCGTAGGGCATGTAGGTGGCGTGGCCGGGGAGCTTGCCCACGGCGAAGACCGTTTCGTTCTCCCAGTCGTTCTTTACGGGCTCGGGAGCGGCTTCCGTTTCCACGAGGGAGAACTTGGTGTCGTCGCCCGTGGCGTCCTGCGTCATGTTGCAGATGCCGTATTCGCCGTTCTGTATGTAGTAGGTGTTGCCGTTGTAGGTGTAGGCGAGGCGGAAGGCACCTTCCACGTCGGTTTCCACGAAGGTGCACTGCTGGTTGTAGTTCGTGGCGTCGAAGGTCCACTGGAGGGGGTAGAGCTTGTTGTTGAGTGCGGCGTCGAGGCCTTTGCCCGAGCCTTCGTTCTTGAGGGCAAAGGTGTTGCCCGAAGTGCCCACGCTGACGAAGCTCCAGCGCTGGCCGTAGCTTGATTCGTCGCGCGTTACGCAGTAGATGCGTGCATCGTTGGCGTTGTTGTCGCCGTTGCTGAGCACGTCGCCTGTAGACACGCTGACAAGGTAGTACGTCTTTCCGGCCTCGGGCAGTGTGCTGGCAAAGGCAGCCCCTGCGGCGAGAACGAAGGCGAGGAGTGCTGTCAGTGCGCGCCTTGCTTTTTGTAAGGGATTGGTTCTCATAGATTGGTTGTGGTTATGGAGAGTTTGTATATTTGTTGACGTTTTGTTAGTTGGCCACAAAGGTACGTATTGTTTCGTGTTGAGGCAAAGCCGTTTGTCTACAAAATGGTGCGCTGCAGCGATATGAGGGTGTACAAAAGGGAAATGGTGGGGGGAAGAAGCGCATGGGGACAAGCTTGGAGCGACAGCGCATGGAGGTCAAGACTCCTGTCTTGACAGTTCTACACGGGCCTCACGGAGGCATCTGCGTGGCTCCACCTTATATGTAATGTGTAAAAAATAACTTGAGCATTTTTATTCGATAATCATGCAACGCATTCATCAACGACGGGCTGAAAGCCCAACCTGCGCCTAGCCCAGGGCAA
>CAVJJO010000042.1:0-21192 GCA_963649665.1 Bacteroidaceae bacterium | reverse complement strand
ATTCCGTGTACATGCTATCTTGCACGACTAAAAAATGTCAGAATTGGCATTTTTTGTCGTGATGGCTTGGCGATATGAATTAAATCCGTCACTTTGCATTACCAAAAAGTGCCAATATTGGCAAAAATAAGGAATGGCATGAAGGGCTGCTGCCCTTTTTAGGCGTACGAAAAAGTCCCCTCGCGGAGCAATGTCTGCGAGGGGACTTTAAAATGCAACTATGGCGTCGTTTCATTCAATTCGGATGAAGCTTGTGAGGTACGGGCGAATGGTCCGTTAGTCCTCGTGGTGGGGACGGCGGGGACGGTCGCCGCCTTCGCGACGGGGGCGTCCTTCACCGCCTTCGCGGCGGGGACGGCGTGCGGGACGCTCTTCCCAACCTTCGGGCTTTTCTTCGAGCACGCGGTGAGAGAGGCGGAACTTGCCAGTCTTCTCGTCGATTTCGAGGAGTTTTACCTTGATGGTATCGCCTTCCTTGATGCCGGCTTCTTCAACGCTGTCGAGGCGCTTCCAGGCTATCTCGGAGATGTGGAGCAAGCCTTCCTTGCTGGGCATGAATTCTACGAAGCAACCGTAAGGCATGATGCTTACCACTTTGGCGTCGTATACTTCGCCCACTTCGGGAACGGCTACTATGGCGCGGATCTTGGCTACGGCAGCGTCGATGCTGTCCTTGTTGGGGCCGCTCACTTGGATCTTGCCTACGCCGTCTTCTTCATCGATGGTGATGGTGGCGCCAGTTTCTTCCTGCATGCCCTGAATAATTTTTCCGCCTGGGCCGATGACGGCGCCGATGAATTCCTTGGGAATTTCGAAGGCTTCGATGCGGGGAACGTGGGGCTTGAGTTCGGGACGGGGAGCGTCCATCGTTTCAAGGATCTTGCCGAGGATGTGCTCGCGTGCCTGCTTGGCCTGGTTGAGCGCCTTCTCGAGGATTTCGTAGGAGAGGCCGTCGCACTTGATGTCCATCTGGGTGGCGGTAAGACCCTTGGCAGTACCGGTGGTCTTGAAGTCCATGTCGCCGAGGTGGTCTTCGTCGCCGAGGATGTCGCTGAGCACGGCATATTTCTCTTCTCCAGGGTTCTTGATGAGGCCCATGGCGATGCCGCTCACGGGAGCCTTGATGGGCACACCGGCGTCCATAAGGGCGAGCGTGCCGGCACATACGGTGGCCATGGATGAAGAGCCGTTGGACTCAAGGATGTCGCTCACTACGCGTACGGTGTAGGGGTAGTCGGCGGGGATTTGACCCTTGAGGGCGCGCCATGCGAGGTGACCGTGGCCGATTTCGCGACGGCCTACGCCGCGCTGTGCCTTGGCTTCGCCGGTGGAGAAGGGGGGGAAGTTGTAGTGGAGGAGGAAGCGCATGTAGCTCTTGTCGAGCACGTCGTCAACCATCTTTTCGTCGAGCTTTGTGCCGAGTGTGGCAGTAGCGAGGGCCTGGGTTTCGCCACGGGTGAAGATGGCGGAGCCGTGAGGCATGGGGAGGGGCGACACTTCGCACCAGATGGGGCGGATGTCGGTGGTGCCGCGGCCGTCGAGGCGCTTGCCTTCGTCGAGGATGCAACGGCGCATGGCGTCGCGCTCCACGTCGTGGTAGTAGCGGTCCACGAGGGCGTTCTTCTCTTCGAGTTCTTCGGGAGTGAGTTCGGCGTGAGCGGCAGCGTAGCGTTCTTTGAAGTCCTCACGGATTTTAGTGAAGGCTTCTTCGCGCTGGTGCTTGTCGTGGTCGCCGGCTTCGGCAATGGCGTAGGCGGGCTGGTAGCACTCGTTCTTCACCTGCTGACGGAGTTCTTCGTCGTTGACCTCGTCGTCGTATTCGCGTTTTACGTCTGTGCCGAGTTCTTTGGAGAGTTCCTTCTGGAGTTGGCACATGGGCTTGATGGCTTCGTGGGCTGCCTTGAGGGCACCGAGGAGTGCGCTTTCGGGCACTTCGTCCATTTCGCCTTCCACCATCATGATGTTTTCTTCCGTAGCGCCTACCATGATGTCCATGTCGGCGTTTTTGAGCTGTTCGAAGGTGGGGTTGATGACATATTCGCCGTCGATGCGTGCCACGCGTACCTCAGAGATGGGGCCTTCGAAGGGGATGTCGCTGGCAGCGAGGGCTGCTGAGGCGGCAAATCCGGCAAGTGCGTCGGGCATGTCAACGCCGTCGGCCGAGAAGAGCGTGATGTTTACGTAAACCTCGCAGTGGTAGTCGGAGGGGAAGAGGGGACGGAGTGCGCGGTCTACAAGGCGTGAGGTGAGGATTTCGTAGTCGCCGGCGCGGCCTTCTCGCTTGGTGAAGCCGCCAGGGAAACGGCCTGCGGCGCTGTACTTTTCTTTGTAGTCACACTGAAGGGGCATAAAGTCCGTTCCGGGCTGCGCGGTCTTTGCGGCGCAGACTGTGGCGAGGAGCATGGTGTTGTTCATGCGGAGCATGACGGCACCATCGGCCTGCTTGGCCAGTTTGCCTGTCTCGATGCTGATGGTGCGTCCATCGGGCAACGCGACGGTTTTGGTTATCACGTTCATTCGGATAGTTTTTATTGGATTTTTTTGTTTTACCTACTGTAAATCGCGCAAAAATAACGATTTATTCTCGTTCTGCGCGCACTCCGCGGGTGCTTTTATTGATTTTTACGACAATAGACCTTCTTCTCGGGTCCTGCATTTGCGTGAAAGTGCAAGGCGGAGAGTTTGTGCCGAAGGGCAGTGGAGGAAAATATGTAAAGGTCTGCAAATTTTGGGCCTTGGGCCCAACATGTTGGGCTTAAGGCCCAATGCGTTGGGTCCGCAGACTATTTGATTTTGCTGCGGGAGAAGTTGAAGTGCAGCGCAGGTAGCCGTTGCGCCCTGCCTTGGAAAATAGGTAAAAAGCTCGCGCATTTTTATTGCGAAGCGCATGGGGCAAGACTAAAGAATTGCCCTCCATGCGCTTCGTCCGCAAATACCGCTTGAAAATAGCGCGCAATCGTCGCCCACCCATATTTTTTTGTATTTTTGCAAAAAATGAAAGAATAGCATATGTACGACTATCTCATAGTGGGCAGCGGGCTCTTCGGTGCCGTGTTCGCCCACGAAGCCGCCGCGACAGGCAAGAAATGCCTGGTGGTGGACAAGCGCAGCCACACCGGCGGCAATCTCCACTGCGAAGACGTCGACGGCATTGCCGTGCACCAGTACGGTGCGCATATCTTCCACACTTCCAATGCCGAGGTGTGGGACTACGTAAACCGCCTTGTGACGTTCCGCCCGTTCATCAACTCCCCGCTGGCGTTCTATGGCGGACGGCTCTATCACTTGCCGTTCAACATGAACACGTTCTACGAACTTTGGGGCGTGCGCACGCCTTCCGAGGCCCGCGCCAAGATAGAAGAGCAGCGCAGCGAGTTTGCCCACATTGCCTCGCCCGCCAACCTTGAGGAACAGGCTCTTACGCTTTGCGGACGCGACATCTACGAACGCCTTGTGAAAGGCTACACCGAAAAGCAATGGGGCTGTGCCGCCACGGAACTTCCCGCTTTCATCATACGCCGTCTGCCTTTCCGCTTCACGTTCGACAACAATTACTTCAACGACACTTTCCAGGGCATACCCGAAGGCGGAGGCTACAACGCCCTCATCGATACCCTCCTCTCAGAAGCCGACGTGCGTACGGGAGTCAATTTCTTCGATCATCGCGAAGAACTTTCGGCTCAGGCGCACCGTGTGCTTTTCACCGGATGCATCGACGAGTTCTACGGCTATTGCCACGGCCGGCTCGACTACCGCAGTCTGCGCTTTGAGCACAAACACCTCGACGTGGACGACTTCCAGGGCAATGCCGTGGTCAACTACACGGAGCGCGAAGTGCCCTACACGCGTGTCATTGAGCATAAGCACTTCGGCCCCGCCACGCAGCCTACCACCGTGGTCACCTACGAATATCCCGACTCCTTTGCGCCGGGCAAAGAACCCTACTATCCCGTCAACGACGCACGCAACGCCGCGCTCTACGCCCGATACGAAGCCATGGCGCAAGCAGAAAAGAACGTGCTCTTCGGCGGCCGCCTGGCGCGCTACACCTATGCCGACATGGACGACACCATAGCCGCCGCCCTTGAGCTGGCACAAAAAGAATTTGCGAAATGAGCCTTTGGAACCACACCGACCTCGTTCTCAACCCGCAGTTTGCCCACCTCGAAGCCTTCGTGCGCTCCCTTCCCCAGCGCTTTGAGCGCGAAGAGGGCGAACTCATTCACGACGGACGCAACAAGTTGCGCTGCATCACCTTCGAAGGGGTAGACTACGTGGTGAAACGCTACCGCCGTCCCAACTTCGTGAACCGCTACGTCTATGGCGTGTTCCGTCCCTCAAAGGCCCTTCGCGCCTACCGCAACGCCTTGCGCTACGAAGCCATCGGCGTGGGCACGCCCGCCCCCGTGGCCTACTACACGCTGCGCCGCGGACTGGCTTTCGACGACAGCTACTTCGTGACGCTCCGTTCCACCTGCACGCATCGCTACGAAGACCTTTTCACCCAAGCGTTCCCTTATGCCGACGACGTGTTGCGCGAGATAGGCCGCGTCACGGCGCAGCTCCATGAGCACGGCCTTGCCCACAAGGACTACGGGCGCGCCAACATACTCTTCGAACAGCGCGCCGACGGTAGCATCCATCTCGACATAGTGGACCTCAACCGCATGGACATCGGTCCGCTCAACATGGAAAAGGGTTGCAAAAACTTTGAGCGCCTTCCCGCCACAGCCCACATGCACCGCGTCATGGCAGAGGCCTACGCCGAAGCCCGCGGCTACGATGCCGAAGCGTGTTACAAACTCATGCGCCAGTTCCGCAGCACCCAGCCGGGGCAAGTGGAAGGCGAGTTCTGATTTCATGATGAAGAAAGTGAATGCCTTGCCACTTGATGCGAAGCGCAAGTAGTTCTTTACATATAACTTAAATTATCCCTCCCGTTCCCGCTATGATAATCGCCGTAGTCGTCACCTACAACCGTCTTGAACTTTTGAAGCGAACCGTAGCCTCGCTGCGGGCCAACAAGCCCGTAGACCGCATTCTCGTGGTCAACAACGGAAGCACCGACGGCACGCACGAATGGCTTGAGAACGCGAAAGACAATCGCTTGATCGCCATCCATCAGTGCAACGTGGGCGGTAGCGGCGGCTTCCATCGCGGCATAGAAGAAGCGCTGAATGCCGGTGCCGACTGGGTGTGGTGCATGGACGACGATGTGTTTCCCCGTCCCGACTGCCTGGAACACATGCTCCCCTTTACTGCCGACGGGCAAACCGCTTTGGTGGCGCCGCGCAGGCTCCTCGAAGGCAAAGTGTTCACCAACGATTTCACCGGCTACGACTTCGTTCACCCCTTCCGCTCCCTCTATAAAGGCAAACTCCGCAAGCAACCCCCTTCCTCCAGCCCCGTAGCCATTGCCGGCACGGCCTTCGAAGGGCCTCTCTTCCGCGCCGAAGCCGTGCGCCGCATAGGACTCCCCAACAAGGACCTCTTCATCTTCTGCGACGACACCGACTACTGCCTGCGCCTCCATCTCGCCGGCTATGCCATGACCACCGCACCCGAAGCGCTCATGGACAAGCAGCGCTTCTTCTCGCACGACACCTGGGCGGAACGCAACCGGAAGAAGAAGTGGAAACGTTTCTACCAGGTGCGCAACTCCACCTACCTCAACCACCACTACGGTCGCAACTTTGCCGTGCGTTACGGCCGCGGACTCCTCTGCGTGGCAGGCTACATCCTTACAGCCCTCTTCACTTTCCCCTTCTCTCGCGCCTACGACTTCACAGACGTGGCCAAACTCTGGCGCGCCTACCGCGACGGCATAGCCGAACGGCTCGGAAAGTACGACAACATTTGATTCCTCCTTACACCACCACCCCTGACCCTAAACCCATTATGAAACACCTCCTCTTCAGTGCCCTGCTCACCCTCGCCCCCGTCACCGCCGTGGCGCAGAACGTAGTATGGTTCAGTCAGCCCACCTCGCTCGACGGACGTGCCTGCTGGTATGGCGGCCATCCCGAACGTTACAACAAGACCCACAAGCCCGTGCGTGCCGGCGACTCGGCGCGAAACTCCGACCACGAATGGGAGTTTCGCTCCCTTCCCCTCGGCAACGGAAGCATCGGGTGCAACGTGATGGGTTCCATAGCCACCGAACGCTACACGCTCAACGAGAAAACCCTCTGGCGCGGCGGCCCCAACACCGCCAAGGGCGCAGCCGACTACTGGAACCAAAACAAGCAGTCGGCACACGTGCTCCCCGAAATACGCCAGGCCTTCACCGACGGCGACTGGGACAAAGCCGCACGGCTCACCGCCGAAAACTTCAATAGCCCCGTGCCCTACGAAGCCGACGGCGAAGCGCAGTTCCGCTTCGGTTCGTTCACCACGATGGGTGAACTCTGCATAGAAACCGGCATCGATGAGGCTTCCGCCACCCACTACCGCCGTGCGCTCTCCGTCGACTCCGCCTATGCCGCCGTATCCTTCGAAGCCGACGGCACGGCCTATGAGCGCCGCACCTTCGTGTCCTATCCCGCCAACGTGATGGCAGTACGCTTCAGCGCTTCGCGGCCCGGAAAGCAAAATCTCAAGATAGACTATGCCCCCAACCCCGTAAGCGAAGGCACATTCACCCGAGTGGCCGACAACGAACTCGCTTTCGTGGCCCGTCTCGACAACAACGGCATGGAATACGCCGTGCGCATCAAGGCCATAGCCAAAGGCGGCACGGTCTCTTATGCCGACGGCAAACTCCTCGTGAACGGAGCCGACGAAGTGACGCTTCTTCTCACCGCCGACACCGACTATGCCCCCAACTATGCGCCCGACTTCACCGACGCCAAGGCCTACGTGGGTGTCGACCCCCAAAAGACCACCCGCAAATGGATGGACAGCGCTGCGAAGAAAGGCTTCGACCGCCTTTTCTCCGAGCACTACAAGGACTACGCCTCGCTCTACGGCCGCGTACGCCTTAACCTCACCGGACCTTCCTCCGCAAAACCCACCGACGAGCGTTTGGCGGACTACCGCAAAGGCGCGAAGGACACCGGCCTCGAGGCGCTCTACTACCAGTATGGCCGCTATCTGCTCATAGCCTCCTCGCGTCCCGGCAATCTGCCCGCCAACCTTCAAGGCATGTGGCACAACAACGTGGACGGCCCCTGGCGTGTGGACTACCACAACAACATCAACCTGCAGATGAACTACTGGCCCGCACTCTCCACCAACCTTACAGAGTGTGCCGAACCGCTCACCGACTTCATCCGCCTGCTCGAAAAGCCGGGCGAACGCACCGCCAAAGCCTATTGGGGCGCACGCGGATGGGCGGCCAGCATCTCTGCCAACATATTCGGATTCACCGCGCCGCTTGAAGGCGCCGACATGTCGTGGAACTACAATCCCATGGCCGCCTCCTGGCTCGCCACCCATCTCTGGGACTACTACGACTACACGCGCGACAAGAAGTTCCTCCGCACCACCGCCTATCCCCTCATGAAGGGCTGTGCCCTCTTCTGCGAAGACTTCCTTTGGCAGAAGCCCGACGGCACGCTCACCGCAGCACCGTCCACTTCGCCCGAACACGGCCCCGTCGACGAAGGCACCACCTTCACCCACGCCGTGGTACGCGAAATACTTCTCGACTGCATCAGCGCTGCCGAAACGCTCAAGACCGATGCCGACGAAGTGGAGAAGTGGAAAACCATCCTCGCCAAGCTCGCTCCCTACAAGACCGGACGCTACGGACAGCTCCTCGAATGGAGTCGCGACATCGACGACCCCAACGACCAGCACCGCCACGTGAACCACCTCTTCGGCCTTCACCCCGGCCACACCATCTCGCCCCTCACCACACCCGAACTGGCTAAGGCTGCCCGCGTGGTGCTCGAACACCGCGGCGACGGCGCCACAGGATGGAGCATGGGATGGAAACTCAACCAATGGGCACGTCTGCACGATGGCAACCACTCCTACGTGCTTTTCGGTAACCTGCTCAAAAACGGCACGGCCGACAACCTGTGGGACATCCATCCGCCTTTCCAAATAGACGGCAACTTCGGCGGCACCGCCGGCGTGACCGAAATGTTGCTCCAAAGCCATGCGGGATGCATCGACCTCCTTCCCTCGCTCCCCGATGCCTGGGCAGCAGGCTCGGTGGACGGACTCCGTGCACGCGGCAACTTCGGCGTGGACATCCGCTGGGCGGGCGGCAAACTCCTCAAAGCCCGCATCGCTTCAGGCTCCGGCGAAACGTGTCGCGTACGCTACGGATCGCGCATCGCAAATTTCCCCACCAAACGCGGCCACGCTTACACCGTTTCCCTAGGTGCCGACGGAGAGCTTGATGTGGAAGAATGCAAATGACGGAAAGATGAATTAGTCAAGTCGTGTAGCGCGCGGGGTTTTGAAGGCCTCGCCCCCATGAGCGGTGCTTTGCTCGCCCGATGGGGGCGACGTTTTCAGAACGTCACAGCTCTACACGGCTTTTTTTACGTCCGCAAAGCCGCTTCTTGCAACATTTTTTGCCTTATTTCGCCACTTTCTTTTGCCAATATCAAAAAAGGGCATAACTTTGCTGCGGTTATAGTTATTAAGGTGAAGTGAAAGGATTCCAGCCGAATAATGCGTGCAGGAGTTCTTTCGGTTTTTTTTACCTCATACGTTACCGCCTGAATCGATATCAACAAACCCTGCAGAGACAGCGCATCCACGGTGATTTACTGCCGATTATTCCACCTCCGTTGCCATGCCCCGCATAGCGACGGACGCTTGAAAGCGTACCCCGGCACTACGGAACAGGCGCAGCCACTGCACATATAATTCCCCTTACCAAGCAACTATGGCTTATATGACTCAAGAGGGCTACGACAAAATGGTAGCCCAGCTCCGTCACATGGAGACTATTGACCGTCCCGCAGCTTCCGCCGCCATTGCAGAAGCACGCGACAAGGGCGACCTTTCCGAAAACAGCGAATACGATGCCGCCAAAGAGGCGCAGGCTATGCTCGAGATGAAAATCAGCGAACTCAAGTCTACCATCGCTACTGCCAAGATAATCGACGCTTCCAAACTTCGCAACGACGTGGTGCAGATTCTCTCCACCGTGGAGATGAAGAACGTGAAGAACGGCATGGTGATGAAATACACCATCGTGAGCGAAAGCGAAGCCAACCTCCGCGAAGGAAAGATTTCCTCCACCACTCCCATCGCTCAAGGCCTCCTCGGCAAAAAGGTAGGCGACGTTGCGGAAGTGAAAATACCGCAAGGCATCATCAACCTCGAAATTCTTAAAATCAGCGTCGGCGAATAACGCACAGCGTTGCGCGCCGAAGCTCATCACGCACAGCGTGCTGCAGCAAGGCGTAAGAAGCCTGTTGCAGCACGCTGTGCGTTTTTAGAGCGGTTCACGAGTGACCGCTATTGTCTCCTTTAAACCCTTATCCAAAAAACCAAATTCACAGACCTATGACAATCTTCTCAAAAATCATCGCGGGCGAAATACCCTCCTACAAGTGCGCAGAGAACGACAAGTTCTACGCTTTCCTCGACATCAACCCCGTGGCTCAGGGCCACACCCTCGTAGTGCCCAAGCGCGAAGAAGACTACCTCTTCGACCTTACCGACGAAGAAATCGCCGACATGATGGTATTCACCAAGCGTGTGGCACGCGCCATCAAAACGGCCTTCCCCTGCCGCAAGGTAGGCATGGCAGTGCTCGGCCTTGAAGTGAACCACGCTCACATCCACCTCATTCCCCTGCAAAGCGAAGGCGACATGGACTTCCGCAAGCCCAAGCTCGAACTCTCTGCCGACGTCATGAAGCAGACCGCCGAAAGCATTCTCCGCGCTTTCGAAGCACAATAGTCCGCTTGCTGCGAATTTTCAAAATCTAGTCCATCGTAGTATCCCTCTCCCTGTTGCACATGTTAGTCAAAGTATACTCATCTGCGCTGAACGGCATGGTGGCAATGCCCGTGGTGCTTGAAGTGAATTCCACAAAGAAAGCGACACCCGACAGTCCCTCCTTTTTCATGGTGGGACTGCCCGACAATGCCGTGAAAGAAAGCCGCATGCGTGTGACGAGTGCACTGTGCAACACGAAGAACAACCTCGCGGCCAACCAGCTCTACACCATCAACTTCGCTCCCGCCGACGTGCGCAAGGAAGGTTCGGGCTACGACCTCCCGTTGGCCATCGGCCTGCTTGCCGTAAACAAAATGGTGCCGGCAGAAAAACTCGCCCGCTTCGTGTTTGTGGGAGAACTGGGGCTTGATGGCAGCATACGCCCCGTTCGCGGCGGTCTCTCCATTGCCATCCGTGCGCGAGCCGACGGCTACGAGGGACTCATCGTGCCGAAGGCCAACGAAAGGGAAGCTGCCGTGGTGAACAGACTGAAGGTTTACGGGGCGGAACACATTACGCAAGTAATCGACTTCCTTCGCGGCGACGAAAATGCCTTGCAGCAGACCATCGTCAACACGCGAGAGGAATTCTACGCCGCCCAGCAGTCTGTGCCCTTCGACTTTTCCGACGTGAAAGGACAGGAAAACGTGAAGCGTGCCTTTGAAGTAGCTGCCGCCGGCGGGCACAACGTGTTGCTCATAGGTTCGCCCGGCTGCGGAAAGAGCATGATGGCGAAGCGCATTCCCTCCATTCTTCCGCAACTTACGCTTGGCGAAAGTCTCGAGACCACGCAGATCCACTCCGTGGCGGGAAAGCTCGGTGCCGAAACGTCGCTCGTAACCCAGCGCCCTTTCCGCTCGCCCCACCACACCATCAGCGACGTGGCGCTCATAGGCGGAGGCACCCAGTGCCAGCCCGGCGAAATCAGTCTGGCACACAACGGCATTCTTTTCCTCGACGAACTTCCCGAGTTTAGCCGAAAGGCGCTCGAAACCCTCCGCCAACCGCTTGAGGACCGCGTAATCACCATATCGCGTGCAAAGTATACCGCCACACTTCCTTGCTCCTTTATGCTAGTGGCAAGTATGAACCCGTGTCCCTGCGGCTATTACACCCATCCCACGCGCGAATGCACCTGCACCGCCCACCAGCGTAAGATCTACATGGGAAAGATTTCCGGCCCTCTGCTTGACCGCATAGACATTCAGATAGAAGTCACCCCCGTGCCGGTGGAAGAACTCTCGCAAGCTCCCGACGGCGAGCCGAGTGCCGCCATTCGCGAACGCGTTGTCCGTGCACGCGACATTCAGACAGAACGTTTCAAGAATATCAGCGCCGTACATTGCAATGCGCAGATGGACCGCCGCCACCTTGAAATGTTCGCCCCGCTCGACGAGGCCTGTTCCGCACTCTTGAAGCGTGCCATGGTGCGCCTCAACCTTTCCGCCCGTGCCTACGACCGCATACTCCGTGTGGCGCGTACCATAGCCGACCTCGCAGGCTCCGAAAACATCCAGCCCCTCCATCTCGCCGAAGCCATCAACTACCGCAATCTCGACCGCGGCGACTGGGGTGAGTGACGTTCGAAGGCGTGAGGGAAAACAAAGTAGCTTTTTGCCGATTAGGCATTGCTTCCCCGCGGTTTCTTGTATTATTGAACCACTCATTAAACTTTCGATAGTGAAGCAACGAACCCTTCTTATGCGAACAACTAAGTATATTTTCCCCCTTATGTGCCTTCTCTTGACCTTTTCGTGCGAACGG
The DNA here is from genome assembly GCA_963649665.1 of Bacteroidaceae bacterium. GTDB lineage: Bacteria > Bacteroidota > Bacteroidia > Bacteroidales > Bacteroidaceae > Alloprevotella. The sequence goes on along the minus strand of CAVJJO010000042.1, from coordinate 9,519 downwards.
GATGCGTGGGCGTGGGCATGCAGACCCACTTGCAACTTTCCAAGCAAGGACAATGGCGTGTGCAACATAGAGAATCCCGCCGTGCAGTTTTTCATGAAGGCTTCCGACGCCCGTTTCTCCGACAAACCCAGTTGCATCACCCAGGCATTCTTTGACGATTCCCTTTCTTATCGTCCCGACCAGCCTGCAGGGAAGACCATCTTCTTTTCCTATGCCAAGGCAAAGGAAGCAGAAGTTAGTTTGAGGGAAGCAAATGATGCAGCATCCCCCGTGTTTGCAGCCACTGTTCCCCTCAAGGAAGGAAAAGGCCAATGCACGTTTACCAACTTGCTGCCCGGTAAAACGTACCGCTACATCGTAAAGAGCGGCGAACGCACCATCAGCAGCGGCACCTTCGCCACTGAAGGCCAACTGCGCATGATAGCCATCGACGGCGGTTTCAACATTCGCGACCTCGGCGGTTGGAAAGGCCTCGACGGACATCGCGTGAAATATGAGTGGATCTACCGCGGCGGAAGTCTCGGCGGAACCGACAAGGACGGGCAGCGCAGCGATATATCCTCTGAAGAAAAGGCCGAACTCCAGCGTCTCGGCATCATGGCGCAGCTTGATTTGCGCGCGGCAACCGACAGCGGAAAATATACGGGAGAGGGCAGTCTGCACTCCTATAGTGCAGGCGAAGCGCCCCTTCCTTCTATGGATTTCAACAATACCATGACCGACTACGGAGCCTACAATCAGGACATGTCCGTGATTAGCGACGTGGCTTGGATTATCTACGAACTTCAGCACGGCCGCCCCATCTATTTCAATTGTCGCCAAGGCGCCGACCGCACCGGCACCATAGCTTTCCTCCTTGAAGGATTGCTCGGTTGCTACGAACACAGCAATGCCGCTGGTGGCAACCAAATGGCACTCGACTACGAACTTACGGGTTTCTCGCAGGCTAACCGCATTGACAATTGGAAGGTGGCCACAAGTTGCCGACCCGCTTCAGAGGCTTACACCAATAAGGACAAACTCTTTCGGCAGATTCTCGACCTTCAAGCCGCGGAAGAGGGCATAAAGCTCGCTACGGTGCAGCAGAAGTGTTACTACTACCTCAACCGCTACGTCAATTCCCAGTGGAGCACCGCGCCCCTACATATTGACAGCGCCGACCTCGATTGGTTCATAGTGAACATGCTTCAGGGAATGACCGAAGACGCCTATGCGCCTCATCGTCCGCAGTGGGCGGCAAAAGGCAGCAGCCTCAAAGAAGTGGCGGAAAAGTGTGCCAACGTGGTGCGTTACGCCAATGCCACAGAATAAAGGCTACAATTATACCATCCTAAACATCATCCTCCCTCTAAAAACCTCCTTAAACCTATGACGAAAAAGCTTCTTGGCCTTGCGTTTGCCGCGCTTTGCGCCATTCCTTCATTCTCCCAAAGTTTCGGTGTGGAAACTATGCCTACGCCGAAGCGCCTTTCCACCACTTGGCTTTTCCATACAGGCGATTCCACTAACTATCCCTATCGCATTCCCGCCATTGCCTGTGCCAAGAACGGCGACCTCATAGCTCTTTCCGACCGCCGTCCCTGCGGTAGCGACATTGGTTACGGACGCGTGGACATCCTCTGCCGTGTGAGTCGCGACAACGGGCGCATTTGGTCCAAGCCCTGTAATGTGCTGGTAGGTTCGGGAGAGGGCGAGGATGCCGGCTATGGCGACGCTTGCCTTGTGGCCGACCGCGACCGCAACGAACTTCTTCTCGTGTGCGTGTCGGGCAATGTGCCTTACTGGCAAAGTTCGCCCGCAAACCGTCAGCGCATCGTCACGCTCCACGGCAAGTTTGACAAGAAAACATCTTTGTGGAAATGGGACGCACAGCCCGTCGACCTTACCCGCCATATCTACGACGAACTGCTCGACGGTCAGATAAACGGCCTTTTTATGGGCTCTGGTCGCATTTGCCAGAGCCGTAAAGTAAAAGTGGGCAAATATTATCGCCTTTATGCCGCGCTCTGTACGCATAAGGGCAACTATGTGATTTATTCCGACGACTTCGGAAAGCATTGGAAACTTCTCGGCAGCGTATCGGAAAGTCCCGCTCCTAAGGGCGACGAGCCCAAATGCGAAGAACTGCCCAATGGCAACGTGGTGCTGAGTTCGCGCAAGCATGGTGGCCGTTACTTCAACGTGTTCCACTTCACCAATCCACGTAGTGGCGAGGGCAAATGGGACGCTCCCGTCGATTCGCGCTTGGTAACCGACGGCATAGCCAACGAGGGCACGCCTTGCAATGGCGAGATACTCCTTGTGCCCGCTCGCGACGCTTCTGGCTGCAGCACCACCCTTGCCCTTCAGAGCATACCCGCAGGTCCGGCTCGCTCCCGTGTGACTATATACTATAAGGAACTCGCCACGGAAGCCGATTATGCCAATGCCGAAGCCTTTGCTTCCGATTGGGATGGTGCCTACGAGGTGTCGCACCGCGGTTCGGCCTACAGCACCATGGTTCAGCAAGCCGACGGTCGCATAGCCTTCTTCTACGAGGAGGAACCCGGCTATTACCAGATGGTCTATGCCGCCATTGACCTCTACGAACTCACCGGCGGCCTTTACCGCTGCCAATAACGGGCGTCAAAGAACTAGCTACGCAGTTTTCCCATCATATTATAGCATTCGCGCGGGGAACGGACTTAAAGTCCGCTTCTCGCGCGAATGTATTCTGTGCAAGAATATCTCAAACAAGCGCATCCGATTGCCGCATTCCCTCATGAAATGTGTATGAATGACTAATTATTCCCTCATGAAATGTGTATATTTGCATCGATATTCCCTCATGAAATGTGGGCGAAGCGTTTCTAAAGAATTGTAAGATAGTAAAATGAATGGATTATGGAACGATTGCTGATAAACGATCTTTTAAAGTGGAAACAAAATTCAAGACGTAAACCGCTCATATTGGAAGGAGCGCGACAAGTAGGCAAAACCTGGATTGTGCAGGAATTTGCGCGTCGTCATTATAAGAAGCTCGCTTATGTGAATTTTGAGGAAATGAAACTGCTCCAAAATCTTTTTGAGCAAGATTTCGACATACACCGCATACTCACTGCTATAGGAGCCGTGACCAATGTTAATTGTACGGAAAGCGATACGCTCATATTCCTCGACGAGATACAGGCTGCTCCGCATGCTGTTACGTCGCTTAAATATTTCTGCGAGAAAGCGCCGCAGCTACATGTCATAGCTGCCGGTTCGTTGCTTGGCATAGAACTTCACCGGGGCGAATCGTTTCCGGTGGGGAAGGTTCAGTTTATGACGCTCTATCCGATGAACTTCATTGAATTCGTAATGGCTCTAGGTGAGAACGAAATGGCTAGAGTTTTGCAGATGGCAGACTGGGATGTAATCCGGTTGGTGGCGCCTAAGTTTGAAGAATATCTTCGCTATTACTATTATGTCGGTGGAATGCCAGAAGCAGTGTTGTCGTTTTCGGAACGAAGGGATTGGACAGAAGTTCGGCAAATTCAGAAGGACATTTTGAGCAGTTACCGCAGGGATATGTCGAAACACGCTCCTTCCGAAATCGTGCCGCGTATCACAGATGTGTGGCAATCCATACCTGCGCAGTTAAGCAAAGAAAACCGGAAGTTTGTCTATGGTTTGGTGAGAGAAGGAGCACGAGCTCGAGAATATGAGATAGCTCTGCAATGGTTACGCGAAGCAGGACTCATTTACCAAGTATTCAATGTGAAAGCGCCACGCCTTCCTTTGGCCAGTTACACGGATAGAGCCGCATTTAAGATATTTATGCTTGATGTAGGCTTGCTATGCGCCCTCTCGGGTCTGAAAGTCGCAACAGTGGTGCTGGGTAATGAGATATTCACCGAATTCAAAGGTGCATTGACTGAACAATACGTGTTGCAGCAAATAGTCCCCAAATACGCACCTTATTACTTCTCCAAGCCGTCAAGCACGCAAGAAATAGATTTCCTTATTCAGGACGAATCCGACGACGTAGTACCGATTGAAGTGAAAGCCGAGGTCAATGTTAAAGCCAAAAGCTTGCGACAGTTTGTGTCGGAGCATAATTCAGTCAAAGCCTACCGCTTGTCGATGAATGGATACCGTCATGAAGACTGGTTGACAAACCTTCCGCTTTTTGCTGCCAATTTGTTGTAGCCTTATTGGAGAAGGCAAAGAAAAAAGACTTCCGCATTCGGTTAAGTGCGGAAGTCTTTTTTTTGCGCCTTATAAAGCGAAGTAGCGTGTTTGGTGGGTATGCATCACTCAATGGTGCGGAACTCATATCCCTGCGACTGTAGCCATTCTATGGCGCGGGGTAGGGCGTAGAGGAGCTTGTCCTGACTTTTGAGTGAGTCGTGGAAGGTGATGATGCTGCCGTTGCGGGCATAGCGGCGCACGTTGAGCAACACGTCGCGGCCGTTGAGGCGGGTGGAATAGTCGCGGGTGACGAGATCCCACATCACCACGCGATAGCGCTGGCGCACCATGATGTACTGGTCCCACTTCATCCATCCGTGGGGCGGACGGAAAAGGTCGGTGTGGAGGTATTCGTTGGCCTTGTCCACGTTGCGCACGTAGGAGCGTATGCCGTGGCGTAGTCCGCCGATGTGGTTGAACGTGTGGTTGCCGAGGCGGTGCCCGCGTGCTTTCACCATTTCGAAGATGTCGGGATGCTTGCGTATGTTGTCGCCCACCATGAAGAATGTGGCTTTTATGCCGTAGTGGTCGAGCACGTCGAGCACCCAGGGCGTGACTTCGGGAATGGGGCCGTCGTCGAACGTTAGGTATACGGCGTGTTCTTCGGGTTTTATGCGCCAAAGGGCCAACGGGTAGAGCCAGCGGAGGAAGCGTGCGGGTTGTTCTATAATCATGTCGGGGACGGGGCGTTTTGCAGTGCCGTGGAGGCTTCGTGCCACACGGTTGCTTGTGCTTTGAAGTGCGTTTGTAAACAAAAGGAGGAAACGGAAGCCGAAGCGCTTGCTTCGGTCCGTTTCCTCCAAAACCGTTGGCTTTAGCAAATATTGCATTTGCAAAAGCCTTTTTTTAGCATTGCGAAAGAATTTACTGTCCGCTTACCTGCTGATAGCGCTGCTGAAGAGCTTCCATACCGATTTGGAATGCCGACTCTTTGGCTGCGGTTTCGATGCGTTTCTCGTAGCTGGCGTACTGTGCGTCGGAACTTTCGCGCAGCGTCTGTGCCGATTCCATTATGCTGCTTACGAGGTAGTAGCACGTCTGGCCGTAGGTGTTCAGGCGCTCTGCTCCGAGCGAGTTGAGGTAAGCCAGGTACTGCAGGTCGTAGTCGAGCACGGTCTTAGCCACGCTGGCAGCCTCTTTCTTGTTGCCGGCTTCGAGCCACATGGTAGAGAGCTGCGAGTCGTCGTCGGTGTAGGGAATGTTGTCGGCGGGCAGTTCCTTCTTCTGGCGTTCGAGCACTTCAAGCGCGCGCTTCTTGTCGCCGCGTTGCAAGAGGTTCTGGGCGAGCATGAGGAACATGCGGCGGTGTGTCTGGCACATGCGGCCTACCGTTTCATCGATGTAGAGTCCCTTTTGGCTCATGTTGCCGTATTTGAAGCGTTTCATCATGTTGTTGTACATGGCGTTGGCGTCAATCACGCCCATCTGTCCGAAGTTGAACGGCGTGATGCGGTAACCGAGACCTTCGAGCACGAGGAAGTTCTCAAGTCCGGCAAAGTTGCCCGAACCGAGCGTAACGCTCATGTACATGGGTCGCTTCCAGTCGGCGCGTGCGAGCATTTCGTAGATCATCACGTCCTGACGGTAGAGGCCGCCGTTCTTTTGGGCAGCGTTCTTGAGAGAGATGACCATGTGGTCGGGGATGGAGTCGGGACCGAGAGGCAGGAGCATGCCGCTTTCCTTCACGGCTTCTTTGTTCACCTTCACCACTACGGAGTCGGTGGGGAAGTAGCCGCCCGTTTCCTTCTTCACGTAGTGGTCGAGAATGTAGGAAAGTTCGTAGGGGTCTACGGAGGGGTTCTCAGCCTTGATTCGGTCGAGTTCTTCCTTGCCTTCGGGACGGATGGGATAGAACGTGTGCTTGCCGTTGTCTACGTAGAGCAGACGCGGCCACGTGATGGGCAGCGAGGGCGAGGTGTAGGCGGGTCGGCGCATCTGGTCGGTGTACCAGTCGGTCTGCAGATAGGAGAGGTTGCAGACGCGGGCGTCGGTGCGCTGTCCTTCCACTTCCTGATTGTACCAAAGGGGGAAGGTGTCGTTGTCGCCGTTGGTGAAGATGATGGGGCCGCCCTTTTCGGGAAGCGTGTTGAGGTAGTTGAGGCCGAAGTCGCGGCAGGAGAAGCGTCCTGAGCGGTCGTGGTCGTCCCACGTCTGGCTCACCATCTGAATGGGCACGAGAATGCCTACTACCGAAGCCAAAGCGGCTGCGAGCACGGGTTGCTTTTTGAGGAGCTTTTCTGCCCACTGTGCGAGTGCTGCCACGCCGAGACCGATCCAAATGGTGAAGGCGTAGAACGAACCTGCGTAGGCATAGTCGCGTTCACGTGGCTGGCTGGGCGTCTGGTTGAGGTAGAGCACGATGGCCAAGCCGGTCATGAAGAAGAGGAAGAACACCACCCAGAACTGGCGGATGCCTTTCTCGCCGCGGTAAGCTTGCCAGAAGAGGCCGATGAGACCGAGTATAAGCGGCAGGCAGTAGAACACATTGTGTCCCTTGTTGTCCTGAAGCGACTTGGGCAGCAGGCTTTGGTCGCCGTACATGGCATTGTCGATGAACGGAATGCCCGTTATCCAGTTGCCGTGTTCGAGTTCGCCTTGGCTTTGGATGTCGTTCTGTCGTCCGGCGAAGTTCCACATGAAGTAGCGCCAGTACATGAAGTTCACCTGGTAGGAGAAGAAGAAGCGGAGGTTGTCCTTCTGCGAAGGCATTTCGCCTTGCACTTCATATCCGTCCTGCGTTTTGAAGGTGACGGGGCGCATGGTGATGTCGCCGAGCCACTGGTTGTACTGTGCCGTGTGGGCTGCGCTCCATATGCGGGGGAAGAGCATGGTGAGTCCGCTGGGGTAGTTCACGCCAGTGGTTTCCTCAATGTCCTCATACTCGTCGGGGTCCGTAGTTGAAGCCTTTTCCTTGCGCTGCGTGCGCATGCGCTTTTCGTAGCTGATGGCATTGGCAGACCATGCCTGCTGCTGCGAGTTGAAGGCTTCGCCCTTGAAGAGCGGGTAGGAACCGTACTGCTCGCGGCTCATATAGGAGCCGAGGGTGAAGATGTCTTCGGGCGAGTTTTGGTCCATGGGCGGGTTCTCCGTGGAACGGATCACGATGATGGCGTAAGAAGAGTAGCCAATCATGAGCATGAGCATGCAGAGCAGCGAACTGTTCATGAAACGTTTGCGCACCACGTAGTTGCCTTCCTTGTTCTTGTAGTTGAGGAGGAACGCGAGGATGGCAATCACCACGATGCCGAGTGCCACGCACGCTGCGCCGTGACCCATGAAGGGAATGCCGAGCAGGGCAACGGAGAGAATGTAGAGCACCACGGTCTGCGTGTGGTTGTTTCTCGTCGTGCTCCAAATGGCGGAGAGCACTACGGCTATGAGCAGCACGATGTAGATGACCATGCCGGTGTTGAATGACATGCCGAGTGTGTTGACGAAGAAGAGTTCAAACCATCCGCCTACCTTCACGATGCCCGGCACCACGCCGTAGAGCACGGCGGCTACGAGGAGCATGGAGATGGCGAGCGCCACGAGTGAACCCTTTGCGTTGGCCTTCGGGTTGCGCTTGTAGTAGTAGACGAGGGCAATGGCGGGAAGGCAGAGGAGGTTCAAGAGGTGCACACCGATGGAGAGACCTGTGAGGTAGAAGATGAGCACGAGCCAACGGTCGGAGTGAGGTTCGTCGGCGTGGTCTTCCCATTTGAGAATGAGCCAGAACACGAGTGCCGTGAACATGGAAGAGTAGGCGTAAACCTCACCTTCTACGGCAGAGAACCAGAATGTGTCGCTCCACGTGTAGGCCAGTGCGCCGGTGAGTCCGCAGCCCATGATGGTGACGATTTGCGTCCATGAGCTAACTACTCCGTCGCTGCAAATCAGTTTCCGTGCCAGGTGTGTGATGGTCCAGAAGAGGAAAAGAATACACATGGCCGAAAGCAGGGCCGACATGATGTTCACGCAAAGTGCCACTTTGGTGGGGTCGTCTGTGAACTGTGTGAAGAAGTTTGCCGTGAGCATGAAGAACGGCGCGCCAGGGGGGTGACCCACCTCGAGCTTGAATGCCGTGGTGATGAACTCAGGGCAATCCCAGAAGCTTGCCGTAGGCTCCACCGTTGAGCAGTAGGTGAAGGCTGCAATGGCAAAGGTCAACCATCCGAGGATGTTGTTTACCAACTTGTACTGTTTCATTTGAGATTTACGCTGTTGAAACTATTTATTGATTGAATGTGATTTATGCGTGTATTGTCCAACATGCAAAAGTATAGATAAAAAACCATTTGTGCCTTGCTCATTGCGACACATTTGTTCCTTTCTTGGTAAATTTAGATTATGGGTAGAATGAATTTTAAAAGCATTAGTTCGTTTTGTTCTTTTATAGAAACGAAGTAATCAATTCTATTATGCAATGCTTTTTGGATAAATGTGCAAACACCTGTAGTTTTTTGATTGGAAAGTTAGAACTAGTGTTGTATAGCAGAACAAACTGTTAAATGTGTGAGAAAAGGGCGGTCTTTAGGGTTGCTATATGTTTTTTCTCTATATATTTGCCTTCGTAGGTACTTACAAAGGCATAGAGTTACCAATAAAATTACATTAATTAATTTACGGTATGCATTGGAAATGCATATTTATAACATAGACAAACTATGATGATAAAGATTCTTGTCCTGCTTTTGGCTCTATTGTATAGTTCTCTTTATATCCTTCGCAATGTTCGTTTGCTCAAGGATTGTAAGGAAACGAAAAAAAGAATTGGAGCTTTGCTTGAGATGATAGCTTGCATAGCCATCCTAAGTATTGCCGTGTTCTGGTGCATTGGAGAGAATTTTCAAGGACTATGGAATGTGGCAATGATTCTCTCGTCGGTGTTTATTGTGCTTTTGTTAGTAGGGATGGCTCATAATGCTTACCAATACTTCGTTTGTCAACGAAAAGGTTGCATGGTAGGACACTTGGGCGTGTTTGTGACTAATATGGTCTTTAAGCTTTTAGGCATTGCAGTTTTTGCAAAGATTCTATATGATGCCTTAGCGCATTTAGCCTGACCTAAGGTCGGCTTTAGGTTTAAGGGTGGTAATTCATAGAACCACCTTTAAATTAAAAGAGCTCTTCCGCTGAACGATAGATTCGTTTGACGGAAGAGCCTTTAGTAATATGTAAAAAATAACTTGAACATTTTTTATTCGAGAATCACGCAACGCATTCATCAACGACGGGCTGAACCAACGGTAATCAGTGCCAACGACGGGCTGAAAGCCCAATGAGCGCATAGCCCAGGGCAAGCGAAGCGACACCCTGGGTTTACAT
>CAVJJO010000041.1:0-21895 GCA_963649665.1 Bacteroidaceae bacterium | reverse complement strand
TTGGGCTTTCAGCCCGTCGTTGGCACTGATTACCGTTGGTTCAGCCCGTCGTTGATGAATGCGTTGCGTGATTCTCGAATAAAAAATGTTCAAGTTATTTTTTACATATTACTAAACGCGAATCTCACGAACCACACTTCTATCATGCATAGAAGCATTCGTGCGGTTCGTGAGATTCGTGTTCCGAAAACATACCACAACACTATTCGTTGTCGCCGGTCTTCAGAAAGACAAAGTAGCTATATGCTTTAGCCCAAGTATTTCATGAGGATGTTGATGTTGTCCGACTCGCGGAGGCGACGAAGGGCACGCTCTTTAATTTGGCGTACGCGCTCGCGCGTAAGGCTGAGCGAGTTGGCAACCTCTTCTGCGGTCATTTCGTTACGACCAATACCGAAGAGCATCTTCAACACTTGGCGCTCACGGTCGGAGAGCATGGAGAGGGCGGCATCGAGGTCGGACGAGAGCGACTCTTTCTCCATCTGGTTGTCGGTACCGGGAGCGGAGTCGTCGCTCATAATGTCGATAAGACAGTTGGAATCGTCGTCCTGGAAAGGAGCGTCCACGCTGACCTTTTTGCCGTTCGTGCCAAGAGCTTCCTGCACCTTGGCCACGTCAGTGTCGAGCAATTCGGCAAGTTCGTTGACAGACGGACGGCGCTCATTCTCTTGTTCGAAGGACACGATGGCCTTCGTCAGCTTGCTCTGGAAGCCAACCTGATTGAGGGGCATGCGCACAATGCGGCTCTGCTCAGAAATGGCCTGAAGAATGCTCTGACGAATCCACCACACGGCGTAGGAGATGAACTTAAAGCCGCGCGTTTCGTCGAACTTCTGTGCAGCCTTGATAAGACCGAGGTTGCCTTCGTTGATAAGGTCGTTGAGCGCAAGACCCTGATTCTGGTATTGCTTGGCCACACTGACAACGAAACGCAGGTTGGCACGTGTCAAGCGATCAAGCGCTTGCTGGTCGCCCTTGTGGATGCGCTGTGCGAGCTCAACCTCTTCATCGGTTGTGATGAGCTCTTCACGGCCAATTTCCACCAAATACTTGTCCAACGCCGCACTTTGGCGATTGGTGATGCTTTTGTTGATTTTTAGTTGTCGCATGGATACCTTTTTCTACATCCGCAGAGCACAGAACGAGCACACGTCGCATCACGACCAAAACCCTGCAAACATCATGCTTGCAAGGACTTACGTGCTTCATTTACCCTTGAACGTAACTATTATACAAAGTCTCGTCTTGATTTTGGACTGCAAAGATACGAAGAAAATCCTTTGTGTGCCACTATTTTAAAGAACATTATGAGCTATCAGAGAGAAAAATAGAAGAAGAAGGTTCGGCCGACAATCACAGACGAGGCAAAGTTTCGAATAGGTAGAGTCTGGCGTTTTTACGCCCCTCGCAAGGTGATGATTCGCCGGAATTTTAACACTGAAAATCGCTTATTTGCAAGCGACTGCCCAGTTGCCCGCAAATACGCGATTTTCAGCGTGGCAGCAAAACGCATTTTATTAGACGTGAATATACTCATCGTGAATATTTTGTACACATCTCGACAAAGCAACCTATATTTAACGCAAAACGCCCCCTGCTTTGGCAAAAAATCCAAGGCTTCTAGAAAAAACTCCCCTAAGGCCCAAAATTTTGGGATGCCTTGGAATTCGTACGAGATGCCTTGGATTTTTCAAACGAAGTTTTTTCCGGCTTCAAAAGTCCCTTTCGCTTTCTAGTTTGAGAAAGCCGATTGTCAATAAAAAGTCACAGAATTAACAATGATGAATTCGGATTAACAATAGCATGGGGCATACGAAGACAAAGCAAATGAAGACGAAGCGCATGAAGGCGAAGCGCATGGAGGTCAAGACTCCAGTCTTGACTGCTCTATACGGCAATACCAAACTGCTTATATGCGCTGCGATCAAAAGCCTCGTACAGAGCGTGACGTTTTGAAAACGTCAACCCCATAGAAGGCAAAACTACACAAAAGTATCCGTGAGGCCGTGGAGAACGTCAAGACTGGAGTCTTGACCTCCATGCGCTTCGCACCATACGCTACACACAAGTGAGACCATGTAGAGCGCGAGGTTTTTAAAACCTCGCCCCATAGGCGGCATAGCATTCACCCAGTAGCGCGAGAAACGGAACTGCCCATGGGGGTGACGTTTTCAGAACGTCACTGCTCTACACGGCATATATAAGAGAAACCAAAATAACAACAAATGTATCGCAGCATGGAAACAAAGCACTATCTTTGTGCCATAAAACAAACAATATGGGCCTCAACAAACTAAAAGTGGTGTTGACCGAAGAAGCGCAAGCCTTTTTAGATACGCAGCCAATCAAAGCTCAACAGAAGATATACTACAACATATTCAAGGTTGAAGAAGGAGTGATGAAAGTCGACATCTTCAAAAAACTTGAGAATACTGAAATATGGGAGTTCAGAACTCTCTACAACGGTATTTGCTATCGGCTATTTTCTTTTTGGGACACCGAGGAAGACACTTTGGTCATAGCAACGCATGGCATTGTAAAGAAGACTCAAAAGACACCACTAAAGGAGATTGCAAAAGCAGAGAAAATAAGAAAAGAGTACTTTGACAATAAAAAGTAAGACCATTATGGCACAGATGAAATTGATACCGGCAGACGACATGAAAGATAAGCTCTGGGGAAAAATCGGCACCCCAGAACGTGACGCAATGGAAGCCAAGCTCAAAGAAGAAGTGAACGCTTACATGGTAGGCGAAGCCATACGCAAGGCACGGTTGGCACAAAACCTTACGCAGGAAGAACTTGGCGAACGCATAGGCGTGCAGCGCGCACAAATTTCCAAGTTGGAAAAAGGCACAAGCGTAATCACCTTGCCTACAATGAGCCGCGTGTTTCAGGCATTGGGCATTGCTACTGCCACACTCGATTTGGGTATGGCCGGAAAAATAGCATTGTGGTGAACCAACAAACAATAAACAAAGCACCATAAAGAACTAAGCGCTCAGCCGTTGTTCTTTATGGTGCTTTTACTTTTGAGGCTCGGCTTGCGCTCCGCCTATTTGATTTCCTGCGATTGGTTGCGGAATATCTGCTCAAAGAGGTTCATGCTCTCGGGATGTTCCTTGGCAAAACTGTCGATGTGGCGCATGCGCTTGTTTTCAAGAATTTCGTCGACGGCAATGAATATGCCAGTCTCCTCCACCTCTCCGAATTCGTGGTTTATGGCGGTGCCGAACACGCGCATGGTGGGACTGAGTCCCATGTAGGCATTGACGAGGGGCGGTATGTTGTAGCCGAGTTTGCGCACGGAAGTGTTCAGAATGCGGTAGTCGCTCTTGAAGTCGTCAAACGTGAAGAGCTGCTCAAGTTCCGCTTCGGGCGTGTCGATGAAGATGGGATTTACGGGAGTGACCATTCCTTCCTTGTCGCCGAAATGCTTGCGAAGGAAGTAGAGTATCATGTCGCGCGCCTGGCGGTTGAACGAGGGATACATGGTCATCTTACCGAAGAAGTACTTCACGTTGGGCATCACCACGGTGAGTGCACCGAGTCCGTCCCAAAGGTTGTCGAGGGCAAAGAGCCCCTTGCTCATCGCACGCGTGCTCTGGTATTCGAGCGTCACAAAAGAGCGGCCGAGCTCCACGGTGTCGGGCAGATAGTTCTTGATGAAGTCGTCGGAGAAGCGGAACATGTGGCTCGTAGCCAGAATGGGCTGTCCGTCGGCGTCGTAACGTATTTCACTTCCGGGAAGGAAACGGTAACCGCCGAGGATGAGTTCCACCTCGGGGTCCCACACGATGAGCTGATAGTAGGGGTGCTCGCACGTGTCGAATTCGTCCCAGTCGAGGCTCATGCCCGTGCCACCGCCGGCTGCACGGAAGGCTATCTCGCGCAAACGTCCTATTTCGCGCATCACGTTGGGCGCTTGCTGATAGGTGATGATGTATATTTCGTTTCCGGCTTTGTTCGTCATGCGCAAACGACGTTCGGGCGTCAGTTCGGCCTTGATGAGCGCTTTGTCGACAGGAGGGATAATGGCTTGCATATTTATAGTTCAAAGAGGAAGTTCGTAAACAATGTTCTCTACTTGCTGCGCCCACTGGGCGGGGCGTTTCGTGGAGTCGAAGGTTTGCCAGGGAATAGGCTTACCTATGGTCACGCGGAAGGTCTTGCCACGGTTGAGATACATCTCGTCGGCCAAATAGAGCATGGCTATGTTGACCTTTAGGTGCAACCGCTTGCAAAGGCCGGCTATGCGGTAGAAGCGGTCGGAGTTGCATCCGCTGAAATGAATGGGCACCACGTCGCGGTGGGTTTCCACGCTTTTCGTCACGAAGGTCTTTGCCCACGGGAGGTCGTGGACAACGCCATGCTCGCGGCGCGAACAAAGTCCGGCGGGAAACATGATGATGTGGTCGTTGCTGGAGAAGGCGGCTTCCACAAGGCGCGGAAAGTCGCGGCTTTGCTTTCCGGTTTTGTTGATAGGCACGCAAAGGGGAGCCAATCCGTGAAGATTCATCAGAAGGTCGTTGACGAGATACTTGATGCGTCCGTCGTAACGATGCCCCAAGATGTGGCCAAGAGCTATGCCGTCGGGACCGCCGAGGGGATGGTTGCTTACGAAGGTAAAGCGACGGCCGTCGGCATCGTCGGGCAGATTTTCCATACCTACCACCTCAAGCTTCATGTCGAGGTAGTCCACCACGGCATCAAGCCAGGGCACGCCCTGCAATTGGCCTTTCTGCTCCATAAATACGTTTATCCAGTCCTGATGCACGATGCGCTTGAGCCACGAACGCACAAAACGCGGCACATAGCGGGCCTTGCTGCCTGCCTTGTCCGCGAGTACCTGGTCTATGTCTATTCTGAATGCCTTCTGGTCGGATGTGGTATTTGCCATATCAAATGAATAAAAAAGTGTGGCCGTACGAAAGCTCCGACTGCATTGCTCCGCCATAAATGAAGATGAGAGAAAACACGGAGCAAGGAGCACTTTCCACAGAATTTGCCACCTTTTTGCAGCACAAAAGTACGAATTAAAAATACTTTCAGCCTATTTGCTCGCAAAAGATTTATACTTTTGCGCATTTGAACCCCAATCGTTAACTATTCGTGAAGCCATGCGCACATTGTTGCTAATAACAGTTGAATTTGCCGCCACTGCCCATCTCATGATGAGCTTGGTGATGTTTTACCTCGCACGCCGCAGTGTGCAGTTCCTCTCGCAGGCGTGGATTATGCTGCTGATGTGCCTGCTCTATTGCGGCGGACTCTTCTTCGTGGCCACCAACGACACGATTCCAGCTCTTGGCATTCTCCACCCCGTGCTTCTCATCTATCTTCTTGTATGCTCCTACCTGCTCAGCATCTATCCGCTCGGACTTTGCATGCCGGGCTACCTGCAATGGGGACGAATGTGGGGGTATGCCACGCCGGCGCTCGTGCTCATCTTCATATATAGCATAGGCGCTGCCGCAGGGAGCAACTTGGCAAACGTCTACAGCAGCAACGACATCATGGAATATTTCCTTTCGGGCGACGTCGTGCTGCGAATGATAGCTTTGCTGCTTTCGGGCTACTACATTGCCAACATCTTCAGACTTCCCCACAAACTGGTAAAGCGCATGGAGCTTCCAAGCGACATCATCTTCTACGGAACAGCTCTCGGCGTGACGTCGCTTTTCTTTGTGGTCATCACCGTGTTTTTCAACCTCGTACTGCTCACGGTATACATTCTCCTCTTCTCGCTGGTAAACATGTTTCTCTTCTTCCGCACGCTGCGCCCCACGGTGGAGGCCATACAGTACCCCACGTTCCGCAAGGTGGACAAGCGCCCGACGAATGTAGAGATTACGCAGACCGAAACAGAGGACTTCAACGAAGCCAACCTTCACCGCTTTGAAGTGATGGAATACGTGATGCAAAACGAAAAGCCTTACTGCGACGCCACGTTCAACCGCGACCGCCTTTGCCGCTTGGCAGGTTTCAACCGCCACATGGTGCTGCAGAGCTTGCGTTCGCAGGGCTACAACGACGTGCACGAATACATCTCCCGCTACCGTGTGGCCGAACTGAAGCGACTCATCACGGAAGGAAAAATCACCGACCTGAAACAAGTGGAAGAAGTCGGGTTCCGTTCCGTAAAGACGGCTGCAACGTGCTTCTCCCGCTACGAAAGCGGCGACTTGCAGACTTTCTTCGAAACCTTCGCACGCAAAGACGTCGCGAAAGCATAAGGACAAGGTAAGCGTCAAACGGCGGAACTGGAATTTCCATCGTTCCAGTTCCGCCGTTTGGCGCTTTTGTTTCTCTCAAAAAGGAGATGGGGTTATTTGTCTGCGTTCTGATTTGAGCCAACATCCTCGGAGCCTTCGCTGAGAAGGTCGGTGCCCCAATGGGTTGAGGCGAGACGTTCTTCGCGTTCGCGGACTTCCTTGGCTTTCTTGGCATAAATGATCATACGGAGCGACTGCGAGTAGGACACGTAGTTCCAAAGCCAGTTGAAGAGCACAATCATCTTGTTTCGCACGCCGAGAATGGAGCGCAAGTGCACCACAAGCCAAAGCACCCAAGCGAGGAAACCGCCGAACTTCATCTTGCTGAATTCGGCAACGGCACGGTTGCGGCCCACAGTGGCCATCGTACCGAGGTTCTTGTAGCGGAAAGGCTTCATTTCCTTGCCGGCCTCAAGGCGCTTGAGATTCTTTGCCAAAAGGTTGCCTTGCTGAATGGCCACCTGGGCAAGCTGCGGATGACCGCCGTCCCATTTGTCGTCGCCCTTAGGCATAATGCATTGGTCGCCAATGGAGAACACGCCGTCGAGACCCTCCACGCGGTTAAAAGCGTCTACCACGATGCGACGGCCACGGCCGAGATGGCTCGGGTCGAGGTTGCCCACAGGCTGAGCTGCCACACCGCTCACCCAGATAAATGTACGGGTGGCAATGGAACTGCCGTCCTTCAACATGACGCGGTGATCCTTGTAGTCGGTAACCATTTTGTTGAGAAGCACGTTCACGCCCATCGTGCGCAGATACTTCTCCACCTTGGCAGAAGAGTCGGGATTCATGGCAGCAAGGAGGCGCGGTCCGGCTTCTATGAGGTAGATGTGCATGAGCGACGTGGGAAGGTCGGGATAATCCTTCGGAAGCACGAAGTTCTTCATTTCCGAAAGTGCACCGGCTATTTCCACACCCGTAGCACCACCGCCCACGATAACCACGTTGAGCAGTTCCTGACGTTCCTTGTCGGTAGCGCAAGTAAGGGCGCGTTCGAAGTTGTCGAGAAGCGCATTGCGGAGTCCCATGGCCTCGCTCACGTTTTTCATCGGCATGGCTTCTGCAGCCACGTTATCGTTGCCGAAGAAATTGGTGGTAGCGCCGGCAGCCAGCACGAGGTAGTCGTAGTGAACCTTACCGATGGAAGTCTGGATTATTTTGTGTTCGGGAAAGATGGAGCGCACCTCGGCCATGCGGAAGAAGAAGTTCTTGCGCTTCTGGAAGATTTTGCGGAAAGGAAACGAAATGCTGCTGGGTTCGATACCAGCCGAAGCAATCTGGTAAATGAGGGGAGGAAACTGGTGGTAGTTGTTGCGATCGATGAGTACCACCTGGAAATTGCTTTTGCGCAGTTTGTTGGCAAGCTTCAAACCGCCGAAGCCACCGCCTACGATTACCACTCTCTTCTTTTCAGTCTGGGGAAGATTGAAACTCATGCTTTCTCGAAATAATTTTTGTTTGGTCTAATTCTTAGGTTTTTCTTTTTGCAAAGTTACGTTATTAATAACAAAACTATTGGAGCGCAGCCGAACCGATTGCGCTCCAATAGTTATTTTTCGTCATCAAAAAAGCCGTTTGGTAAATACACTTTGCAAAGCTTACGGCCAAAAACTTTGCACATGCGAAACGTTTTGTTCGCTCGCGCTTCATAATATGTTCACAACTCAGAACAGCACCACGCCGGCAATGCCGCAAAGCACCACCATGAAGGTAGCATTGATGCGGTAGATTTTAATGCCCACGAAAGCGCTTACGGCGAGAAAAACGCTAGTCCAGAAATGCCATGGAGAAGTGGAAAGCGAACCGAAGTTTCCTTCCGTCATCATCATCCATGCTGCTGCGGCAATAAGTCCGGGCACGAGCGGGCGGAGCAACACGAGCACGCAGTCGAGCACGTTGCGCGTAAGCTCGTTGTTGTTCAGACGGCTGACGATAAACGTCCAAGTGACGGCGGCAAGACACAGGGCAATCACTCCCACGGAGCAAAAGCCGGCAGTAGGCCAAAAGCCCAACTTTCCACCGCTTGCCACATATCCGCTCAAAGTGGCAGCATTCACTCCCGTGCCTCCCGGCAAAGCACGGCAGAGCGTCATGAGGTCGGCAAGCTGTTCGGGCGTAAACCAATGGTGGAGTGTGACGGTTTCATGCTCAAGGATGGACATTGAGGCCGCATTGCCGCCGAAACCGAAAAGCCCCAACTGATAGAAACTGAGGAAAAGAAAAATCAACGCTAACATTTGTCGGAATTTGATTTGGAGAAAAATACTTTTCGCTGATTACGGGAAGTACCCCCTCAGTGGTCGTACGACATGACAATAACGGCATAAAGCACGCCAAGCACGGTAAGTCCGGCCACCACATACACTGGCGAAACGCCAAGCAACACGATGGCTATGGCAGCGCCTATGGGTATCCACACCGTGCTGAGCATGATGTTTGACTTCCGCACAATCTGCAGAAGGGGCAAGACAAGCAACACTACGATGGCGGGGCGAGCTCCTTGTAGGAAGGCTTTCACCACGTGGTCGTCGCGCACGTTGTCGAACACGCCGGCAAATAGTAGAAGTATGGCAAAAGCGGGAAGCACCATGCCGAGCAAAGCGGCGGCGCAACCTTTCCATTTGAGCAGGGCATAGCCCAAGAAAGCGGCGAGGTTTACGTTGAAGATTCCCGGCACGGCCTGCACAAGAGCCACTTGGCGGTCGAAGTCGTCGCGCGTCATCCATTTCTGCTCATCTACGATGGCCTTCCGCAAGGGAGCCAACACGGCATAGCCATCGCCCAGCGTGAGACCGCCAGACTTGAAGAAAAGCAAAAAGAGAGTGGGCAAACTGATTTCAGACATACTGCATGTAAAGTGTAAGTCGGTTCCGTAGCAACTTGCAACGGCTGTACGGAACCGACATTATATAATAGGAATGCTTGCGGCTTACTGATGCTGCTCGCGGTAGAGGTCGTTGACGGTCTTCACAGGATTGAAAGTCTCGAGAGGAACTTCCACGAACACCGTGTTCCAATTGCTCATCGCACCGTTCCAAAGACCAGGAAGTTCAAGCGCTTTGAGTTCCTTGCCGTCCTTGCTCTTGTGAGAGATGAAGCCTGTCTGGTGATCCACATAGTCGGGAAGGTTGAAGGCATTGCCCTGGTAGTCCTTCACGGCGCACACGAGGTCAACGGGATTGAAGTGCGTGCCCTTCTCGAACATGGCTTTCTTCTCGGGGTCGTCCATGTCGATCTGCGAGCTTTCAAGAATTTGGAGCGAAACGGTGCCGTCGCTGTTGTAGGCAAGGAACGGACCGCCGCCGGGTTCGCCCACGTTGCGCACCATGCCGCACACGCGCATGGGACGGTTGAGCTTCTTGCGGAGATAAATGGCGAGTTCGGTATCTTCGAGCAACTTGGTTTCCGGGTTCTTGGTGCAAAGGCGCTTTTGTACGAACTGAAGCATTTCGCGAAGCTCGTCCATGGTATATTTCCCGCTGTCGAGTTTACGGAGATACTCGAAAGCCTGTGCCTGAAGCGTGACGAGCACACCAGCAAGGAGCTTCTTGTAACGCACCGTGGCGTCCTTCAGACGGTCGGGCACCACGTTGTCGATATTCTTCACGAAAACCACATCGGCTGCGATGTCGTTGAGGTTTTCAATGAGCGCGCCGTGACCGCCGGGACGGAAGAGCAGACTGCCGTCGGCATTGCGGAAAGGCGTATTGTCGGGATTGGCAGCCACCGTATCGGTGCTTGACTTCTGTTCGGAGAAAGAAACGTTGTACTTCACGCCGAACTTGCTTTCGTAGGCGGGAACTTTTTCTGCCACAAGTTTCTCGAAAAGCGCACGATGTTCGGGCGAAACCGTAAAGTGGACGTTCACCGTTCCGTCGTTCTCGCGAGCATAGAGCGCGCCTTCCACGAGATGTTCCTCAAGGGGCGTGCGCGAGCCATCGTCGTATTTGTGAAACTTCAGCAAACCCTTGGGAAGAGCGCCGTAGTTGAGTCCGTCAGCTCCGAGCATGGCACGCACCACGTCCTTGTAGCGGCCAGCGGCGAGCAGTTCGTCTATTCCGAGCGAGTGGATGCGTCGGCAAGCCTCATCGAGGTCGGCAAAGTATGCCGCGTCGTGAATGCGGGCGAAGAATTCCTTTTCGAAGTCGGTGGTGGGCACGTCATACGCAGCGTCGGCAAACGCAAACATATTCTTGAACATGCGGCTGGCTGCACCCGAGGCGGGCACGAACTTCACCACGCGGTGTTCGGCATGGGCAGTATAGTCGGCCCAAGCCTTGAGGTAAGTTTCCGAAGCGTCAGCGTCGGGAACGAGAATACCTTTTTCCACACTTGCAGCGCCGGCCAACTTAAGGAACGGGAAGCCGGTCTTAAAACACTGGAGCTGCTTTTCAAGCTGCGCTTCGCTGATGCCCTTCTTTTCGAGCAATGCCTTGTCTTGAGCTGTAATCATATCGGTTGGAGTTTTTGGATTGTTTCGTTTAGTTCTTGTCTGTGTAAAATCAAAGCAAATGGGCGTATGCCTCAATGGCTCGCTCTGCCGTTTTCACGGCTTCGGAGAGCGGGAAGGGGAGTTCGCCGCCGGAGGCATTGAGGTGTCCACCGCCGTTGAAGAACTCTTCCGCCATTTTGTTGCAGGGAAAATCGTCGACCGAGCGGAGCGATACACGCACCACGTCGCGCTCCGTGTCTTCGCGGAGGGAGATGCTCAGGCGAAGGCCTTTCACTTGCAGCGGCATGTTCACCAATCCTTCGGCATCGCCGCGGATAAAGTTGAAGCGCTTCATCTCGTCGCGCGTAAGAGTGAACACAGCGGCCCTGTTGCGTTCGTAAAATTCAAGTTTCTCGTAGAGGATGTAGCCGGTAAGGCGCATGCGGTCCACGGAATAGACGTTGAACACGTTGCGGTATATCTTGTCCTTGTCGATGCCCTTGGAAAGAAGCATGGAGATGACCTCATAGATTTCGGGGCGGCTGGAGTTGTAGGTAAATCCGCCTGTGTCGGTCATCATGCCCGTATAGATGCAGGTGGCGCCCATTCGCGTAAGCGCTTCGAAGCCGCCGAGCTGCACGATGAGGCGGAACACGAGTTCGCTCGTGGAGCAAGCTTCGGGGAAAGAGATGACGTGTTTGGCTATGCTGCGGTCGGGGTCGAGATGATGGTCAATAATCACCTTGTCGGCCTTTGCGCGTTCTACGGCGCCTTGCATATCCTGCAAGCGCGAGAGTCCGTTGAAGTCGAGACAGAATATGAGGTCTGCTTCGTTGATGATGCGCGTGGCTTCTACCTCGTGGCGGGCATAGTAATGTATGGCATGCGTGTTGGGGAGCCAGCGCAGGAAGTCGGGGAAAGGATTGGGAAGAACAATGTCGACGTGCTTGCCGATGTTCTGCAGATATTCTGCCCATCCGAGCGACGAACCTACGGCATCGCCGTCGGGTCCGCGATGGGCACAGATGACAATGCGACGGCTCTGCTGGATGGTACGCATGAGAGCGATGAGTTCCGAGTCGGAAAGGAGGGGTTGCATAGAATGAACGTTCAAGTTAGTTTTTAATGTCTTACGCGCCCAACGTTCTGAGGGCGTGGATTTCGGCTTCGGGGTCGGGAGCCTTGAACACGGCCGAACCTGCCACGAGCACGTCGGCACCAGCTGCCACGAGTTCGGCACCGGTCTGGCGGTTCACGCCGCCGTCTATTTCTATAAGCGCCTTAGATCCTGTGCGGTCGATGAGTTCGCGCAAGCGGCGGGTCTTGTCGAGTGAATGTTCTATGAACTTCTGTCCGCCAAACCCGGGATTGACCGACATGAGCATCACGAGGTCGAGGTCGCGTACGATTTCCTCGAGCACACTTACGGGCGTGTGGGGATTGAGCGTTACGCCTGCCATCATGCCTTCGGCCTTGATTTGCTGCACCACGCGGTGGAGGTGGGTGCAAGCCTCGTAGTGGACGTTCATCACCTTGGCGCCGAGGGCTTTTACTTCCTTGATGAACTTCTCGGGCTGCACAATCATGAGATGCACGTCGAGCGGCTTTGTGGCATGTTCCGCCATGGCTTGCATAACGGGGAAACCGAATGAAATGTTGGGCACGAACACGCCGTCCATCACGTCGAGGTGATACCAGTCGGCCTCGCTGCGGTTGAGCATTTCTATGTCGCGTTGCAAATTGCCGAAGTCGGCAGAAAGGAGTGAAGGGGATATTAAAGGCATTGCTTTAGTGTTGTGATTTATTCTTGTTTCTAAAGGTCGGCAAACGGATTGGCTTCCATCGTTTCTGCTGAAGCGCCCTTTTCGCCGTTTCCTTTTTCCCGGCGCAGTTCGAGAATATGTTTGAGTTCGCCGAGTGCGAAGTCTTCGCTGGAGGTGCCTACCAAGCTCTTGCTATGTGCTTCGGCCTCGTCGCGATTACCGAGTTCTATCGACACTTGTATAAGGCGCCTAATGAGGATGAGCTAAAGCAAAGGTAAGAAAAATGCCGTTTTCTGCCAATCGGTAAGCATTTTTGATAGGCTTACGACCCGCAAAAGGGGCTTTTTGGGCATTTCAAGCGAAAGCAAAGCGTGCATTTGCATAACTTTACACCGCATTTTGCACAAAACGGGCAGCCGGAAGGTGCTTGCGTAAGCACCGATGCCTTGCGCTGCCGCGTTTCCCCATCAACCCAACATTTTCTATGAAACATATTCCCCTCGAAGACTTCTTCCGCAATTCGGAGCAGACCGCGTTCCAACTCTCGCCCGACGGAACATACCTTTCCTACATGGCGCCCTATGCCGACCGCATGAACGTGTTCGTGCGCAAGACGGGCGACACGTCGTCTCCCGCGCTACGCCTCACGGGCGAGACGGACCGCAGCGTAGCTGGCTACATGTGGGCCGACAACGGCCGCATACTTTTCATGAAAGACACCGACGGCGACGAGAACTACCAGCTCTACGGCGTCAACACCGACGGCACGAACCTCCGCGCCTATACGGCTTTCCCCGGTGTGCGCACCACGCTCATCGACGACCTTGAGGAGCAACCGGGCTACGTGCTCATCGGCCTCAACCGCCGCAACCCAGAGGTTTTCGACCCGTATCGGCTAAACCTTGAGACGGGAGAACTGACGCTTCTGGCGGAAAATCCCGGCAACTACCAAGGCTGGATGACGGACCACCAGGGACGGCTTCGTGTGGCTACCGCCATCGTGGACGGGGTGAACACGCAGGTGCTCTACCGCGACACGGAGGACGAACCGTTCCGCCCTGTGCTGACCACGAACTTCCGCGACGTAGTGAGCTTCATGGAGTTCACGCCCGACGACCGCGAGGTGTATGCCGCCACCAACCTCGGCCGCGACAAGATGGAGCTCGTGCGCATGAATCCCGCCACTTGCGAAGAACTTGAACTGCTTTACGCCAACGAGCGCTACGACATCAGCAGCATCAGCTACTCTCGCCGCCGCAAGAAGTTGCTCAGCGTGTACTGCACGGGGCACAAAGAGCCTGTGCGCCACTATTTCGACGAAGAGGAACGCCTCTTCCGCGAACGCGTCCAGGCGCATTTCCCTGGACAGCGCCTCGGCATTGCCGACTCCGACAAGGCGGAGGAACACTACCTTATATATGTGGGCGGCGACCGCACGCGCGGCGCTTACTGGTTCTACGACGTGAAGACCGACACCGTGACGCACCTTGCCGACCTTGCGCCCTGGCTCCACAAGGAGGAGATGAACGAAATGCTTCCCGTGAAGTACACCTCGCGCGACGGCCTTGAGATAGAGGCTTACCTCACGCTGCCCAACGGACTCAAGCTGGAGGATGCCCGAAACCTGCCCGTAGTGGTGCATCCGCACGGCGGCCCCTGGGCACGCGACTGCTGGGGCTATTCGTCGGAGGTGCAGTTTCTGGCAAACCGCGGCTATGCGGTGTTTCAGATGAACTTCCGCGGTTCCACGGGCTACGGGCGCCGCTTCCTTGAGGCGAGCTATAAGCAGTGGGGCTTGAAGATGCAGGACGACATTACCGACGGCGTGAACTGGCTCATCGACCAAGGCATTGCCGATGCCCGCCGTGTGGCCATCTACGGTGGCAGTTACGGCGGCTATGCCGTGCTGGCGGGTTTGACGCTTACGCCCGCCCTCTACGCCTGCGGCATCGACTATGTGGGGGTATCGAATCTCTTCACGTTCATGAACACCATTCCGCCTTACTGGCGTCCGGTGCTTGAGATGATGTACGAGCAGGTGGGCCATCCCGAGACGGACAAGGAGCAGCTTGCTGCCACTTCGCCTGCGCTTCATGCGGACCGCATCGTGGCTCCGCTTTTCATTGCGCAAGGCGCAAAGGACCCGCGCGTGAACAAAGCGGAGAGCGACCAAATGGTGGAAGCGCTGCGCCAGCGTGGCGTGGAGGTGGAATATATGGTGAAGGACAACGAAGGTCACGGCTTTGCCAACCAGGAAAACCGGTTTGACTTTTATCGGGCTATGGAAAGCTTTTTGGCGAAGCATTTGTGATGCCGATGCTCTAACTTGGGAGCATGGCGTTGTTGCCGTGTAGAACGTGACGTTTTGAAAACGTCACCCCCATGCGCGATGAATAATCGCCCCATGCGCTTCGCCGCAAAAGCACGCACGCAATAAATGTGAGCGCCGCGAACCTCTTGGTTCGCGGCGCTCATGCTTTTTATATTAAGGTGCGGTTTTCCGCTTACTTGCGGAGCACTTTCTTGCCGTTCTGAATGAGGAGACCTTTGTACTTGGCGGGGTTCACGCGACGGCCGTCGATGGTGTAGGCGGGTGCGTTCACGTCGAACTCTTCAGTAGCCACCACGGTGTCGATGCCGTCGGGCGTCGTTTTCTTGTAGGAAAGCGAGAAGTCGTCGAGGCTCCACCATGACGAAGCCGTGGCGCTACCCAACACTTCTATGTCGAGTTCGTCGCCCTCACTTACAGCGAGAGGTTCAAGAGTGAGTTTGCTCCAGCCGTTTTGGTAGCCGCTGCCTTCAATGGTAGCGTTGCCCTGACCGGTGTAGTTGGCTTTTACGGTGCACGACTCGCCGTCGGCCGAACGTGCGGTGAGCGAAGCTATGGCGTTGAAGTTCGTGGCAGCGCGGATGAGCATGCTCAGGGTGTATTCGCCGGCGGGAAGATCCTTCACGGTCTGCTTCATGGAAGAAGAGAAGGCGGTGTTCACGTAGCGGTCCCAATACATATTGTTGGCATCGCCGTCGGAAGCTTCGCCCTTGTTGGTGTCCATGCCGCTCACGGTCCAGCCGTTTGTGCCGTCGGAGCAGTCGGGGTTGACTATGTAGCCCATGTCGAACGAACCGCTCGTCACGTCGCCACCGAAGATGGTGGTAGTGCGTACGCGGTAGCGGTCAGAGAAACGGTCGAAGGTGGCGAGGTCCACGTTGTAGTTCAGCGTGTCGGCGTCAAACTGTGTGCGGTCTGTCCACTTTTGGAGTTCGTCCCAAGCGCCGGTCTCAGCATTGTAGTGCTCAAGGGTAAGCGTTTCGGTGTAGTCGCCCATGGGGTTGGCAATGGCCAGCGTGACTACGCCGTCTTCAGCATTTTCCTTAAAGGCGATGCTTGCGCTCTTGGTAGCGGGGCGCCACCATTTGGCTGCCACCTGATACTTGGAGTTGTAGGAGAAGGTGGAACGTGTGCGCTTGTAGATGTCGCCGGCGGGGGTCATCCATCCGTCGTCGTTGATGAAACGGCGCGAACTGGTGTCCCACTGGTAGTAGGAGTAGCGCTCCACGTAGGGCAGGCTCTCGAGTTTGTTCACAATCTCGAAGATGGCGGCACGGTTCTTCTCGAGCTGATCCTTGTATGCCGTAGGCCAGGTTTCCGTAGTCCAGGAAGCGCCGTAGGCCCATTCGGTAATCCAGATGGGGCGCTTCGTGTTGTTGTAGAGGTCCTTCAGGCGGCTTTCCCAAGCCGATGCGCCGTTGGCTTCGTTGGGTCCCCAGTAGGCGTGAATCACGGAGAAGTCGCAGCGGTAGCCCATGTCGTCGATGTGGCCGAAGTATTCTTTCGACCAACTGAGGTCGGTGGGTGCGGGCGAACCGATGCGCATGGCCATGTCGTTCATGTCCTTCGTCTTCACTGTGGCGTTCCAAGCGCTGATGGTGCCACCGCAGGAGCAGTTGTTGTGCTGCTCGGAGTGGTCGGGCTCGTTGAAGAGCAGGGCGTGGGTGCTGGTTTCAAGTCCCTTTATAGTGGAAAGCGAAGGCCAGTAGTAGTGCTGGCGAATGGGCACGTACTCGGCGTTGGTGGTAGTTTTTCTATCGGCGCTCCAGGTGTAGAACCACGAAGCGTTGAGTTGGGTCATCTGTGAGGCAATGTTTTCGTCGCTCTTCGTAGAGCACCATCCCTTCTTGGGCGTGTACTGCCAAGGCTTGATGTGGATGGAAGAGATGCGCTGGTCGAGGGCTTCGGGGAGGGTAGCCAGTTCGAGGTCGGAATGGTCGGCCACATACACGCGGGTGTAGCCGTTGCCGTTTTCGCCCGTGGCCACGACGGCCATGAATCCGCGTTTGAGCACGAGGCTGCGTATGCGGTTGTTGAAGTTGAGTTCGTCGGAGTTGAGCGTAGCGGCGTCCTTGCTCGTGAGTTCTATCTTGTCGCCGGTCATGTTCTGCTCGGAGTAGCCGGTGAGAACGGTTTCGGTGGTGCGGGCGAAAGGAATGATGGCAGCGCCGTCGAGGTAGATGGCCACGCGCACGTTTTTGTTGCTTACGAGCTTCTTGCCGTCGAGCTTAATGTACTGCAGATAGTTGAAAGCCTTGGAGGGCGACACGTTGTCGAGAATCACCCATGCCTTGGGGTTGGTAATGTTGATTTCCGCGCCCTTCACGATAGGTGTGGTGGACGTGAGATGGAGGTCGATGTCGTCGGAGAGTTCCATCTTTTCGCTCACGCAGTAGATGTCCTTTTCCTGGCGACCCTGGTCGTTGGTAAACACGGAGGTCTTGGCAGCAGCAAGCGAAGCGTTGAGACCGCCTTCCACTACGGGCACCACGGTGAAGCGGCAGGTGGAGTTATAGCTCTTGTTGTAGTACACGCGGATGTACTGGTCGGTGCTCCAGTCAATGCCGAGCATGGCGCTGGTGTTCTTCTTCGACACGATGGTGCGCCCCATCTGCACGTCGAGTTTCCAAAGGTATTCGTTGCCCGTGCCCTTGTTGTCTTTCCACACAAGGCTCCAGTTGTTGGCAGTGCTGGCGGTGAGATATTTTCCCGTGGCCTTGTTGCGGAGGTAGAAGTAGTTGGCTGTTGTCGACTGCTCTGCCACGAACACATAAGCGCCTTCGGAAGTGACGTGTCCGAAGTCGGAAAGTGCGGGTGTAGCGGAAGCGTATGTGGCCACGGAGTCGAGCCCGAGTGCCTTGTCGAAGTAGTCGCTGATGATGTAGTATTCGCCGCCGTCAACGATGTCGTTGGCCATAGCGGGAAGGGTGAGCGCAGCAAATGCGGCTGCCGTCAGCAACTTGCGGGTGCTGCGGAAGTAATGTCGTTTCATGTGGGTGTTGTTGATATTAGAGTGTGGGAGATGGTTAGCGCGTCGAACCGAGGTTCGCGGTTTTCGGCTGTTTACATGGCATCCTTTACTCGTTAGATTGATTTTGTATGGCAAATGTAGCAAAATGGACATCAACTTGAAGCTTTTCGTGCGTGTTTTATAGGTGGAGTGGGCAATTTGACGATTTTTTCGTGGTCGTTGCACATTCTTTGTAGGGTGAAAAGGGCGGAAAAACGAGCCGGTATGCGCTCTAAGTGTGTGGAAACTGCATTCTATGCCGCCTCGCCGCCCGTTTTTTTAACACTGAGAATCGCGTAGAATTTTCCAGATAGGCACTTGGCTGAAAATACGCGATTTTCAGCGCGCATAATTATGCAACTTATAGCAAGAAAATGCGCATATATTCAAAATTCCATGCCTGCCGCTGCATAAATAGCCTTCGCGGAGCAAAAAAGGGAGCGTTTTCAAGGCAAATTCCAAGGCTTGGAGGAAAAATTCCCCTTAGGCCCAAAATTTTGGGATGCCTTGGAATTTTTACGGGATGCCTTGGCGTGGCGGAAATGTGCGGGAAACGGACAAAAAAGCGCTGATGTGCGCTCTAGTTTGAACCTTGCAGACGAAAAAACAAAGCGCCGAAAATTAACAAATGAAACGATAGTTTGCAATTGCATGGCGCAAGGAATCGTTAATAGCTTGCGAAGAGGAAAAATGCGCAGTAAGGTTTGGCACATCGTTGGGCTAACGCTAAATTTGTACGATAATAATAAGCGAAAATCACTCGTGAATCTTTTATAAACGAGGTTTGAAGCGCAGCGCATGGGGGTCAAGACTCCAGTCTTGACTGATAAGCGCTCAAATATAAAGCGAAGCAACGCAGAAGCCTCCGTGAGGCTGCGTAGAGCTGTCAAGACTGGAGTCTTGACCCCCATGCGCTGCGCTTCAAACGCGAGTCAAATTCATCCCCCACCATGGAAATAAACGACATCATAGCCCGACGACTCAACTTGCGCCCCAACCAGGTGGCCGCCACCATAAACCTGCTCGAGGGCGGGGCAACCATTCCCTTCATCAGCCGTTACCGCAAGGAGGCCACCGGCGGCCTCAACGAGGTGCAGGTGGCACAGGTGAAGGACGAGAACGACAAACTGCTCGAACTCACCCACCGCCGCGAATACATCCTGCAGACCATTGAAGAGCAGGGGAAACTCACCGACGAACTCCGCCAGCGCATAGCCTCCACTTGGGACGCCGCCGTGCTGGAGGACATCTACCTGCCCTACAAGCCGAAGCGCAAGACGCGCGCCGAAGTGGCACGCAAGAAAGGTCTCGAACCGCTTGCCGACAAACTGATGAAGGACCCCTTCACGCAGCCCGAACGCGCCGCCGCGCCCTTTGTGAAAGGCGAAGTGGCAAACACCGAAGAGGCGCTGCAAGGTGCGCGCGACATCATTGCCGAACGCATCAACGAGGACGAACGCACGCGACAGACCGTGCGTCGCTCCTTTGAACTCACCGGCACCATCCACGCCAAGGTGGTGAAGGCGAAGGAGGCGGAAGCCGGAAAGTTTCGCGACTACTTCGACTGGTCCGAACCCCTGCGCCGCTGCACCTCGCACCGTCTGCTTGCCATGCGCCGCGGCGAGGCCGAGGGCTTGCTCCGCGTGAGCATCACGCCCGCCGACGAGGACGACTGCCTCGCGCGTGTGGAACGTCCGTACGTGAGAAAGGGCAGCGCCGCAGCACCGCAACTCGAAATGGCGGCTGCCGACGCCTACAAGCGTCTGCTTCGCCCGACGATAGAGACGGAGTTTGCCGCCGGCAGCAAAACGCGCGCCGACGAAGAAGCCATCGGCGTGTTTGCCACCAATCTCAAGCAGCTACTCCTTGCCGCACCGCTCGGCCAGAAACGCATCATGGGCATCGACCCAGGGTTCCGCACGGGATGCAAAGTGGTGTGTCTCGACGCGCAGGGCAACCTGCTCCACAACGAGACCATCTACCCCCACGCTCCGCAGAACCAGTACGCCCGTGCCTCTTTCAAGGTGAAAACGCTCGCGGAGCAATACCGCATAGAGGCCATCGCCATAGGCAACGGCACGGCAGGGCGCGAAACCGACGAGATGGTGCGCGCCCTTCAACTCAACGGCGTGGACGTGTTTCTCGTGAGCGAAGACGGCGCTTCGGTATACTCGGCTTCCAAAACGGCACGCGACGAATTTCCCGACTACGACGTGACGGTGCGCGGCGCCGTAAGCATAGGCCGCCGACTTGCCGACCCGCTGGCGGAACTCGTAAAGATTGACCCGAAAGCCATCGGCGTAGGCCAGTATCAGCACGACGTGGACCAGACGCAGCTCAAGAAAGCGCTCGACCAAACGGTGGAAAGCTGCGTGAACACGGTGGGCGTGAACCTCAACACGGCTTCGAAGCATTTGCTCACCTACGTGTCGGGCCTCGGTCCGGCATTGGCGCAAAACATTGTGGACTACCGTGCGCAGAACGGTCCGTTCAAGTCGCGCCGCGAACTGCTGAAAGTGCCGCGACTCGGAGCAAAGGCCTACGAGCAGTGTGCGGGATTTCTCCGCATACCCGATGCCGCAAATCCGCTGGACAACACGGCGGTCCATCCCGAACGCTACGCACTGGTGGAACGCATGGCGAAGGACGCCGGCTGCAACGTGCCGCAACTCATTGCCTCGGCAGAGACGCGCAGCGCCATCGACCTCAAGCACTACTGCACCGACGGCGTAGGCCTCCCTACCCTCACGGACATCATGGCCGAACTCGCCAAACCCGGCCGCGACCCGCGCGGCACGGCAAAGGTGTTCAGTTTCGACGAACGCCTCCATTCGCTTTCCGACCTTGAGGAAGGTATGGAAGTGCCGGGCGTGGTGACGAACATCACGAAGTTTGGCTGCTTCGTGGACATGGGCATCAAGACGAAAGGGCTTGTTCACGTGTCGCACATGGCAGACCATTTCGTGAAAGACCCTTCGGAAGAGGTACATATCCAGCAAAAGGTGGTGGTGAAAGTGCTTGAAATCGACGAAGAGCGCGGCCGCATTGCCCTTCAACTCATCAGCAAAGAAAACTGACATGACAGACGAATACTACATGAAGCGTGCGCTTGAGCAGGCACGCATCGCTTTTGAAAAGGACGAAGTGCCGGTGGGAGCCGTGGTGGTGTGTGGCGACAAAATCATAGCCCGCACCTACAACCTTACCGAAACGCTCCACGACGTGACGGCACACGCCGAAATGCAGGCCATCACGGCGGCAGCCGATGCGTTAGGCGGAAAATATCTCGACGTGTGCACGCTCTACGTCACGGTGGAACCGTGCGTGATGTGCGCCGGCGCCATCGGATGGTCGCAGCTCGGACGCCTCGTCTACGGCGCACCCGACGCGAAACGGGGCTACAGCGTGTATGCCCCCCATGCGCTACATCCGAGAACGGAGGTGGTGAGCGGCGTGATGGAAGAAGAGTGCCGCACGCTGATGAAGGACTTTTTCAAAAGCAAACGTTAGCCCATGGCGGAGCACAACGAACTGGGGCGCACGGGCGAAGACGAAGCGTGCTTCTACCTGCTCCATGCGGGCTACGAGATTCTCGACCGCAACTGGCGCGCCGGGCATCTCGAAATAGACATTGTGGCAAACCTCTTGGGCGAAATCGTGTTCATCGAAGTGAAAAGCCGGCGCGACAACCGCTTCGACCAGGCACGCAAGGCGGTGACGCTGAGCAAGAAGCACAAGCTGGTGGCTGCCGCCCATGCCTACATGGCAAAGCACCGACTCGAAGAACTTCCCTACCGCTACGACATCATCACCGTGGTGGGCACGCAACGCCCCTACTGCGTGACCCACTTCCCCTTCGCCTACACCGAAGAGGGCGTGCGCTACCACACACGCCACCGGCGGGAGGAGTTTGAAGTGTGAAGGGCTGCCTGGCAAAGTCAAGCGATGGCTTGAGGCGAAAGCGCATGGGGGTCAAGACTCCAGTCTTGACAGACAAGCGACCTCAAGGAGGCTTTTGCGTGATTATGCATTAAGTAAATGTCAAAAAATAACTTGAGCAGTTTTTGATTCGAGAAATGTGCC
>CAVJJO010000040.1:0-21931 GCA_963649665.1 Bacteroidaceae bacterium | reverse complement strand
GTTGGTTCAGCCCGTCGTTGATGAATGCGTTACATGATTCTCGAATCAAAAACTACTCAAGTTGTTTTTTTTGCACATTACTTAAACGGAATTTACACGGATAAGTTCCGTTTGCGTTCCGTTTGAATTCCGATGAGAATACGCTTTCCGCGGAACCTAAACGGAACTTGTACGCACAAACTCCGTTTGTCTTCCTGCCCGCAAATGCGCTTTAATAAATGCTCAAGTTGTTTTTTAAAACGTTTCCTTAGATAAAAAGCCCGATGGCACCGCACACGAAAAGCACCAGTATGGGGTTCACCTTGAAGCGCTTTGTGGCTACGAATGCGGCGATGAAGATGGCCACGTTCAGCGCGAAAGTGTAAGGCGCGTCGGTGGGCGAACCGAAGTTCTCCTTGTTCATCAGCAGCACGGCGGCTGCGGCTATGAGGCCTATGATGGCAGGGCGCAGACCACTGAACACGTTCTTCACCACCGTAGAGTCGCGGTGGGTGAGGAGGTAGTGGCTCACCCATATCATGATGATGAACGGCAGCCACATGATGGAAAGCGAAGCCAGCACGGCGCCGAGAATGGCGGCCCACTGCGGATAGCCTTCGTGGAGCACGGAAGTGTAGCCCACGTAGGTGGCGGCATTGATGCCGATGGGGCCTGGTGTGGACTGGCTGATGGCCACGATGTCCGTAAACTCGGCATTCGTGAGCCAATGGTTCTTCACCACCGTCTCGTTGTGGATGAGCGAAAGCATGGCGTAGCCTCCGCCAAAGTTGAACGTGCCGATTTTGGTGAATATGAGGAAGAGTTTGAGAAATATCATAGTGGTCGGTACTTGTTACTTTTCTTTCTTTACGAAGCGTCCCCATGCGTAGCCGCCGAGGCCTGCAGCGAGGATGATGAGTATGGGCGAGACGCCGAGGAGCGAGATGAGCACGCACGACGCGATGGGAATCCACGCATTGCGCGCGTTGATTTTTGCCGTCTTTGCCATGTTGAAACACGGCACGGCTATGAGCGCCACCACGGCGGGGCGTACCGTGTTGAAAAACTTCACCACGTATTCGTTGTCCTCAAAGCGTTTGAAGAACATGGCAATGATGATGATGGCCACGATGGACGGGATGGCAATGCCGAGCGCACCGACTATGCCGCCCCAAATGCCCTTCGCCTTATAGCCTATGTGGCTCGCCATGTCTATGGCGAAGATGCCGGGTGTGGCCTGCGCCACGATGAGGATGTCCATGAACTCGTCTTTCTCGAGCCAGTGGTTCTTGGTGACGAACTCATCCTCCATAATCTGTATCATGGCGTAGCCGCCTCCGAGGGTGAAGGCGCCAATCTTGCAGCAGGTGAGAAAAAACTTCGCTAGCATATCAGTTTGTTTCTGTGTGGGGATGTGGAAATATATAAAACGTCTGCAAAAGTACACATTATATAATGTATGGGAAACACCTTGGTGCCATTAAGTGCTGAAACGCAAGGCGAAACGTATAGGGGCGAAGCGCATCGAGGGTGATGGCGCATAGGGGCTGATGGCGCATAGGGGCGAAGCGCATGGAGGTCAAGACTCCAGTCTTGACTGATGAGCGCGGAGGTGATAAAGCGCAGCACGAAAAACAGTCCGCGACTGCGTGTAGAGCGTCAAGACTGGAGTCTTGACCCCCATGCGCTTCGCTCCAAGAGCCGCTTTTTTAACACTGAAAATCGCGTAGAAATCACCAATCGCCCAGTCGTCCGCAAATACGCGATTCTCAGCGCGTTGCGAAATGTAGTATTTCGAAAGAAAATCTACGCTTTGCGAACGAGTTGCGCGTTTCTTCCTTTTGCGCCCTCAGAAAATGCGAAAAATCCCCCTGTTTCGGCAAAAAATCCAAGGCATCTAGGAAAAATTCCAAGGCATCCCAACGTTTTGGGCTTAAGGGGAATTTTTACGGGATGCCTTGCCGTGAGCGCACACCCCTTTTCTCGTGCAAAAATCCCTTGTCCGTTTCTCTATTTCGAGAACCTCGATTGTCAAGAAAAAGTCACGCCGTTAACAGTCTGCACACTTCTTAACGCGCACTCAGTAAAGTGTTTCTACAAGCAATATTGCAAATCTTAGGAAACGTACTTCGCCAAAACGTGGCTTATTTCCAAGCAAAACGAAAAGTGACGCATTATTTGTTTTTGAGAAGGTAATTTTGTGGCTTCGCACATAAAAATAAACGTAATAGCCGAAAATATTTCATAGAAGTGGACAAAAGACTTGCGTATTAAAGAACGAAACGTTACTTTTGCATTAGGAACAAGGGAGATTAAGTTTTAACAAGCACTTCTACGTTTACAAACGTACCCAACGTTTTTGGGGAAAACATTATAAAGCATACTTACAAATGGCCAAGAAGACTGATTTGAATCGTATTAAGGTAATGCTCGTTGAAAAAAACAAGACGAGCAAGTGGCTTTCTGAAAAGCTCGACAAAGCACCCGCTACCATCTCCAAGTGGTGCACCAACTCCTCACAGCCCACGCTCGACGTGCTCTGCGAAATTGCAGAACTCCTCGAAATCGACGTTCGTGAGCTCATCCGCGTGCCTGAACGCAACTAATCAAGCGTTGCTCCCAATATTTTAGCATCGAAAAACAAAAGACGCATTCCTCAAGAGGGGAGTGCGTCTTTTGTTGTTTTTCGCTTATGGGGCGAGGTTTCCAAAACCTCGCGATGTGCACATGATTAAAGGCGAAGCTGCGCAAAAGCCTCCGTGAGACCCGTGTAGAGCGTGACGTTTTGAAAACGTCACCCCCATGGTTCGTTGCATTCCTCGCTCTTGGAATAGGTTCGCCACCGCTTATGGGGGCGAGGTTTCCAAAACCTCGCGCTCTACACGGCAATTCAAAGCGCTGCCGCTCATGCAGCGCTTTCAATATCCTCCATTCCTACCTCACTTCCCCAATCCACAGCGTGCCCACCGAGTCGGTGTTTTCGCAGAAAGGCGTGGCACGGCGCACGGTGCGCGGAGCTGCGGCATCGGCAGGCGTGCCCTCGCTGCGGTAGAGCGGCACGTCGAGCACCGGCAAGCCGCCTTTCGTCAGATTATCTGTAGTCGTCGGCATGTCGTTGGCAGAAAGGTAGTAGCCCTCCGTGCTGCCTTCCACTGCGTATACCAGCGGTCCGCACTGGATGGCCACGTTGCCGCGCTGCAAGGTGCGTCCTTCCGTGTCCGAAACGCGGAGTAGCTGCGGCGTGAGCGGAAAGTCGAAGTACACCTCGTCGAGCCGTTGCCACGTGCGGTCTATCACCACGTAGCCGTCGGCGTCCATCGTCAATCCCTCCGCTTCAAACCCCGACACGTAGATGTGTGGCAACGCCTTCGCGGTGTCGGCATACGCATAGGGAGCGCCTAAAGGTTTGCGGTGCACGAGCCAGTCCGGCATGCGGAGATGGAGGCGGAAGCGGGTGGGGCGGTGGAGTTTCGTGAAGCGGAGTCGCACGCGTCCCGTGGCAGGCATGTCCGTAATCTGGTCCACCACGAAACTCGTCCCTCCCAGCGTCACGTTGGCAGTAGCGTTCGTGTAGAGATTCACGTAAAGGTCATTGCCCTCCGTGGCGTAGAGCATGCCGCCCACGGCAAGCAGCGCTTCAAACGAGCCGTGGCGGTCCGGCTGGCGGAAGGGCAGCCACGTGCACTCCGAGGTTTGCAGCAGCGCGTTGTAGAAACTCCGCTCCACCATGTCCATGTGTGCGGCGCGGCCCGTGAGGAGAAACAGGTAGGCATTCGTGCTCATGTTCATCATGCCCGGTATGCCCTGCGGCGCTTTGCGCGCGTCCTCGCCGCCGCCCACCACGTTGAGGTTGGCAGCTATCGACTGGCCCATCTGCTGCAGATTGTCGCGCTTCGCTTTCAGTTCGTCCGTCACCACGAAGCGCGGCGTGCGGACCGTGGAGTCGCGCACCAGGGCACGGGCGGCAAAACTCGAGCCCGAATAGTCCCACGTCGCCACACTGTCGGCCGCTACGAACGTTAAAGGCTTTTTGCGCCACGGGCCAGCTGCCAGTGCCGTGCCCGCAGCCATTATATATATAAGGAGGAGAAAAACGGATTTCGTCATGAGTAGTGAAAAAAATAATGGAGCGCTGTATTCCTGCGCGTAAGACTGCCTTTTTCAAAGCCTTGCAAAGTTACGAGAAGAAGCGGTGCTTTCTGCGCACTACGGCAGAAGAAATAAAGCGAAAATGCCCCTCGTGACCGAATTTTACCTGCTTTGACCGATATTTGGTGCCTTTTGCTCAATTACTTTGTGCCTCAAAATAGAATCAACGATTAATTTTGCAAACGACATTTGGCAATATGACCAGTTAAACGCAAACACACTACTCACATATGGTAAACTTCTCATTGGAAGGCAAGGTAGCCCTCGTAACGGGCGCCGCCTACGGAATCGGTTTCGCAATGGCTCAGGCACTCGCCGAAGCCGGTGCAAAAATAGCTTTCAACTGCCGCTCGCAGCATCACCTCGACGAGGCACTCGCCAACTACAAGAAACTCGGCATCGACGCCCGCGGCTACATTGCCGACGTCACCAGCGAAGAGCAGGTGAAAGACCTCGTGGCTAAGGTCGAAGCCGAACTCGGCGTAATCGACATCCTCGTCAACAACGCCGGCATCATCAAGCGCATACCCATGACCGAGATGAGCGTGGACGAATTCCGCCAGGTTGTCGACATCGACCTCACCGCACCCTTCATCGTGGCAAAAGCCGTCATCCCCGGCATGATCAAGAAAGGCCACGGCAAGATTATCAACATCTGCTCCATGATGAGCGAACTCGGCCGTGAAACCGTTTCTGCTTATGCTGCAGCCAAAGGCGGCTTGAAGATGCTCACCCGCAACATTGCCTCGGAATATGGCGAGTACAACATCCAGTGCAACGGCATCGGTCCCGGCTACATAGCCACTCCCCAAACCGCTCCCCTTCGCGAACGTCAGGCCGACGGCTCGCGTCATCCCTTCGACTCCTTCATCGTGGCAAAGACACCCGCTGCCCGTTGGGGTACGCCCGAGGATCTCATGGGTCCCGCCGTGTTCCTCGCTTCCGATGCGTCCGACTTCGTGAACGGACACGTACTCTACGTCGACGGCGGCATTCTTGCCTACATCGGCAAGCAACCCTAAGCACCCTGGCCATGAAAACACAATCGCTTACTTTCGGCCTTTTCCTCGCAGCCCTTTCGCTCGCCTCGTGCGGCAAGTCGGCCCTTTGCACACTCACCGTGAGCAACCCCGCCAGCGTGGCGCGCGAAGGCGAAATGGCAGAAGTGGACGCCGGCCAGGTGGCCGCGCTCAAAAGCCAGCCCTTCCGCCTTCTCGACCAGAAGGGCGATGAAGTGCCCGCCCAGTGGACCTACGACGGCAAACTCATCTTTCCCGTCACGCTCGGAGCCTCTTCTTCCGCCACTTACCGCGCCGTGAAAGGCACGCCCGCCAAGACCGACACCCTCGTCTGCGGCCGCCTCTTCAAGGAGCGCGACGACGACTTCGCCTGGGAAAACGACCGCGCCGGTTACCGCGCCTACGGTCCTGCCCTGCAGGCACGCGGCGAACGCGGTTACGGCTACGACCTCTTCACCAAGTGCGTCAGCTATCCCGTGCTGGAGAAATTCTATGCTAACGAGTGCGACCACGAAGCGTGGACAAAAATCAACGCTTGGCGCCGCAACGGCCAGAAAGCCAAGGGCGACAGCCTCGAACGCGTCATCTCCTACCATGTAGACCACGGCGAGGGCATGGACGTGTTCAGCGTGGGCCCCACACTCGGCGGCGGCACGGCAGCGCTCCTCGACGCGCAAGGCCAAATAGTCTATCCCTGGTGCTACGACAAGTGCGAGATTCTCGACCGCGGTCCGCTGCGCTTCAGTTTCCGCCTGCAGTTCAAGCCCTCTACAGTGGGTACCGACAAGAGCGTGGTGGAAACGCGCACCATCAGCCTCGACCGCGGCTCGTTTCTCAACCGCACCGTTGAGCACTACGAGGGTCTTACCACGGCGCACCCCATCGTGGCAGGCATCTCCCTTCGCGAGCAGAACCCCGACGGCTACGTCATGGCGCCCTCCGCAGGCTATGTGGCCTATGCCGACTCCACCGACAACGCCCACGTGGGCAACGGCGTGATTTACGTAGCCGCCCTCTCGCCGCAGTTTACTGACACGAAGGTGATGAGCTACACCGCCGAAGAGCGCCGCAACCACGGCAACGCCCTCGGTCACGTCGTGGCGCAAGGCAACTACACCCCCGGTTCCGACTTCGTCTACTACTGGGGAAGCGGCTGGAGCAAAGGTTTCATGCCCGACATGGATGCGTGGAACGCCTACCTCCGCCACTATAGCCGTTGCCTCGCAGCCCCGCTCAAGGTGACCGTGAAGTAAGCCCGCGCGATATTCTCCCACTAACCTCAAACCCAAAGGAAGGAACGGCACGCAAAGCCGTCCTTCCCCATTGATTTCTCCTGAATGGAACAAATTTTCAGTTACATCATAGGCCTCGGCGCCGCCGTCATGATGCCCGTCATCTTCACGGTGCTCGGCGTGTGCGTCGGCGTGAAGTTCGGCAAAGCCCTTAAGAGCGGTCTGCTCGTGGGCGTCGGTTTCATCGGCCTTTCCGTCGTCACCGGACTCCTCACCAGCAGCCTGGGCGAGCCCCTCAAGCAAGTGACGCAAATCTACGACCTTAAACTTGCCATCTTCGACATGGGATGGCCCGCAGCAGCCTCCGTGGCTTACAACACCTCTGTGGGCGCATTCATCATCCCCGTCTGCCTGGCCGTAAACATCGTGATGCTTCTGCTCAAATGTACGCGCACGGTCAACATCGACCTCTGGAACTACTGGCACTACGCCTTCATCGGTGCCGTGGTCTACTTCTCCTGCGACAACATTTGGTGGGGCTTCTTCGCTGCCGTAGTCTGCTACATCGTCACCCTCGTGATGGCCGACCTCACCACCCGCCATTTCCAGAAGTTCTACGACAAGATGGACGGCATCAGCATTGCCCAGCCCTTCTGCCAGGGCTTCGTGCCCTTCGCCGTGGTCATCTGCAAAGTGCTCGACCGCATACCCGGATTCGACCGCCTCAAGATCGACGCACAGGGCTTGAAGGACAAATTCGGCATACTCGGCGAACCCCTCTTCCTCGGCGTGCTCGTAGGCTGCGGCATCGGGCTGCTCTCCTGCAAGACGTGGGCTGAAGTGGTCGACAACATTCCCGCCATTCTCGGCTTGGGCATCAAGATGGGTGCCGTCATGGAACTCATCCCCCGCATCACCTCCCTCTTTATAGAAGGTCTCCGCCCCATCTCCGACGCCACGCGCGAAATGGTGGCGCGCAAATTCAAGAATGCCACGGAACTCAACATCGGCATGAGCCCCGCACTCGTCATTGGGCACCCCACCACGCTCGTCGTGTCGCTCCTGCTCATCCCCGTCACCCTCTTCCTTTCCGTAGTGCTCCCCGGCAACCAGTTTCTGCCCCTTGCCTCGCTCGCAGGCATGTTCTACCTCTTCCCCGTGGTGCTTCCCATCACGAAAGGCGACGTGGTGAAAACGTTCATCGTGGGCCTCGTGGCCATCATCGTAGGTCTCTATTTCGTCACCGACCTCGCCCCCTTCTTCACCCAGGCGGCACAGGACGTCTATGTCAAGACGCAGGACAAGGCCGTAGCCATCCCCGAAGGTTTCCAGGGCGGTGCGCTCGACTTCGCCTCAAGCATTTTCTCATGGGTCATCTTCCGTCTGCTCCACAACTTCAAGTGGATTGGCGCCGGACTCCTCGTGCTCATCGCCCTCGGCATGAGTTTCTACAACCGCGTGAGAATCGTACGCGAAGCACAGAAAGCCGCTGCGGCAAACAAGTAATTCTTCCCATCAACTTCACTCCGAAAATTATTTTCCCGAAATGAAAAAGATAGCCATCGCGGCAGCACTTGCCTTTGCCGCCTTCCTTCCCGCCGCCGCACAGACCGCTGTGAGCGTGCAGACCGCCTGTCATCCCGACGACGTGAAACACTACGACACAGAAACGCTCCGTTCGCGCTTCATCATGCCCCGCGTGATGAAAGCCGACTCCATCCTTCTCACCTATTCCCTCTACGACCGCTTCATCTTCGGCGGCGCAGTGCCCGTGAAGGGGCCGCTCAAACTCGAGAGCATCGACCAGCTCAAGGCTCCCTATTTCCTCTTCAATCGTGAGCTCGGCGTGATCAACGTGGGCGGCGACGGCATTGTCAGCGTAGACGGAAAGGACTACGAACTCCACTTCAAGGACGCACTCTACGTGGGTCGCGGCAACAAGGAGGTAATCTTCAAGAGCAAGGACGCTTCCAAGCCCGCCAAGTTCTACATCAATTCTGCCACGGCACACAAGACCTACGCCACGCAGCTCGTCACCATCGACGGACGCAAAGGCTCTCTCAAGGCCAACTCTTTCGCCGCCGGCAAGATGGAGGACAGCAACGACCGCGTCATCAACCAGCTCATCGTCAACAACGTGCTCAAGGAAGGCCCTTGCCAACTCCAGATGGGCCTCACCGAACTCAAGCCCGGAAGCGTGTGGAACACCATGCCGGCACACACCCACGCACGCCGAATCGAGGCCTATTTTTACTTCAACGTAAGTCAGGGCAACCGCATTTGCCATCTCATGGGCGAACCCAAGGAAGAACGTCTCCTTTGGCTCGACAACGAGCAGGCCGTGATGGCTCCCGAATGGAGCATCCACGCCGCAGCAGGCACCAGCAACTACATGTTCATCTGGGGCATGGCGGGTGAAAACCTCGACTACGGCGACATGGACAAGATTCCCTACACCGAAATGCGATAATCCCACTCCATATATAATATATATCAGAACTTCAGACCGGAGAGCGGCACCGTGCCACGCACAGTTCCGCCCTTCGGTAAACCATACCAAAGCAATCTGCCAGCAATGAGCAAAATAGTAACACTCGGCGAGATCATGCTCCGCCTTTCCCCCGCGGGCAACACACGTTTCATACAGGCCGACACGTTCGACGTAATCTTCGGCGGCGGCGAAGCCAACGTGGCTGTCAGCCTCGCCAACTATGGACACGACGCTTACTTCGTTTCCAAACTCCCCGCACACGAAATAGGCCAGGCCGCCGTCAATGCGCTCCGTCGCTATGGCGTCCACACCGACTTCATCAGCCGCGGCGGCGACCGCGTGGGCATCTACTACTGCGAAACGGGCGCCTCCGTACGCCCCGGCAAAGTAATCTACGACCGCGCCCACTCCGCCATCAGCGAAGCCCTTCCCGAGGACTTCGACTTCGACCAGATTATGGAAGGCGCCGACTGGTTCC
Source organism: Bacteroidaceae bacterium (assembly GCA_963649665.1). Lineage (GTDB taxonomy): Bacteria > Bacteroidota > Bacteroidia > Bacteroidales > Bacteroidaceae > Alloprevotella. The sequence continues at coordinate 12,583 of CAVJJO010000040.1, read as the reverse complement.
ACTGGTCAGGTATTACCCCCGCCATTTCCGACCGCGCAGCCGAAATTACGCGCCTTGCCTGCGAAGCTGCAAAGCGCCACGGCGTGACGGTCAGCGTAGACCTCAATTTCCGCAAGAAACTCTGGACCTCTGAAAAGGCACAGAGCATCATGCGTCCCCTCATGCAGTATGTCGACGTGTGCATCGGCAACGAAGAAGATGCCGAACTCTGTCTCGGATTCAAGCCCGAAGCCGACGTAACCGCCGGACTGACCGACGCAGAAGGCTACAAAGGCATATTCCAAGGCATGGCAGAAACCTTCGGCTTCAAAACGGTGGTAAGCACCCTGCGCGAAAGTTTCTCCGCTTCCCACAACGGATGGAAAGCCCTCATCTACGACGGCAAGGAGTTCTACACCTCACGCCGCTACGACCTTCTCCCCATCATCGACCGCGTGGGAGGCGGCGACTCCTTCTCCGGAGGCATCATCCACGGCTTGCTCACCAAACCTTCGCAGGCTGAAGCACTGGAATTCGCCGTTGCAGCTTCTGCACTCAAGCACACCGTTACGGGCGACTTCAACCTCGTCAGCGCTGCCGAAGTGGAAGCGCTTGCAGGAGGTGACGGAAGCGGACGCGTGCAGCGCTAAAGTCGCGCAGCTTCAGTTCCGACACACATTATATATATAGATCATACACTCAGAACAGTTATGGCAAGATTCGATAAACTGCAAGTTCTTCAGAAAATAGGTGCCACACGCATGGTGCCCGTATTTTACAGCGCCGATGCCGAAGTGGCAAAGAAGGTTGTCAAGGCCTGCTACGACGGCGGCGTACGCGCTTTTGAATTCACCAACCGCGGCGACTTCGCCCACGAAGTGTTTGCCGAAGTGGTCAAATATGCCGCCAAGGAATGTCCGGAACTCGCCCTCGGCGTAGGTTCCATTGTGGACGCCCCCACGGCTTCGCTCTACATCCAGCTTGGTGCTAACTTCGTGGTAGGTCCGCTTTTCAACCCCGACGTAGCCAAAGTGTGCAACCGCCGTCTCGTGCCCTACACGCCCGGTTGCGGTAGCGTCAGCGAGGTAGGCTTTGCCCAGGAAGCCGGTTGCGATCTCTGCAAGCTCTTTCCCGGCGACGTGCTTTCGCCCAAAATGGTCAAGGGGCTCCTAGCTCCTATGCCCTGGTCCAAGATTATGGTCACCGGCGGTGTAGAACCCACGGAGGAAAACCTTTCTGCCTGGATGAAGGCAGGCGCCTATTGCGTCGGCATGGGCTCCAAACTTTTCCCCAAAGACCGCGTGGCTGCAGAAGATTGGGCTTACGTCACCGACAAATGCCGCGAAGCCCTCGCTTACCTCAACAGCAAACAACAGTAAACCTCATAATTCCAACATCATGAAAAGACTCCTTTCCGCTCTCCTCTGCTTCGCTCTGGGCATAGTGGCTTTCGCTGCTTCCAACCCCGCCTCAGAAGCCAAGGAAGTGAGAGCCATCATTGCCAAGGTAAACAACTATTGGCAGAAGAACAACAAACCCGAGGCTTGGGCATTCTGGGACTACGCCGCCTATCACACTGGCAACATGGAAGCCTATCGTCTCACGCAGAATGCCGACTATCTCAAGTATTCCACCGACTGGGCTGAGCACAACCAGTGGAAGGGCGCCAAAAGCACCGACCGCAGCAAGTGGGAGTACCACTACGGCGAGACCGACAACCACGTGCTCTTCGGCGACTGGCAAATCTGCTTCCAGACCTACATTGATCTCTACAACATCCTTCCTGTGGATAACCGCATCAAGCGCGCCAAGGAGGTGATGGACTACGAAATCAGCACCAACCGCAACGACTACTGGTGGTGGGCAGACGGACTTTACATGGTAATGCCCGTCATGACGAAGCTCTACAAGCTCACCGGCGACCAGAAGTATCTCGACAAACTTTACGAGTACCTGAAATACTCCGACAGCATTATGCTCGACGAGGAAACCGGTCTCTATTTCCGCGATGCCAAATATGTTTATCCCAAGCACCAGACTCCTGGTGGCAAGAAGGACTTCTGGGCACGCGGCGACGGATGGGTGCTCGCCGGATTGGCAAAAGTGCTTCAGGACATGCCTTCCACTTATAAGCACCACGACTTCTTCGTGAAGAAATTCCAGAAAATGGCTGCTACGGTGGCAAGCATTCAGCAGCCCGAGGGCTACTGGACGCGCTCGCTCCTTGAGCCTTCCTTCGCTCCCGGTCCCGAAACGAGCGGCACGGCATTCTTTACCTACGGCATGCTTTGGGGTGTGAACAACGGCTATCTCGACGAAGCCACTTACCTTCCCACCATCCAGAAGGCTTGGGGCTATCTGAAGAACACCGCCATGCAGAAGAACGGCAAGATAGGTTACGTGCAGCCTATCGGCGAAAAGGCCATCCCCGGACAGGTGGTGAACGCCAACTCCGAGACGCCGTTCGGCACAGGTGCCTTCCTCCTCGCAGCCTGCGAGTATACGCGCTACCTTGAAGCGCAGGCATCCTCCACTTCAAAGGGCGACCGCGCTTATTGGGTAAGCCTTCTTACGCAGATGGCAGAGCCCGTGCTCAGCAACATGGCTGAAGGAAATCTTCAGAAGAACATGCACCTCGAAGTAAGCCCCAACTGGGACGGACGCGACAAGCGTGTGGCCTACATGGAGTGCTTCGGTCGCCTCATGGCAGGTGTGGCTCCCTGGCTCAACCTTCCCGACGACAACACCGCCGAAGGTCAGAAGCGCAAGCAGATTCGCGAATGGGCGCTCAAGAGCTACAAGAATGCCGTTGACCCCTCAAGTCCCGATTATCTCCTTTGGCGTGGCCACGGTCAGGCACTTGTTGATGCCGCCTACATTGCCGAGAGCTTCCTTCGTGCTTACGATGTGCTCTGGAAGCCGCTCGACGAAACCACCAAGAAGCGCTACATCGAAGAGTTCACGCAGCTTCGCCGCGTTGACCCTCCTTATACCAACTGGCTCCTTTTCTCTTCCACCATCGAGAGCTTCCTCATGAAGAGCGGTGCTGACGGCGACGAATATCGCGTAAACTCTGCCTGCCGCAAGATGGAAGAGTGGTACACGGGTGACGGATGGTACTCCGACGGACCCAAGTTCGCCTTCGACTACTACAGCTCTTACGTGTTCCACCCCATGTACCTCGAAACGCTTCAGGCCATGAAGGACTCAAAGCGCTACACCCGTATCGACTACAAGAAGTACTACGACCGCGAACTCCGCCGCGCACAGAAGTACAGCATCGTGCTCGAGCGTTTCATCTCTCCCGAAGGAACTTTCCCCGTATTCGGTCGTTCTATCCCCTACCGTATGGCAGCTATGCAGCCCCTCGCTCTCATGGCATGGTACCAGAAACTTCCTGAAGGCCTTTCAAACGGTCAGGTGCGCCACGCGCTTACCAAAGTGCTCCACCGTATGTTCGATGGCCACGAGAATTTCAAGAATGGCTTCCTTACCATCGGTTTCTGCGGCCAGCAGAGCAACGTGGCAGACTGGTATACCAACAATGGTAGCCTTTACATGACGTCTCTCTCCTTCCTTCCCCTCGGACTTCCCGCATCGCATCCTTTCTGGACCGATGCTGAGCAGCCCACCACGCAGGAGAAGGCATGGAACGGCGAAGCTTTCCCCAAGGATCACCAGTGGAAGGACAACATCAACACTTGGGATCTCTTCTAAGCAGTAGATAATTACAAACAACAAATAGACATTTCCCCGCTTGTGGCTCAGAATTCTGCCGCAAGCGGGGATTGTTTGTTTTTTCTGCCTTCAGCAATCAACTTTCTGCCTTCTGCAAGCAAGTTTCTGCCTTCAGCAATCAACTTTCTGCCTTTTGCAAGCTATAATTTTCCTTCTTTCGGCAACTTTCCGCCTTCTTCCGCTAACAGCATAGGGTAAAGGGGCAGAATGCAACCCGTTTGCAAAACCGAATTGCTATCTTTGCTGCATGAAGAAAGCCACTCACACATTTCGCATTGCGTTTGCGGTAGTACTCGTGCTGCTGCTGACGCTTGTGCCGCACCATCACCACACGGGCGGCGCAGCTTGTTGGGTGGACGAGGTGTGTCATGAAGACGGCAGGCACAACGATGAGCACACCGCCCACGGCGAGGCGAACCACAGCGCTTCGCACTATTGTTTTTGGAAAGCGCCTTCTGCCGACAATGCTTCCATTCGCCAGGCCGATGCGGGCAATCCCTTGCCCTGCCTTTATTTTCTTCCGCACCTTTTGGCGGAGAACCTTTTGCCCCAATGTGTGGAGCGCGATGTGCGTTCCCGTTATTATAATGAGTCTTATGGTTTGCAGCAACGAGGTGCAAACCACGTTTTCCGGCGAGGACCGCCGGCGCAGATTAGCTGAAGTTTTTCTTTTCCCACTTCCGGGAACATCATGTTACGTTCCTCCGGCTCCGACGTGCCTTAAGAAATGGCGCGCGTGCCGGAGAATAAGCTAATCTGTATACACTAATGAACACTTACATATTGAAAACCGGCATGGCCGCCTTTGCGGTCATGCTCTTTGGCGCATGCCATTCGTCGCATGCCGACCATGCCGACGATCATCACGGCGAAAGCGAAAACCACGAGGCGCACACTCACGGCGCCGACGTGATAGAGATGACCGATGCCCAACTTCGTGCCGCCAACGTGGCGGTAGAGACCGTTGCGCCCGCAGCCTTTTCCGAGGTGGTCTGCGTGAGCGGCCGCGTGCTCCCTGCCAGTGGCACCGAGGCTACCGTTACTGCCACCATGGCGGGAATTGTCAACTTCTCCGGCGGACGTCTTGCCGAGGGAATGCCCGTAAGCAACGGCCAGACGCTTTTCTCCATCAACGCCAAGGCAGTTGCCGACGGCAATCCCGCAGCCGCCGCGCAGAGCGAACTTTGTGCTGCCGAGCAGGACTATGCCCGTGCGAAGAAGCTGGCGGAAGAGAAAATCATCTCGCAGCGTGAACTGGAGGATGCCCGTCGCCGCTACGAAACCGCCGCAGCTACCGCACGCAGTCTGGGAAACGCTTCGCAGACGCGCACGCTCTCTGCTCCCATCGGCGGTTATGTGAAGAACGTGCTGGTGAAGCCCGGCGACTATGTGGCAGTGGGGCAAGCCCTTGCTACTGTTACGCAGAACCGCAGGCTTCAGCTTCGCGCCGATGTGCCTGAGCGTCACTACACCATGCTCCAGTCCGTAACGACTGCCAATTTCCGTATGGCCTACGATGCTTCGCGCGTCTACTCCGTGGCTTCGCTTGGCGGCCGCATCGTGTCGAAAGGCAGCGCGGCAAGCGCAGACGACTATTTCGTGCCCGTCATTTTCGAGTTCAACAACGAGGGAAACATCGTAAGCGGCAGTTTCGCCGAAGTTTTCCTCAAGGGCAAGGAACGCCAAGGCGTCATCAGCGTGCCCAATGCGGCACTCACCGAAGCCCAAGGCCTGCATTTCGTTTACGTCCAGCTCCACAAGGGAGAGTTCCGCCGCGTGGAAGTGCAACTCGGCGCAACCGATGGTGCGCGCACCGAAATAGTGGCCGGACTCAAGGGTGGAGAGCAAGTGGTCACCCGTGGAGCCACGCAGGTGCGCCTTGCCGCAAGTGCTGGCGCCGTGCCTGAAGGACACAGCCACGGATAACGATTGTCTAACCCCTAAATCCTCTGAACTTTATGTTGGACAAAATCATATCCTTCTCTCTTCGCAACCGCGCCGTCATACTCTTTTTCTCCGTGCTCCTACTTGCCGTCGGCACTTGGACGGCTCGTAAGATGGAGGTAGACGTTTTCCCCGACCTCAACGCTCCCACTGTGGTGGTCATGACCGAAGCGCAGGGCATGGCCTCGGAAGAAGTGGAGCGCCTCGTGACGTTTCCCATCGAGACCGCCGTCAATGGCGCTACCGACGTGCGCCGCGTGCGTTCTTCCTCCACTACGGGATTCTCCGTGGTGTGGATAGAGTTTGACTGGGGCACCGACATCTACCGCGACCGCCAGATTGTTTCCGAAAAACTCGCTTCCGCAGGCGAGAGTCTGCCCGATGGAGTGGGGCAGCCCACGCTCGGTCCGCAGTCGAGCATCCTAGGTGAAGTGATGTTCATCGGGCTCACCGCCGACACCACTTCGCTCGGCACTCTCCGCACCCTTGCCGACTGGACCATCCGTCCGCGACTGCTTTCCGCAGGCGGTGTGGCGCAGGTGACCGTGATGGGCGGCGATTTGATGGAGTATCAGGTGCGCCTTCACCCCGAACGCATGCGCCACTACGGCGTCACGCTCTCGGAAGTGATGGCAGCCACGCGCCAAATGGGGCGCAACACGTCGGGCGGCGTGCTCTACCAGCACGGCAACGAATACATCGTGCGCGGAGTGGTAGCCACCAGCAGCACCGCCGAGATGGGGCAAGCCGTAGTAAAGCGGACGGACAACGGAAGCAGTGTGCAGCTTGCCGATGTGGCCGATGTGGCCGTCGGTGTGAAGCAGCCGCAAATGGGCGTCGCCTCCGTGAGCGGCAAGCCCGGCGTGTTGCTCACCGTGACCAAGCAGCCTTCCACCAGCACCCTTGCGTTGACCGAACAACTCGACTCTTCCGTGGCGCAGCTGCGGGCTTCGCTCCCCGTCGACGTGAAGGTGGACACCCACCTTTATCGTCAGCAGGACTTCATAGACTCTTCCATTTCCAACATACAGAAGTCGCTCGTCGAAGGCGGCATCTTTGTGGTGCTTGTGCTCTTCATCTTTCTGATGAATGCGCGCACCACGCTCATTTCCCTCGTGACCATTCCCCTTTCGCTCCTCGTCACCCTTCTTGTGCTCCATGCCATGGGTCTTACGGTGAACACCATGAGCATAGGCGGCATGGCCATAGCCATCGGATCGCTTGTGGACGATGCCATCGTGGATGTGGAAAACGTGTTCAAGCGGCTGCGCGAAAATGCAAGCCTTCCCGCTGGCGAGCGCCGCGGTGTGCTCGACGTGGTGTTCCACGCATCGCGCGAAGTGCGCATGCCTATACTCAATTCCACGCTCATCATTGTGGTGAGCTTCGTGCCGTTGTTCTTCCTCAGCGGACTTGAAGGCCGCATGCTCGCTCCCCTTGGTGTGAGCTTCATTGTGTCGCTTTTTGCCTCCACGCTCGTGGCCCTCACGCTCACTCCCGTGCTCTGTTCTTACCTGCTGCGTCCGAAAGAAACGGACGCGACGGGAAATGCACCCGCTGCCGCATCCGCGCTCCACGAAACCCGCCTTGTGCGTTCCCTTAAGAAACACTACGAGCGCCTTCTCCTTTGGGCCACGGGGCGTGCCTCGCGTTGGATAGTAGGCACAACGTGCGCCTTGTTCGCCGTTTCGCTTGCGCTCTTCTTCACTTTGGGGCGCAGTTTCCTTCCCCCTTTCAACGAAGGCTCGTTTACCATCAACGTGAGCACACTACCCGGCGTTTCGCTCGAGGAAAGCAACCGCATCGGCGCTGAGGCCGAACGCCTCTTGCTCGAAGTGCCTGAAGTGAAAGCCGTGGCGCGGAAAACAGGACGCGCCGAACTCGACGAGCATGCCCTCGGCGTGAACACGAGCGAGATGGAAGTGCCCTTTGCCTTGGACAAACGCACGAAGGACGAAGTCACCGCCGACATCCGCGCCCGCCTGCGTGCCCTTCCCGGCGTGAATGTGGAGATCGGTCAGCCTATTTCCCACCGCATCGACGCCATGCTCTCCGGCACAAAGGCCGGCATAGCCGTGAAAGTGTTCGGCCCGGACCTGACTACGCTCCACACGCTCGGCCTGCAGATTCAGCAAGCCACGCAAGGCATTGAAGGCGTCACGGACTTGAATGTGGAACAGCAGATAGAGCGTCCGCAGCTCGTGATACGTCCGCGTCGCACCCTTCTGGCGCGCCACGGCATCACGCTTCCCGAATTTGCCGAATATGTCAACGCTGCCGTGGGCGGCGAAGTGGTAAGCCAGGTGCAGGACGGGGCAAAGACCATGGACCTCACCGTGCGCATGGCCGACGAGGACATCAACTCCGTGGAGCACATACGCAACCTGCTCATCGACGGTGCCGACGGCACGAAAGTGCCCCTTTCCGATGTGGCAGACATCGTGTCCACCGCCGGGCCCAACACCATCAGCCGTGAGAATGCCCAGCGCAAGCTCGTAGTTTCCGCCAATGCTTCGGGACGCGACATGCGCAGCGTGGTCAACGACATGCGCCGCGCCATAGAATCAAAGGTGACGCTCCCCGAAGGCTACCATGTGGAGTATGGCGGACAGTTTGAAAGCGAAGCCGCCGCCTCGCGTCTTCTTCTCGCGCTCAGCGTGGTGAGCATAGTGGTCATTCTGCTGCTGCTCTATTTACAGTTCCGCTCGTGGCGGCAGGCCGTGGTGGTGCTTGTCAACCTTCCGCTCGCCCTCATCGGCGGTGTGTTGGCGCTTTACTTCACGGGCGGTGTGGTAAGCATACCCGCCATCATCGGTTTCATCTCGCTTTTCGGCATGGCCACACGCGGAGGCATGCTTCTCGTGGACCGCTACAACGAACTCTCACGTCAAGGTCTTCCGCACTCCGAAGTGGTGCGCCGCGGCTCGCTCGACCGTTTGCTCCCCATTCTCATGACCGCCCTTTGCTCCGCGCTCGCCCTCATTCCCCTTGCCCTCGGAAGCGATTTGCCGGGCAATGAAATTCAGAGCCCTATGGCGCAGGTGATGCTCGGCGGCCTGCTTACCAGCACACTGCTCAACCTCGTGGTAGTGCCCATTATCGCTCCCGCGAAGAAGCATGCCGCTGCTGCTGATGACTGCCAAACGGTTTCGGCAAGCGAACCTCAACGTACAACCCCCTAACTACCGCACATTTATGAAATTGCTTGATATATCAGCCCTTGCATTCGCTCTGTTCCTTCCCATCGCCCTTCATGGACAAACGTCGCTGACGCCTGAAGGGCGCTTTGCCGAAGTGCTTCAGCGCGTGACGGAAGGCAACACTGCGCTCCGTGCCGTACGCGGCGGCCTATCTGCCGACGAACTCGAGAACTCGGCTGCCGCCGCCATGCCCGACCCCGAAGCCGAAGTGACCTACGCCAAAGGTTCCCCGAAGGGCGTGCCGGCGCGAACGAACGTCAGTTTCACGCAAACGCTCGACTGGGGCGTACTCACAGGCCGAAGGCGTGCTGTGGCGCGTGCCGCCAACAGTGCCGCCGCTGCCCGTTACCTCGTGGAGCGGCAGAAGGTGATGGCGGAAGCCGACGAGCAACTCACGCGCCTCGTCTTTTCCAACAAACTCTGCGCCGAAGTCCGCCTCCGCCTACAAACGGCAACCGCCCTCAGTGAACTCTACGAAAAGAAATTCGCGCAGGGCGACGTGAATCAGATGGAGCTGAACAAAGTGCGCCTCAACGCCGCTGTGGCAAAGGCCGATGCCGAACGTGCCGAAGCCGAGCGTCAGAGCATAGCGCTTGCGTTGCACCGGTTGGCGGGCGGCGACGATGTGGCTTATGCCGACACCGTCTATCCGCAGTCCGCCGCCTCGCTGCCGCCCGTCTCTACGTTGCAGTCGGCACTTGCGGGTAGCTCCGAAGCGAAGGCCGCCGAGGCTGCAGTGAAGGAAAACGAAGCCGTGGCGCGCTTGGCGCGTTCGCAGACGTGGCCTGCTCTCACGGTGGGCTTCCAGGGCGAATATGTGAAGGACAACAACTACAACGGCTTGAGCCTTGGCTTCAGCGTACCCCTCTGGGGCAGCGGCCGACGCGAATATAAGGCCGCGCAAGCCCGCATTGCCGCGAGCCGACTTGAGGCAGCCGACGTGCACTTCGGGCAGTCGGCGCAGCTCGCCGAACGCCACCGCACGGCGCTTGCGCTTGCCGAAACTGCCGAAACGCTCCGCCGCGACCTTTCTGCCACGAGCAATGCCGCGCTGCTCAGCCGGGCGTTGGAGGAAGGGCAGATATCGCTTCTCGATTACCTCCTCGAAACGTCGTTCTACTACTCGGCACGCACCGCCCAGCTCGAAGCCGAGCGCGATGCGCAGTTGGCATTGTCCGCCCTGCGCGCCATGTTTTATTGAGCGCTGCGGCACGGCGCGCCCCATGCAAGTTTGCGTGAAGGCCGTGTAGAGCGCGAGGTTTTGAAAACCTCGCCCCCATGGGCGGCGCAATGCTCAGCATTAAGTGGCGCAATTTTGATTTGAAACGCATGGGGCGCAAGCGCATGGGGGGCAAGACTCCAGTCTTGACTGCTCTACACGGTAGTTCAAAGCGCAGCCATGAAAAAAGCCACCATGTGGCTGCGCTAATCTGTCAAGACTGGAGTCTTGACCCCCATGCGCTTCGCCCCATGATGGCGTAAGTCGTTTTTTTATGCACTACTAAAAAATCCGAGACTCCTGTCGTTGTGGCAAGAGTCTCGGATTGTTTTTTTTATGCGCCGATGCGCATTGCTGCGTTGCTGTTAACCTCAGCGCGTTTACTTCGCAGCGTTGCTGTAGGCGTCGTTCCAGCGCCACATTTCGTTGTTGTACCAGTCGAGCACCAGGCTTGCGGGCATGCCGCATTCGGCTTTGTCGTTGAGTTGCTCGTCGGTGTAGTGGATGGTTTGAAGCGTGCAGGGAGCGTTGCCGCTGAATTTCTTCTGCAGGTTCGTGGCGTTCGTGAGCGGCGTGTTGGCATCGTTGTCGGCATGGATGAGGCAGATGGGCGATGCGGGCGTCCAGTCCGTAGAGAGGTTGAAGTGGTCGAGGTTGGTGATGAAGTACATGTAAGTCGTGCCTTTGCCGAGCAGTTCTTTGCTCAGCATGTCGGACGGCTTCACCACGTCCACGCCGAGGAGTTCCTTCAGCTTGTCGTTCTTCGCTTTACGCGAGAGTTCGGAGTTGTCGATGAGCGCTTCAATCTCCGCTTTGTGGCTCAAATAGTTGTCGCTGTAGAGCTGGTCTTCCTGCACTTTTTCCAGCGGATAGCGTGTGAGCGACTCTTTGATGAACATGGGGATGAGTAGCGGGTCGTCTATCTTGTCAGTCTTCATCCAAAGGTCAAAGGTGAGGTGCGGATTGTAGATGCCGTTGAAGCAGATGGCACCGCCGAAGTGGCGCTTCTCCTTTTCTGCGGGGTTGCTGTCGTAGTATTTCTGCACGGCCAGTGCTACGGAAGCGCCTTCATTGATGCCGGCTACGTAAACCTTATAGTCGTCCTTGAATTTGATGTAGTCGGTAGGGTTGAAATTATTTCTACGGGATAGTTTGTCAGCGTATTCCTGGAAGGTGTACCACTGGTATATTACTTCGGCTACGTTTATGGCATTTCTCGTGTTTGCGGCGTTTTGTTCGGCATCGAGGTGCGTGCGTTTCTGTCCGAGCGTGCGGCCGTAACCTTTGCGGTCGGTGTATACAAGCATTTCGGTTTCAAGGTAGGCAAACATGCGTTCGTCGTTGCGTGTCGTGAGGTCGGAGTCGTTGTTGACGTACTCTTGCTCAATGACGAACACCTTGTCGATGTAGCTGAAAAGCCACATGTTGTCTTCCAAATCGTTGCTGTATTCTTCGGCGTCTTTCACGCGGCGCCAAATGGCCGTTGCGGAAAGTCTGTTGGACTTGTCTTCTGCGTCAACGTATTGGAAATCAACCTTGATGTAGTCCGTAGTCACTTCGCCGTTGGCACCGGTCAGATCGGACAGCGAGTCGTCGTAGGCGCGCGCTCTGCGAAGAAACGCTTCGCGCTTGTCGTTGTCGGCGTTTGCCCCGTCTGGTCCGTAGAGCAGGTCTGCCACTTGGTCAATGGTGTAGACCGTGGTGTCGACAATGGTGAAGAGCGAATCCTTGGAACTGATGTCGGAATCGGTGCCTCCGATGTGGTCGTCGTCGGAGCAAGCCGTAAACGCAACCATTCCTGCCAGCGTCAGGAATAAGGTAAGGAGTGAGATGTGACGAAAATTCTTCATAGCTCTTGTCGTGTTGTTTGTTTATTACTGCAAATAGGCTGTTGTGCGATTGTTAACGCACGTATAACGTAGCAAAAGTACGATTAATAAATGGATGCGCCATTGAGAAGCTGCATATTCTTTCGTGTGCGAAAAAAATGAGAATGGGCGACGAAACGAATCGGCATTTTAACACTGAGAATCGCGTAGAAATCACCGACTGGTCAGTCGCTCGCAAATACGCGATTCTCGGCGCGTGGAGAAATTTAGTATTGCGAAAGAATGTTTGCTTTATTGGAATATGTTTTATGCTTCTCGCCTTTCGACGGCCAAAGAGGGCGAAAACGGGGCGGTTTTTAGCAAAAAATCCAAGGCATCTAGGAAAAATTCCCCTAAGGCCCAAATAAATTTGCTGCCTTGGAATTGTCACAAGTTGCCTAAAAGTTGAAAAACGCGCCTTTGGAAGCTTTTGAAAGCCCGTGTTTCGTTCTAGTTTGAGCAAGCCGATTGTCAAGAAAAAGTCACAAAATTAACAATGGTGAAAGAAACTTTGGCGCAGCGCATGGGGGCGCAGCACATGGGGGCGCAGCGCATGGAGGTCAAGACTCCAGTCTTGACAGTTGAGCGCGAAGAATATAAAGCGAAGCCACGAAGAACGGTCCGTGACCGCCGTG
>CAVJJO010000039.1:0-22226 GCA_963649665.1 Bacteroidaceae bacterium | reverse complement strand
GGCAACGCCCTGGGTGAAAGATGTAGCGAGAATGCGCCCTGAAAGGGCAAAAGCGTATGGTATTGATTAACGCTTTTGCCCTTTCAGGGCGCAATGCTATTGATAATCCACACACCCAGGGCGTTGCCCTGGGCTGAGCGCAGGTTGGCCTTTCAGGCCGATTTTCCATAAAGGCTAACTTGAATAAGATATAAATGCGGAGCGACTTCTCCCTGAAGAGGGAAAAGTCGCTCCGCGATTTTTTATGTTGGTTGGTGAGCGGCGCTTGGGGCGAAGCGCATGGAGGTCAAGACTCCTGTCTTGACTGTGCTCTACACGGCAGTTACAAATTGGTTTCGTTTTTAACCTACGTGTAGAGCGTGACGTTTTGAAAACGTCACCCCCATGAGCGAGTAGGCTGCGCTTAAAACATCCGTGTAGAGCTGTCAAGACTGGAGTCTTGACCCCCATGCGCTTCGCCCCCATGAGCCTCGCCCTATCAAGCGCTCAAAACATCTTTCTCACGCGCTCTATGCCTGCCACGAGGGCATCTATTTCTTCTTTCGTGTTGTAGAGGGCAAAAGAGGCGCGCGCCATGCCTTCCACGCCGCAGCGCTGCATGAGGGGTTGGGCGCAGTGGTGACCGGTGCGGATGGCTATGCCAAGGCGGTCGAGCAAGGTGCCGAGGTCGAGGGGATGGATGTCGCCCACGTTAAACGCCACCACGGCGTCCTTCCCCGGCGCCGTGCCGTAAAGGTGCATGCCTTCTATCTCCGCCATGCGCGCCATGGCATAGGAGGTAAGTTCGTGTTCGTAAGCGGCAATCTGGTCCATACCGAGCTTCGTCACGTAGTCGAGCGCCACGGCGAGGGCGTGCGAGCCCACGTAGTCCGGCGTGCCGGCCTCAAACTTGAAGGGCAGGCGCTCGTAGGTGGTTTTCTCAAAGGTTACGCGGGCTATCATCTCGCCGCCGCCCTGATAAGGAGGCATTTTGTCAAGGAGTTCTTCACGTCCATAGAGCACGCCGATGCCGGTAGGGCCGTAGACCTTGTGGCCGGAGAAGACGAGAAAGTCGCAGTCGAGTTGCTGCACGTCCACCGCGAAATGGGGAACGCTCTGCGCACCGTCCACGAGGATGTGTGCGCCGTGGGCATGGGCGGTAGCCGCCATTTCGCGCACGGGATTGACCGTTCCGAGCACGTTGCTCACCTGCGCCACGCACACGAGGCGTGTGCGGTCGGTGAAGAGGGCTTCGTAAGCCTCGAGGTCGAGCACGCCTTCGTCGGTCATGGGGATGACTTTGATGACGATACCCTTGCGGTCGCGGAGCAATTGCCAAGGCACGATGTTGCTGTGGTGCTCCATCACGCTGACGATTACCTCATCGCCTTCTTTGAGGAACGCTTCGCCGTAAGCCGACGCCACGAGGTTCAGACTTTCCGTAGTGCCACGGGTGAAGATGACCTCTGCCGTGGAACGCGCGTTGATGAACGCACGCACCGTTTCGCGTGCGGCTTCGTGGAGGTCGGTAGCTTGCTGGGAAAGGAAATGCACACCGCGGTGCACGTTGGCATTCACGGAGTAGTATTCGTCGGAGATGGCTTCCACCACGGCACGCGGCTTCTGCGTGGTCGCGGCATTGTCGAGGTAGACGAGCGGCCGCTTGTACACCTCGCGGGAAAGTATGGGGAAGTCCTTGCGGACTTGCTGTATGTCGTACATGGATGGGAGAGTTTTTGGTGGGTTGGGGAGACAATTGATGTTCCAGAGGGGCGAAGCGCATGGAGGTCAAGACTCCAGTCTTGATAGTTCTACACAACAGTCACGGACGTCTTGCGTGGCTGCGCTTTATAAACATCGCGTAGAGCTGTCAAGACTGGAGTCTTGACCCCCATGCGCTTCGCCCCCATGCGCGGTGCCTATGCCTTATACCTTATAAATAATGCTTCCCTCAACTGCGGCCGCAGCCTTTGCAGCCTTTGCACTTGCCGAGCTCGCCGCGGAAACGCTTCTCCACGAGTTGCGAGAGGCGTTCCTGGAGGTGGGGAATCTGCACGTGGCGGAGCACGTCGTTGATGAAGGCGTGCTGGAGGAGGAGGCGTGCCTCGTCCTCGGGAATGCCGCGCTGACGCATGTAGAAGAGCGCCGTTTCGTCGAGCTTGCCTACGGTGGAACCGTGGTTGCACTTCACGTCGTCGGCATAGATTTCAAGCATGGGCTGAGCAAAGGCACGAGCCTTGGGCGAAGCGCAGAGGTTGGCGTTGGTCTGCTGCGAAGCCGTCTGCTGCGCTCCAGCTGCCACATACACCTTGCCGGCAAACGCGCCGGTGCTCTCTTCGTCGAGCACGTACTTGTAAAGCATGTCGGAGGTGCACTTCGGTGCGAGGTGCTCCACGAGTATGTTGTTGTCCACGCGCTGCGTGCCATCGGCCACCACCGCTCCGTAGAGTTCGGAGCGTGCGTTCTCGCCACGAAGGCGCACGTCGACCTTGTTGCGCGAAGTGCCGCAAGTGAGCGCCACGCCGTCGTAGCTCACCTTGCTGCCGCTACCCTGCTCCACGTAGAGCGAGGAGAAGCGTGTGGTGGAAGTGTTCGTTTCCTCCACACTGTAGAGTTCCACTTCCGCACCGTCTTCGGCAAACACTTCCGTCACCTGTGTGGTGAGATAGTGCGCGCCGTCCTCGGCATGGTCGCAGAAGAGCACGGCACCTTTTGCGCCGCGTCCTGCCACCACGAGCACGCGGCGCACGCTCATGAGGTCGGCTTTGGCGGCACTCACGTTCACAATCTGCACGGGGTTCTTGAGTTCTGCCCCTTCGGGTATGTAGACGAACACGCCGTCCTGCGCCAGCATGGTGTTGAGCAGCGTCACGCCGTCGTGTCCCGTGCGGAAGTCGCGGTCGGTTTCGGCGGCGCGGTTGTAGTAGCGCGAGAGGAGTTCGGGGTGGGTTTCGCCTGCCTGGCGGAGCGAACATACCAAAGCGCCTTCGGGAAGGAGAGCGCGCGAAGCGGCGGGCGCTTCACACGGCACGTCGTTCACCACGAAGAAGATGGAGGTGCTGAGGTTGGGCACGTTGCACTTGTAGGCTTCGTAGGGATTTACCTTGGGAGCTATGCGGCGAAGGTTCAATCCGTAGTCGGGGGCGAAGGCGGCCTGCACGTCGGTGTATTTGCAGCGCTCGTCCTTGTGGGTAGGAAGTCCCTGCTCGGCGAGTTGTGCGGCAGCGGCTTCGCGCGGAGCGTTCATGGCCTCGCAACTGCCTGCGGCAATGAGGTCGCGGCAGTCGCGGTAGACGTTGATGTACTGTTCGTGTGATGCCATGGCCTACACCTCCCTTACAATCCAGTCGAAACCTTTCTCTTCAATCTCGTAGCCGAGTTCGGCGCCGCCTTCCTTCACCACCTGTCCCTTCACGAGCACGTGCACGAAGTCGGGCTTGAGGTAGTCGAGCATGCGCTGGTAGTGGGTGATGACCATGGCGCTGGTCTTTTCGGTGCGGAGCATGTTGAACCCTTCAGCCACGGTGCGCAAGGCGTCCACGTCGAGGCCCGAGTCGGTCTCGTCGAGGATGGAGAAGGTGGGTTCGAGCACTGCCATCTGGAATATTTCGTTGCGCTTGCGTTCGCCGCCGGAGAATCCTTCGTTCACGCCGCGGCTCATGAAGTGGGCGTCGAGGCCCACGAGCTTGCGCTTTTCTTTCAAGAGTTTGAGAAACTCGCCGGCGGGGATGGGCTCCTCGCCGAAATATTTGCGCTTGGCGTTGAGGGCTGCGCGCATGAAGTTGGTCATCGAAACGCTGGGGATTTCCGTAGGCGCCTGGAACGACATGAAGATGCCTTCGTGCGAACGGTCCTCTGGCGAAAGGGCGAGGAGGTCCTTGCCGTTGAAGGTGATGGAGCCTTCTGTCACTTCGTATTTGGGGTTGCCCACAAGCACGTTGCTGAGGGTGCTTTTTCCGGAACCGTTGGGGCCCATGAGCACGTGCACCTCGCCGTCGCGGATGGTGAGGTTCACGCCGCGGAGTATTTCTTTGCCTTCTACGCAGGCATGCAGATTCTTTATCTCGAGCATATCGTTTTGGATGTATTGTTTGCAGTTCTGAGGTGCGGGGCGGAAAACGGAAATCTCGCGCGCCCACGCACGCATATTATATATAAGGATGCAAAGATACGAAGTGCGCGCTGAAGCCGGAAGGCACGCCGTGAAAAATCCAAGGCACGCCGTAAAAATTCCAAGGCACGCCGTACGAATTCCAAGGCACGCCGTACGAATTCCAAGGCACGGTGTAAAAGCCACAAAGCATGGAGCTAAAAATCCATCAGTATCCAGGAAAAACTCTTGGGCAATAATTTCAAATTTGCCCCAAGCCCAACACGTTGGGCCTTGGTAAGGTTTTTTGCATTTATTGGCAACGCTTTGGAGCGAAGCGCTTGGGGCAACGATTTTGAGCAACGCGCTTGGGGCAACGCGCATGGGGGTCAAGACTCCAGTCTTGACTGATAAGGGCGGATTTATGAATGCTATAGCGTGTAGCGTGTAGCGTGTAGCGTGTAGAGCGTGACGTTTTGAAAACGTCACCCCCATGGGCGGAGCAATGGCCGTGTAGAGCTGTCAAGACTGGAGTCTTGACCCCCATGCGCGTTGCCCCATGCGCTTCACCCCATGCGCGTTGCCCCATGCACTTCACCCCATGCGCATTGCCCCATGCGCGTTGCCCCCATGCGCTGCGCCTCCATATGCGCGCGTCTCCCTTCATCACCAAATATTTGGAATTTAAACAAAGATGTCCAAAAATGAGAACACCGATTTGCAAAGTCGGAAAAACAATCGTATATTTGCCCGCGATTAGCATAAGAAACAATCAACTCTTAATTATTAACTTTAACACTAAATCTTTTACTGCACTATGAGAAAGGTTTACTCCCTTTTGCTGCTTGCGCTGATGTTCATCGTAAGCAGCAACGCAGTACAAGCCCAAAAGCGTTATCAAGTTGCAGGCGGTGACGTGACCACTTCGCTCACAGCGGACGAAGTCGCAGACCAGCAATTTGTCATTGCCAGCGGCGCTGCCGCAGCTGAGCAAAAGAACGACTTCATTCGCGGGCTTGTAAAGTCACAACAGTTGACCGACGAGAACCTCTATGCACTTGAGGCCACCGAAGGACAGACCGACGATGGTTACCAGATCTACATCCTCAAGAGAGTCTCCACCGGTGAATACCTCGAGAACAACAGCGGTTCCGTGGCCTACACCTCCACCAAGGCTCGTGCTTGGAAGTTCATCGTTCAGGAAACCAACACGGTTTCTACCGACGAGCTCAACAGCACCGACGAACCGCTCACGGACTACTCCTACGTGACCACCACCACTCCTATGGGTACCGGCATCGTGTTCTACGACGCCACCGGTGACAAGGCCACCAAGGGCGGCGGCTACTTCTTCTGCGGTGCCGCAGAAGGCAAGTCTCCCTTCTTCAGCAAGAGCGAGTACGCCACCAACGTGCTCAACTGCTACGCTGTAGACGAACTCGTCGGCGGTCCCTACCTCGACGCTGCCATCCAGGAACTTGGCTACACCAGCGAAACCACGGCTTCCAGCCTCTACACCGCTGGCGACCAACCCGGCAACATCAGCCAGGAACTCTTCGACGCACTCGACGAGGCTTTCACTACCATTACTGACCTCATCAGCAACGAAAGCGACGACCAAGAAGCTTGCGTAGCTGCCTACGAAGCGCTCCAGACCGCACTCGCAAACGCTGCCAACGGCGTTATCCTCGTAAAGGAAGGCTACTACTTCTTCCGTTCAAACCGTAGCGAAGTCAACGCTACCTACGACCTCGGCGACCGCATCGCCTGGACCTACAACCAGACTTGGGCTGAACCCGAAACCTACACGGTTGAGGACACCAAGTACATGTGGCACATCATCCCCGATGCTGCAAACGAAGGCGCTTACTTCATCCAGAACGTCTACACGAGCCGCTACGTCGGCATCGCTTCCGCCAAAGGTGAAAAGGTA
Organism: Bacteroidaceae bacterium; assembly: GCA_963649665.1. Classification (GTDB taxonomy): domain Bacteria; phylum Bacteroidota; class Bacteroidia; order Bacteroidales; family Bacteroidaceae; genus Alloprevotella. Next base: position 16,224 of record CAVJJO010000039.1, on the reverse strand, counting down.
AGCACCACCGTAAATCCCGACTATAGCTTCCTCATCTACCCGATGGGTAAGGTGAGCGGTTCCGACGAAGTCAGCTTCGCCATTGAAAGCACCTACCTCAAGGAACACCCCGTAGAAGGCTGGAACAACGTACAGTGCACCGCCCTCCACTGCGCAGGCGACCACAACGGTGTGGTAGTATGGTCTTGCGAAGCAGGTACCATCGAAGGTTCAGGCTGGCGTTTCTACAACGTAGACATGGATCAGCTCAGCAACCTCTTCGTCCAGATCGATCAAGTTAAGCGCAACACCACTCTCCAGAGCCTCTACGACGAAGTCAGCGCCAAGTACGAAGCCGGCTTCACTTACAACTTCAACGGCAACCGCAACGGTACGCTCGACAACGAAGAAGACGGTTCCGTAATGGGTCTCGTAACCAGCGTAGACCAGATTGCTTCCAATAGCATCGAAACCACTGAAGGCAACCAGCTCGAAGGTCTCCTCGACAGCAACATCGACGCCGGCAACTTCTACCACTCCATCTGGAACTCAAGCGCTGCTGAAGAACAGGGCTTCGACGTAAAAACCACCTACCCCAACATCCGCTTCGACCTCTCCAAGGCCTGCAGCGAAATCTCTGTGAAGATGTGGCCCCGCCGCAATGGCGACAACCTCATGACCAACAACCTCCCCGGCAAGGTCATCGTTTATGCCAACAACGAAGGTCTCGACGCTGAAAACTGGGATTCTATCGGCGTGTTCAACAACGTAGCCACTTACCAGTATGTAGGTTCCGACGGAGCCAAGTCTAACGGCAACGCCGTTTCTCTCCTCCGCATCGCCCTCGGCAAAGAGTACAAATATGTACGCATCGACGTAGCCACCCGTCTCGGCAGCACCACCGACTTCGTGAAGAACGGCAACCTCTCCACTTCTTGCTGGAACTGCGGCGAACTCCGCGTATTCGAAAGCTGGTACGACGAAAGCATCTCCCTCAACACCGGTGTTCCCGCCGAAGTGAAGGAAACCCTCACCAGCACCCTCGAAACTGCCAAGGCTGAACTCGACGCCGAAAGCGCAACTCAGGCTACCATCGACGCTCTCCAGGCTGCTTACGACAACTACAAGAACAACCTCCCCGATCCCACCATCGTCACTGAAGCCATCGACGAGGCCAAGAGCCAGCTCGAAGGCGCAGTAGAAGGAACTGAATACGGTTACTTCGAAGACGGTGCCCTCGAAGCATTCAACACCACCCTCGCCGGCATCGAAGCCGAAGTGAAGGACGTGATGACCGTTGCTGAAATCCAAGCTCTCAAGCAGAAGATCAACGACGCTCTCAGCGCATTCAACGCCAAGCTCATCCTCCCCGAAGACGGCGCTTACATCCGCATCCAGAGCAAGACTGCCGAAGGCAAGGCCAAGGACGCATTCATCCGCTGCGAAGGTAACGGCGTAGAACGCAACCGCTGGTACAACCTCGACACCGACGAAAATCAGGACGCCAACCTCGCTTACGTATGGAAGTTCATCAAGGGCGAGAACAACACTTACAAACTCCAGAACGTCTACACGGGCGAATATCTCAACGCTCCCAAGGAATCTGGCAAGGGCGTAGGTATGTCTACTCAGGCCGACACCTGCAGCTTCACCATCCGCACTGCTAAGGCTGAAGGTCTCATCAACGTAGTGTTCGCTGAAAACGTTTACATGAACGCCGATCCCTCAGGTCCGCTCGTAACCTGGTACTCTGCTTCAGGCACCGACAACTCTGCATTCGCAATCCTCGACGCTGACATCGACAACTACGACGGTGAAATCTTCCACAACGTAACTGCCAACGCCACCAACTTCATCACCCTCCCCGTGGCTGTGAAGGCTGACGCCAACTGCTACTCTGTAGTAGGCCGCAACGGCGACGAAGTTGTCCTCACCAAGATCTCCGGCGACATCGAAGCAGGCACTCCGTTCGTTTACATCGAATCTGACGGCGAAACTGTAGCTTACTTCGAAGCAGTTGAATCTGATCCCGCACAGTACACCTACGCTACCGAAGCCAAAACTGTCAACGGTCTCGCAGGTACACTCGCTCCCCTTTCACAGGCTCCCATCGGCTACGGTATTCTCTTCAACAACCAGACTATCGTTGATGCTCAGAAGGGCGACGGCGTTGCTAACAACTCCGCTTACATCCTCCCGACCATCCCGACGACCACCGAAAGCGGCGACGCTACCATCGCCATCGACGGTAAGATCGACGCCATCAGCAATGCCGCTGTCAGCGCTGACGCAGCATTCGTGAACGTTTACACGCTCACCGGCGTTCAGGTTCGTTCAGCTGTCAAGGCTGCCAACGCAACCAACGGTCTCCCCGCAGGTCTCTACATCGTAGGTTCCAAGAAGGTTCTCGTCAAGTAAATTTGACACCTCCCTCTTGAACACATAAGTTCAATTAGCCGCCCGGCCGCTCAAGGTCGGGCGGCTTTTTTTGTGCCTATGGGAGTGAAGTTTCCAAAACGTCACGCTCAACAAGTCCAAGCAACGCACTGCACAAATTCTTCCACTTTTACCAACTTTAAGAAATAATCCGTATATTTGCCAAATAACCCTATTTTAACCAAAAGACATCATTTTATCAACACATTCTGCAACACTTAAACACCGTAAGAGACATGAAAAAGATTTTCAGTTTCCTGCTGCTGGCAATGCTGTTCGTTGCCGGCACGTGTGTGGCTCAGGCCCAAAAGCGATGGAGAGTAACCGACATCGAACTCACGTTGTCGACAGACGAACTGGACGGCGTTCAGTTCGTCATGAACAACGGTTCCGAAGGCGGCGGCTCCAACGACTTCATCCGTGGCACTGAGAAGTCATCCACACTTACCGACGAAAACCTCTTCGTGCTTGAAGACACACAAACGAGAAGCACAGAGGACCGCACCGTCTACCGCCTCAAGAGAGTAGCGGACAACACCTACCTCGAGAACAAGGACGGCAAGGTGGCCTACACCGAGACCGCCAGCCGCGCCTGGACGTTCTACATCATGGAAGCCACTCAGGTAACAGAAGATGAACTCAACGCCGACCCCGCCACGCTCACCGACTTCCGCGACGTGACCACCAACGGCATCTTCGGCAACTCTCTCATCTTCGTCGACTCCAAGCAGGAAGGCGCTGGAGCTAAAGACGCCACCTACCGCCTCTGCTCCAACGGCAAGGGCGTTGCCCCCTCGTTCTCCAAAACGAACTACGCCACCGACTTCTTCAACCTCTACGCCGTGGAAGAAGCCCTCGGCTACGCTTACCTTGAAGACGCCATCACCGAAATATTCGACGGCGCCATCCCCACCGACCTCTACAATCCCGGCGACCAGCCCGGCAACATCAGCCAGGAACTCTACGACGAACTCACCGGCGCCTACGACGAGGCACAGCAACTCATCAACGACATGAGCGAAGACCACGCTGCCTGCGTGGCTGCCGCCGAACGTTGCGAGAAAGCCTACAAGGCCGCACAGGAAGGTGTGGTACTCGTTAAGGCAGGTTACTACTATTTCCGTTCTGCCCGTAGCGAAAACAGCGTGACGTATGAAGACGGCGCCAACATGCGCTGGGTGGAAGACTGGACCGAGAAGGACGTGCTCACCCCCAACGACTGCAAATACATCTGGGAACTCATTGAGAACCCCGAACGCCGCGGTTCCTACTTCATCCGCAACCTCTTCTCACAGCGCTACTGCGGCTACGCTTCTGCCATCTACACCCTCATCCCCACCACGGAAGAAGCTGAAGAGTCGTTCCTCATCTATCCGCTCGACAAGGACTACTTCGTCATCCAGTCCACCTCGCTCGTAGAAAAGGGCGGCGCCAGCGGTTACAAGGGCTACGACTGCCTCCACGCGCAGGTGAACGGCCACTCCATGGTAATCTGGCAAGGCACCGAAGAAAGCAAAACCGGTTCAGGCTGGAAGTTCCTCCACGTGGACCAGGCCAAGATCGACGCCGTACAGGACGCCATTGCCCAAGTCAAGCTCAACGAAGAACTCAAGGCTGAACTCGTCGACGCTACCACCGACTACAAGAAGGGCTTCTCCTACACCTTCGACGGCAACCACAGCGGAAAGCTCGACAACGAGGACGACGGCACGCCCAAGGGTCTCGTCACCAGCCTCGACCAGATTTCTACCAATGCCCAGGAAGCTTCCGAAGGCCCGATGACCAACATCCTCGACAGCGACATCTCCAGCGGCAACTTCTGGCACTCTTCCTGGAGTAGCGACAACTTCGACCACAGCAACAACTATCCCTACCTCCAGTTCGACCTCAAGAAGGCCGTGAACGGCGTTTGCGTCAAGATGTGGGCACGTCTCAACGGCAGCAACTACTACGCCAACAACCTTCCCGGCAAGGTGCACGTGCTCGCCACCAACGACCCCGAAGGCGAATGGACCGAAATCGGATACTTCGAGAACCAGCTCAAATGGCCGGCAGTGACCGAAGTGGACGGCGTTGAATCCACCGCTTCTTCTAACACCGTTTCGCTCGTAAGCCTCCCGTTCGGCGACACAGCTTACCAGTACGTCCGCATGGAAATCTGCACGCGCCTCGGTTCCACTACCGACTTCAAGAGCGTTGCCATTTCCTCCGCTTGTGTCAACATGAGCGAACTTCGCGTGTTTGAAAGCATCTACGACCCCGACAACTCACTCATTCAGGCCGTACCCGAAGACATCACGAACGCACTCATCGCCGCCATGGACAAGGCCCAGAGCGAACTCGACGCTGAAAGCGGCACACAGGCTACCCTCAACGAACTCAAGAAAGCGCACAACGACTTCCTCGACAACTTCCCCGACCCGCAACTCGTGAAGGACGACATCGCTTCTGCCGAAGCGATCCTCAAGTACGCTGTCGAAGGCGACGACTTCGGTTACTACGCCGAAGGTGCAAAGGACGAATTCAAGGCTGCCCTCGAAGCCGTTTCCGCACAGGTCAAGGAAATCATGACCACCGTTGAAGTGAAAGCGCTCCGCGAAGAAGTGGCAGCTGCCATAGCTGCATTCAAGAAGAAGATGAACCTTCCCGCCGACGGCGCTTACGTTCACATCATCAGCAAGACCAGCGGCAAGGCTTCCGACGCCTTCCTCATGAGCGCTGGCAACAGCGCCAAGGTGAACAAATGGCAAAAGGCCGACGACTACCTCTTCAACCGTCCCGAAACGGTATGGCAGTTCATCCACAACGCCGACGGCACCTACGCACTCAAGAACGCTGCCAACGGCGAATACCTCGCCACTCCGCGTGAAGGCGGCAGCACCGAGGTGGGCATGACCACCAAGGGCGACACCTGCAGCTTCACCCTTCAGACCGACAAGAGCGCCGACACCGAAGGTTGCTTGAACTTCATCTTCGCCGACGACGTTTACCTCAACGCCGACCCCGCAGGCACCATCGTTACCTGGGGCGAAGCCAATGGTAAGGACAACTCTACGTTCCAGATTGAAGCCGTTGACGTCGACGATGCATTCGACGGCGAATATGCCATCAACATCAATGCCGCCGGCAACACGTTCCTCACGCTCTCCATCTCTGTAGAAGCCGACAAGAACTGCTACGAAGTGCTTGGCCGCAACGGCAACCGCCTTGAACTCAAGCCCATCAGCGGAATCATCGAAGGCGGCACACCGTTCGTCTACGTAAACGAAAGCGACGAAACCACCACTACGCTCGTTTCCGAGAAGGCAAGCATCGCCGACTTCGTTTGGGCCACTGAAGCCAAAACGGTCAACGGCCTTGCCGGTACGCTCGCTCCCGTCGACTCGCTCAAGGAAGGCTACGGCATTCTCTTCGAAGGCAAGAACATCGTGGACTCACAACTCGGCGAAAGCGTAGACAACAACTCCGCTTACGTTCTCCCCACCGTGCCCACGACTACCGAAACCGGCGAGAAGTTCATCGCCATCGACGGTAAGATCGACGCCATCGGCAATGCCGCCGTCAGCGCCGACGCAGCCTTCGTGAACGTCTACACGCTCACCGGCGTAAAGGTTCGTTCCGCCGTCAAGGCAGGCAACGCCACCAACGGCCTCCCCGCAGGTCTCTACATCGTAGGTTCCAAGAAGGTGCTCGTCAAGTAAATTTGACTCCTCCCTCTTGAACACATAAGTTCAATTAGCCGCCCGACCGCTCAAGGTCGGGCGGCTTTTTTTGTGCGCCTATGGGGGGGGGAAGTATCTGGCAAATCTTGGGCTGACGTTTTCAGCTGCAAACGCCCCCCATACGCTTCAGAGCAATAATAAGCGCCCATCTTTTAGAAAAAGGCGTCCTTTCATGCGGATTAATCCATCTACAATCCCCAACTTTAAGGCGGAAAGGCGGACGCATCCCCGCAAGCGACGATGTATCCGCAAGAATACGAACTAAACATTTACCTTGCCATGAAGAAAAACAGACTCTTCCCCACCATTCTATGGGGAGCGGCCACGCTGCTGCTTCCCGGTACGATGTGGACACTGGGCGGGAGCGCGGCAATGGCGCAGAGCGCCGGCAACGCTGTGGTTCAAAGCGCGAAAGCGAAAGCAAGCGCCACGTCCTACCCCATCGACGACTACACCGAACCGCGCACCGGCACAACGCCCGACGCAGCGGAATGGAACGCCATTGCCGACGGGCTTCATGCCACTTGGGCCTCGCGCGACGCGCGCTACCTCATCCACGATGTGCCCGACGTGAAGCAAACCGACGCCGCTACTCTCCACGCTTGGAAAGGCGAGCGCGCCAACATCCTCGCCCTGCTTTACAGCAAAACGGCGCAAGGCAAAATGACCGTGCGCATGACCGAGTGGAAAAAGAACGGCGCGGCAACGGGCATCGACTCCGCCGGCACGGCACGCTTCGTAAACTACGTCATCACCGACGACTTTGCCGCCTGCGGCAACCATTCCACCGCTTATCCCACATGGCTCTCCGCCGACGTGATTGACCAGGACAAGGCGCACGACGTGCCCGCCATGGAAACGCGTCCCGTATGGTGCACCATAGAAGTGCCGCGCAACATTGAGGCTGGCGACTACACCACTTCGCTAGAAGTGGTGAATGCCGAGGGAGAAGTGGTGAAGACGCTTGCGCTCACGGTGAGCGTGGACAGCCACTCGCTTCCGGCAGTAAAAGACCAGAAGTTCCACCTCGACCTTTGGCAGCAGCCCTATTCCGTGAGCCGCTACTACGGCGCAGAGCGCTGGAGCGACGAGCACATAGAGGCGCTGCGCCCTTACCTTGCAGCCTTGGGGCGTGCCGGGCAGACCACCGTTTCCGCCATCATGTTCTACGAACCTTGGGGCGACCAGTCGCACGACAAGTTCGACCCCATGGTGCAGACCACAAAGAAGGCGGACGGCACCTGGGCGTACGACTACTCCATCTTTGACAAATACGTGGAGCTCTGCGCCGAGTACGGCATCGACAAGCAGATAAACTGCTTCTCCATGGTGCCGTGGGACATGTCGTTCCGCTACTACGACGAGGCGTCCTCTTCCTACAAAAGCCTCACTACCACCACGAGCTCCAACGACTACAAAACGCTTTGGACAGATTTCCTCACCAAGTTTAAAGCTCACCTGACGGAGAAGGGATGGTTTGAGAAAACCAACATCGCCATGGACGAGCGCCAGGAGGCCGACATGCTGAATGCCTACAACATTGCCAACTCGCTCGGCTTCAAAATGGCGCTCGCCGGCAACTACCACTCCTCGCTCACCGACAAGCTGCAGGACTTCTGCGTGGCCTTGGGACAGGAAAAGAAGTTCACCGCCGCGCAGCTTGCCTCCCGTAAGGCGAAAGGACAGGTGACGACGTTCTACACGAGTTGCGCCGACGCCGAACCCAACATTTTCTCCAATTCCTACCCTGCAGAAGCGGCATGCCTTCCCCTCTATGCCGCGGCAAACGGACTTGACGGCTACCTCCACTGGTCGTTCATCAACTGGGACGAGCATCCGCTCACCGACAGCCGTTTCCGTCTCTTCGGTTCGGGCGACACCTACTGCTACTACCCCGGCAACCGCTCCAGCGTGCGCTTCGAGCGCCTCATCGAGGGCATCCACCAGTACGAGAAAGTGCAGATTCTGAAGGAGGAGTACAAGAACGACGCCGAAAAACTCGCCTTGCTCAATAAACTCCTCAGCCGCTTCACCACCGCGCCCACCGGCCTCGACTGCGCAAAGTATGTGGCCGACATGGAGGCTTTCCTCAACGGACAGGAAGTGGAGATTGAAGATCCGAAGGACGTGACCACGGGCTACTACCACCTTATAAACAAGGACACGAGCCGCACGGAGAATCTCTACAACGACGCTTTCCTTTCGGGCAACACCTACAAGTTCACGCTGCAGTCCGACACGAAAGTGCTGACCAACAATGGCATTTGGCGCATCACCGTGAAAGACGGCAACAAACTGGGCGTGGTGAACGGCGACGGCCAACCCATCGTGGCGGGCAACAGCTACGCAAGCAGCATTGCCGGCACGTTCTCCGAACTCAACGTGGGGCAGACCACCGACGCGGGCGAATACCGCTACTACTACTTCACCGAAGCGCTCAACTGCAGCAACGGCGGCAGTTACTTCAAGCTCAACGGCGTGGACTACCTCACCACCTGGACTGCCGGCGGAGCCTCTGCCGACGACAACCTCTGGCGTTTCGAACCCGCCGACATGGAGGGAAAGACCGTCTACACCGTTTCCATCCCCGACAATGCCGACGTCTACGTTTCCTACAAACACGGCAGCGTGACGGAGAAAGCCTTCAACGGCGGTTTCTTCATTTCCAGCGCCGACATCACCGCATCCTCGCTCACTGCCGGCATGCTCTCCGGCACGCTGACGGGTGCAAACATCAGCGTGGAGAACGACACCATCAAAGTGACGGACATCGTCGTGCCCATAGCTCCCGAGAGCCAAGACCTCTTCAACACGAGCAAGGGCGACGGCGTCGTTCCTCCCTACCGCATCCCCGGTGTAGCAGTTTGCCATGACGGACGGCTCATAGCCACCGCCGCACGACTGGTGTGCGGCACCGACCCCGGCTTCGGGCAAGTGGACGTGGTGTGCCGCACCAGCGACGACAACGGAACGACGTGGAGCGACATCCGCGAAGTGGCAGTAGGTACGGGCAAGACGTCCGCCACGGAGAACTATTTCGACACGGCCTTCGGCGACCCCGCCATTGTGGCCGACCGCGAAAGCAAAGAGGCGATAATCATTGCCGTTGCGGGATGCACCTACTATCCCAGCGCCAACACTACCCGTTCCAACCCCAACCTCGTGGCGCTTATCCGTAGCCACGACAACGGCGAAACTTGGGAGACGCCCATCGACATCACCGAGCAGGTGTACAGCCTCTTCGACAAGGGCACCGTGGTTCAGGCAGCCTTCGTGGCAGGCGGACGCATTTTCCAGAGCCGCACAGTGAAGACGGGCGACTACTACCGCCTCTATGCCGCACTCTGCGCCCGTCCCGGTGGCAACCGAGTGATCTACTCCGACGACTTCGGTGCCACGTGGCACGCTCTCGGCGGCGGCGACGCGCTGCCCGTGCCGGATGGCAACGAAGCGAAGTGCGACGAACTTCCCGACGGCCGCGTAATCATCACGAGCCGCACGAGCGGCGGCCGTTACATGAACATATTCACCTACACCGACACCGAAAGCGGAGCCGGAGCGTGGGAAGCCGCCGTGAAATGCACTTTCCCCGGTTCGGGTCTCACGCCGGGCAAGAACGACTGCAACGGCGAAATGCTCATCCTCCCCGTGCAGCGCAACAGCGACAAGAAGAACATGTACCTTGCCCTGCAGTCCATCCCCACCGGCGACAGCCGCACGAACGTGGGCATCTACTACAAGGAACTTTCCGACGCGGCCGACCTCGACAACGTGAAGAACTTCGCCCTCGACTGGAACGGATTCTGCCAAGTGAGCAAGACGGCTTCGGCTTACAGTTCTATGGACTGGCAGAAGAACGACACCATCGCCTTCATTTGGGAAGAGACGCTCACGGGCTGGGGCAAGCGCAACAATCCCATCACCACGAGTTTCCCCACGGGCGAAGGCACGCACAACTTCGACGGCTACGACAATCTCTATGCACCCTTCTCGCTGGAATACATCACCGGCGGAGCGTACTCCATCAAGGCCGACGCCTCGCGCGGTGCTTTCCTCAAGGACTACTTCACCGCGCTGATGGACGCCAACGCCTCGCTTTCCGACGACACCAAGGCGCAGGTGAAAGCTGCAGCCGCCAACCTTGCCGACAACCCTTCCACGGCAAGTATCGACCACATCTATTCGCTCATAGCCAGCGAAACGCCCGCCGACCCTTGGGACGGCAACACGGTGACGCTGACCAACGTGCAGAAGAGCGGAACGGAGTATGCGCTCTACGTAGATGCCGACAACAAGCTGAAGGTTTCGTCCTCAACGACCAAGGACCTCGGCGAGACGGCGCAGTTTGCCTGCAAGAAGCTCACGAACGGCAAGTACACGTTCTACAACACCGCCTCCAAGCGCTACATGATATGGCGCGCGGGCGACACGCAGAATTACGGCTACAACAGCAACGCGGGTACGCTCGAAACTTACAACGCCACCTACTGCGACTGGACTGCCAACGACGCGAGCACCAGCATCGCCAACACTTACTACCTGGTGAGCAAGCGCAACAACGGCACGACAGACGGCTCCCTCATCGTGATGGCAACGGGCGTTTTCGACGCTTGGAGTGCCTCAGCCGGTCTTTCCGACAAGTACTCCAACCTCTTCCGCGTGGACGTGGTGGGAAAGACGTCGGCAATCTCCGCTCCGCAAGCAACGCGCTCTCAGCGCCCTTCCGTAATCTATGACCTCTCTGGCCGCCGCGTGCACCGACCGGGCCGCGGCGTGTACATCGTAGACGGAAACCTTGTAGTCCGGTAAGACTTACAAGGAAGAAACAATTCAAGGCTGGCACTTCGCGCGAAGTGCCAGCCTTTTCTTTGGAAAACTGAAGATTTCACGAAGACAGCTCTACACGGCTTCGCTTTGAATAGCCGTGTATAGCTGTAAAGACGGGAGTCTTGACCTCCATGCGCTTCGCCTCTTTGCGCTTCGCCTCCATGTGCATATTCTCCATGCGCTTCACCCTCATGCGCTTCGCCCTACAATTCTGAAAAACGTTTTGAACACAGCCAAGAACAACGCATTCCCCAAAACTTCTTAACTTTGTTCGGTAATTAAAGAAGCGCCGCACGGAACCATGCCCCGAAAAGGGCAACTATGCAGCGCAGCACATCCCATTTACTCATCAGCGAAACACCAATGCCACTGCACATCAGAAAGCGAAGCCGCGAGGAAATGTTCAACACGCTCACCCACCTTGCCGGTGTGGTATTCACCCTCGCCGCCGCCTGGATAATACTCAAACTCGGCTACACGAGCAACTGGAAGAATGCCTTCGGCGTAACGTTTTTCACCTGCGGCATGCTCCTCATGTATGCCGCCAGCACGCTCTACCACTGGTGGATGCCGGGAAAAGGGAAAAGCCGCCTGCGCGTGCTCGACCACATCAGTATCTACGTGATGATAGCCGCGTCCTACACGCCCATCTGCGTAGGCGTCGTGGGAGGAGCGCTCGGCTGGACAATGTTCGGCATACTCTGGGCCATCGTCGTAGGCGGAGCCGTCTACAAGATTACCGCCATGGGGCGCTACCCGCGCCTTTCGCTGCTCATCTATCTCGTGATGGGCTGGGCGTTCATCTTCATGGCAGAACCCGTGTGCACGCGCATCAGCACCGCTGCGCTCTGCGCCATACTTGCCGAAGGAGTGTTCTACACCTCAGGCACCTACTTCTTCGCCCACGACAGCCACCCCTACTTCCACGGCATCTGGCACATCTTCGTGTTGCTCGGTTCCATAGCCCACTGGGTGGGCATTCTACTCATTCTGCTATAACATTTCAATACTCACAACCATATGAAAACTCCCATCGCAACCTCACAGGCTCCCGCAGCCATCGGTCCCTACAGTCAAGCCATCGAAGCCAACGGCACCGTCTACGTGTCCGGCCAGCTCCCCATCGACCCCGCCACAGGTGCATTCGCCGAAGGCGGCATCAAGGAACTCACCGCACAAAGCCTCACCAACATCAAGCACATCCTCGAAGAGGCTGGCTTGAGCATGGCCAACGTGGTGAAAACTGCCGTATTCCTCGCCGACATGGCCGACTTCGCTGAGATGAACGAGGTGTATGCACAGTTCTTCGAAGCCCCCTACCCCGCCCGTTCCGCAGTGGCAGTAAAGACGTTGCCCAAAGGCGCACGCATCGAAATTGAGTGCATCGCCTGCAAGTAAATCCGTCCAAACGTAACTTCCCCATGAAGAAGAAAATAGGCGTTTACCTTTCCTCCAAGTCGGGCCTCAACCCTGCCTACGAGCAAGCCGCGCGCGAAGTGGGCGAACTCATCGGCAAAACGGGGCGTACGCTCGTCTACGGCGGTGCACGCAAAGGCCTCATGGAAATCCTGGCGCAAAGCGTGAAGCAGAACGGCGGACGCGTCTACGGAATGGTGCCGGACATCATCGTAGAACGCGGTTTGGTGAGCGACGCCATCGACGTGAACTTCCGCTGCGCCGACCTCAGCGACCGTAAAGCCATGATGAACCGCGAGAGCGACATACTCGTGGCACTTCCCGGCGGCATAGGCACGCTCGACGAGGTATTCACCGTGATGGCCAACACGGTCATCGGCATTCGCCGCCAGCCCGTGGTCTTCTACAACGTGGACCATTGCTGGGACGCACTGCTCACTGCGCTCGACAACCTTTTCGAACAAGGCCTCATCACAGGCACTCCCTCTGACTACTACAGCGTAGCCACCACGGCAAAAGAACTCCAAGCCTTGCTCGACGAATAATTTTCCCTCATGTGCAAGCAAATAAGTTCCGCGCTTTCCGTAACCGCGGAACTTATTTTTTTTCCGACTCTCCCCCCTATGTCATATTCATTGAAAGAACTCCGCCACATTCCCGTCAGCCAACTTGCGCTCAAACTTTCTGGGTGCAAGGACATCGACGTGGCCGACACGCTGCAGCAAGTGGAAGGCTGGCAACGCATGCGCGAGAAAGTGCCGTCGTGGGCAGCCGTCGACGGTTTGCGCTACCCACACCGGCTGGCGCTCGAACAGTGTTCGGGCGAAAGTGCAGCGCGCTATAAAGCCGGCGTCGTGCAGCGGCTCCTGCAGCAGACCGAAAGCCCGACAAGCATGGCAGACCTCACGGGCGGCTTTGGCGTAGACTTCAGTTTCGTGGCGCGCGGCTTCGCCCGTGCCACCTATGTGGAGCGACAAGAAGCGCTCTGCACGCTGGCGCGCCACAACTTTCCCTTACTCGGACTTCCGCAAGCCGAAGTGGTGTGTGCCGACGGCACGGACTATCTGCGCACCATGCAGCCCGTCGACTTGCTCTTCCTCGACCCCGCGCGCCGCGACAATGCCGGACGCAAGACGGTGATGATAGCCGACTGCGAACCCGACGTGTGTGCCCTCCAGCACACGCTGCTCGAGAAGGCACGCTTCGTGGTGCTCAAACTCTCCACCATGCTCGACATCAGCGGAGCGCTGCACGAACTTTCCCATGTGAAGGAAGTGCACGTGGTGGCTGCCGGAGGAGAGGCCAAGGATTTGCTGATTGTTTTAGAACGTTCGTTCAGCGGCGAGCCCTCGGTTCACGTCTGCGAGAACGGACATACTTTCCGGTTTTCCTACAGCGAGGAAAGCCAGGCGCAGCCTCTTTTTGCGGCGGCCAACGAACTGGGACAGTTTCTCTACGAACCCGGTCCGGCCACGATGAAAGCGGGAGCGTTCAAACTCACCGCGCTGCGTTTTTCCCTGAAAAAGCTTCACCGCAACTCGCACCTCTACACCTCCGACTGCCTTGTGGGAAACTTTCCGGGCCGCACGTTCCGCATAGAGCAGGTTCTGGGCTTCGGCAAGCGCGACCTGAAAACGCTCCACACGCTCACCGACTGCGCCAACCTTACCGTGCGCAACTTTCCCACTTCCGTGGCAGCGCTGCGAAAGAAGCTCAAACTGAAGGAAGGCGGTGCGTACTATCTGTTCGCCACCACGCTTTCCGACGATAGCCACGCCCTCATCGTTTGTACCAAACCCAACGAAAAATCATCACGCTAAATGAAACATACTTTACTGACCTTCATCGTGGCAGCCTGCTGCAGCTTCTCTGCGTGGGCTACAGACCATACGCCAAGCATCGTGCCCAAACCGCAGAGCGTGTCCGTCCACGACGGAACGTTCCAGCTCAACGCCAAGTGCACCGTGTCGTTCTCCCCCCAGCTGCGAGCGCAAGCCGAATGGTTCGTCGGCAAACTGCAGCGCTCCACAGGCTTCAGTCTCACACTAAAAGACCGTCCGGCAAAAGGCGGCATCAGCCTGGTGCTCGACTCTACGCTCGTGGCGCAGAGCGAAGGCTACACGCTCTCGGTCACTAAAAAGGGCGTGACGGTCACCGCACACGACAACGCTGGTGCTTACTATGCGCTGCAGACGCTTCTGCAACTTTTCCCTGCAGAAATTCGCAGCAGCGCGCTTCAGCCTTCCATCGAGTGGACGGTGCCCTGCGTCGCCATTGCCGACGCGCCGTCCCACCCCTACCGCGGCTACATGCTCGACGCGGGCCGCAACTACTACGACCTTTCGTTTCTCAAAAAGTGCGTGGACTGGATGAGTGCTTACAAACTCAACAAACTGCAACTCCACCTCATCGACGACTCTGGCTGGCGACTCGAAATAAAGAAATATCCCCGTCTTACTTCCGTAGGCGCCTGGGCGGGAAAGAACGAAGCGCGCACGGGCGGTTACTACACGCAAAGCGAGATGCGCGAGCTGGTCAGCTACGCCCAAGTGCGCGGTGTGGAAGTGATTCCCGAAATAGAATTTCCCGCCCATGTGCTTTCAGCCATCGTGGCTTATCCTTGGCTTTCGTGTACGGGCAAGCAGCACGAAGTGCCCACGCAGCACTTCATCAGCGACGACCTTCTCTGCGTAGGCAAGGACTCCGTGATGCAGTTTCTGCGCGACGTGCTCGACGAGACGATGGCAATTTTCCCTTCCCGCTACGTGAACATCGGGGGCGACGAGGCGGTTTACACCAAATGGCAGAACTGTCCGCGCTGCCAGGCGCTGATGAAGCGCGAGGGGCTCACGGAAGCATCGCAACTGCAGGGCTACCTGACGAACGTGGTGACCGACTATCTTTCCCGACACGGCCGCACGGCAATAGGATGGGAAGAAGCGCTCATGCGCGGACGTCTCGAAAAACCAATCGTGGGCATGATGTGGCACGAAGCCGCCGACACGGTGAAAGCCCAAGAGGCTGGGTGCAAGGCGGTAGTGGCTTCAAGCAACTACATGTACTTCGACTTCCCCGAAAGCAGCAAGCCGGGCGAGGTGTATGGTGCCACATGGCTGCCTCCATTCGGTGTGGAACACGCCTACTCACTTCCGCTTGAGGACTATTCGCCCCACGGCACCACGCTGGGCGTGCAGGGCTGCATGTGGAGCGACCGTTTCATCATAGGCCCCACACTCCACGTGATTCCGAACATCGACGAGAACCGTGCCACGCAGTATGTGGAGCATTTGACGTTTCCTCGCCTTCTGGCGCTGAGCGAAGTGGCTTGGACCACAAAGGAAAACCGCGCTTACGCCGACTTCAGCGAACGCTTGAAGGGGCAGTTTCCGCGTCTCGACCATATGGGCTGCAACTACCGCGTGCCCGAACCAGCAGTGAAGCACGAAACGCAAATATCCGACACGATGAGCGAAATTGAACTCTCGTGCCCCGTGGAAGGCGCTACGGTCCGCTACACCACCGACGGCTCCTGGCCTACGGTTCACTCCGCGCTCTACAAAGAAGGAACCAAGATACGAGCCGACCGCAAGAAGTTGCGTGCCATCACGGTGGTGACCGCCACTCACTACTCGCTTCCGCTGATGGTGGAATAGCTGCGCTTCTATGCGCTGCGCCTTGCGCTTCGCATTTGTAAACGTTCTGCAATTTTGGGCTTTGGTAATGTGTAAAAAATAACTTGAGCATTTTTATTCGATAATCATGCAACGCATTCATCAAAGACGGGCTGAAAGCCCAACCTGCGCCTAGCCCAGGGCAACGCCCTGGGTAACATCGTGAGTATCAA
>CAVJJO010000038.1:0-22436 GCA_963649665.1 Bacteroidaceae bacterium | reverse complement strand
AGATGGACTGTGAGCGTCGACATATGGCATTTTCGCCCGATTCCGCCTCACTTTTATTCATAAAGTAAATAACCTACGCCATGAGATAACGCTTGGCAATAGGCAATGTTGAATCAATTAAATGCCACTTTTCCGAGTGGACTCATCAATATATTTCGTAACTACTCAGGTGCGTGTTAGGGAAATTACGTGCCCCCTTTGCAGTTTGACATTTCGAAGATTCAAAAAAACAAATTGCGCAATCGTGGTGCGACGCGCCTACCTGAGTAGTTACGAATCTTGCTTCATGCGTATTGTTTCAACGGAAAACTTTGTACTTTTGCGTAGTCAAACTAAAAAGATCAACCTAATCATGACTAAACTTTTTGCTGCGTTGTTCGATCTTGACGGAGTCGTCGTGGATACCGAGCCGCAGTACACTGAATTTTGGACAACAGTCGGGAAGCGCGACTTCCCCGACATTCCGACTTTTGCCAATGACATTAAAGGTTCGACACTTGTGCAAGTGTTTGAAAAATATTATCCAGGCGACGTTCCAGCTCAAGAGCGTGTAATCCGTGAACTTGATGCCTTCGAGGCTTCAATGGATTATCCTTTTGTTCCAGGAGTTCTCGCTTTTGTAGATTCCCTTCACATGGCCGGCATAAAAACGGCCGTAGTGACGAGTTCTAATGCCGCGAAGATGGAGTCGCTTTATCGTGTGCATCCCGATTTTAAAAGTCATTTCGACCGTATATTCACTTCCGAGGACACGAAGCGCTCCAAGCCTTTCCCCGACTGCTACATCAGCGCGGCGTTGAAGTTTGGCTGCAGTTCCCAAAACAGCGTAGTGTTTGAAGACTCATTGAATGGATTGCGTGCCGGAATGGATAGTGGAGCTCATGTGGTAGGGCTTACTACGAGTCATCCCAAAGAACGTATTTCCGACCTTTGCCACGAAACAATTCCCGACTTCAGCAATGTGACTCCCGAAGATTTCTTCGATATTAAAATTAATCGCTAATCTATAGCTTAACCAACACATTTACAGTAACTATACCATCAAATGGCTGGATATTTAGTAGAAGACAAGAAAAAGATTACGGCTCCGCGTCTCAAGCAGATGAAAGCCGAAGGCAAGAAAATTGCCATGCTTACCTCATACGACTACACCACGGCATCTATAGTGGATGCGGCAGGTGTTGACAGCATACTCATTGGCGACAGCGCTTCCAACGTGATGCTCGGCAATGCCACGACGGTTCCCGTCACGCTCGATGAGATGATTGTCTTTGCCCGCTCGGTAGCCCGCGGCGTAAAACGCGCATTCGTTGTGTGCGACATGCCGTTCGGAACATACCAGGTAAATGCAGACGAATCTGTGCGCAATGCCATACGCATAATGAAAGAAACTGGTGTCGACGCCGTGAAGCTCGAAGGAGGAGAAGAAATCATCGATTCTGTGCGCGCAATACTTCGCGCCGGCATACCTGTCGTGGGACATCTTGGTCTTACCCCGCAGAGCATTAATAAGTTCGGCGGATTCGGTCTTCGCGCCAAAGAAGAGGCTGAAGCGCAAAAACTCCTTTCCGACGTAAAACTCCTTGCAGAAGCCGGTGTAAGTGCCATCGTGTTGGAGAAGATTCCCGCCCAACTTACGCAAAAAGCTGTGCAAAGCGTAGACGTTCCCATCATCGGCATAGGCGGTGGAGCAGCAGACGGACAAGTGCTTGTGGTGCAGGATATGTTGGGCATGAACAATGGATTCTCGCCCAAGTTCTTGCGCAAATATGCCGATCTCTTTACTGTGATGACAGACGCTGTCGGCCAATACGTGAGTAATGTGAAGGACTGTAGTTTTCCCAACGAAAACGAAAGTTACTAATCGTCATGGCGCAGGTACACAATCCGTTACGGAGCACACGATTTGTCAATATGTGCTTGGCCAATTGGTTGCTGCACGTTTTTGTCTTTGCGCAAATACCGCTTTTTGCACAAAGGCAGCAAATCTTGGCGGATGCTTATACGCTTTCAATAGAATGCATCGTGGCCTTTGCTTTGGGAATGGTGCTTCAAGGTCCTTTTTGTGCACATTTACTCGAAAAGCATAAGCGCAAGGCATTGTATCTCAACTCGGTATTCGCTGTAGCACTTTCCACCTTTGCCATTATGCTCCTTCCGGTGGATTACCGGGCGACCATACCTTTCTTCGCATTGGTAGAAGGTGCGGCATACGGTATATCGCAGATATCCATGGGCGGAACCATAGTCAACGATATGTTGCTCTCCGCTCAACGCACGAAGGGAGATTGTGTGTATGGGTGGACCACACGTCTCGGCATTCCTTCAGGCCTCCTCGCCGGAGCACTCCTTGTAAAAAACTTCGAATTCGTTTCAGGATTCGGTTGGTCGCTTTGCGCTTTAGCTCTATCCTATGTGTTTGTAGCTCAGACCACAATACCCGTCAAGGCTCCAGTAAAGATGTCGACCTTTACGCTTGACCGCTTTTTCCTTCCTTCCTCTTGGCCACGCATGCTCATGCTGCTTCCAGTTTCGCTCCTTACGGGATGCATGTTGTTCTATGCAACAGGACTTTGGGAATTGCTGGCCATTTTTGCGGGAAGTCTGGCAGCATGGGCTGCGGACAGTACGGGAAACTGCCGACAAGGCCGGTTTACCCGCCTTTGTGTAGGCTACTTGCTCACTGTTTTATCCCTGGCGCTCTATGCGTTTGTTTCTACAACCGTATACGGTCTTGTTGCTGCATTGTTCTTTTCAGCGGCAGGACTCTCCACGGCAAGCGCCAATCTGTTGGCAATCACGGTGGAGAAGTCGGAGCATTGTCAACGCGGAACGGCACAAAACACCCACCTTCTCGTATGGTGCGTTGGTATGGCTACAGGCTATTGCCTTAGTTTTTTGGCATAAAGCCCTACTGTGCTACTAATTGAAACTTGATGTAGGATTTTGTCCATCGGCTACGTTGCATTATCTTTGCACATCAAATAGAAAATAACATCAATGGCACGAAATTCAGTCGTCCTGGCTGGAAAGTATTGTCGGAACTACTATAACGAACAAAATGAAATTCACCGAACGTAATGGACTCAACCTCTTTGAGGTAAACGAGGAAGTGCTCAACGAGTGGGACAAGCAGGACTTGTTTCATCGCAGTATGAGCGAGCGCGAAGGTTGTCCCTCGTTTGTATTCTTCGAAGGCCCCCCTTCAGCCAACGGACATCCTGGCATACACCACGTGATGGCTCGTACCATTAAAGACGTGTTCTGCCGCTACAAAACCATGCAGGGATTTCAGGTGAAGCGCAAGGCCGGATGGGACACCCACGGTTTGCCCGTAGAACTTGGAGTAGAAAAAGAACTCGGCATCACAAAAGAAGATATAGGTAAGACCATTTCCATTGAGGACTACAATGCGCAGTGCCGCAAGAACGTGATGATGTTCACCCAAGAGTGGACCGACCTCAGCCATCTCATGGGTTACTGGGTGGATATGGAACACCCCTACATCACCTACGAAAATTCTTATATCGAAACACTTTGGTGGCTGCTTGGCCAACTCTACAAGAAGGGTCTTCTCTATAAGGGCTACACCATTCAGCCCTATTCGCCTGCTGCTGGCACTGGACTCAGTTCGCACGAACTTAATCAGCCCGGTTGCTACCGCGACGTGAAGGATACTACCGTCACCGCACAGTTTGCCATCCTCGACCCCAAGGAAGAGATGACGAAGTGGGGAAAGCCCTATTTCCTCGCTTGGACTACCACGCCCTGGACACTTCCCTCAAACACGGCACTCTGCGTAGGTCCCAACATAGAATATGTAGCCGTTGAAACGTTCAACCCCTACAACGGTGAACCCATGACGGCCATCGTGGCTGAAAGTCGTGTCAGCGCCTATTTTAAGGCTGAAGGCGAAAATGCCGATTTCGATGCTTATAAAGCAGGCGACAAAGTCATTCCTTACCGCATCGTTGCAAAATGGAAAGGCACCGAACTTGTAGGCATGCACTACAAGCAACTCATGCCTTGGGTGAAGCCCACAGAGAAGGTGGACGACAATTCTTCCGCATTCGTCAGCACTTATGCGGCATCGCATCCCGAAAAATGCTTCACTTCGGGTATCGACAACTTTGTAGAACTTGAAGAAGAAGCATTCCGCGTAATCCCCGGTGACTACGTGACTACCGAAGATGGTACGGGTATCGTGCACATTGCTCCCACATTCGGTGCCGACGACGCCAAGGTGGCCAAAGACGCCGGCATTCCCTCGCTTTTCCTTATCAATAAGGCCGGGGAAACACGTCCTATGGTCGACCTCACCGGTAAGTACTATCTTGTAGACGAACTCGACGAAGCTTTTGTAAAAGCATGCGTGGATGTAGATGCCTATAGCCATCATGCCGGCGACTACGTAAAGAACGCCTATGCTCCCGAGTTCAACAAAGACGGAAAGTACGACGAAGCCGCTGCCGCCAAAGCTGAAGATCTCAACATCGTCATCTGCATGGAGATGAAGCAGGCCGGAGAAGCGTTCAAGATAGAGAAGCACGTCCACAACTATCCCCACTGCTGGCGCACCGACAAGCCTGTACTTTACTATCCGCTCGATTCCTGGTTCATCCGCAGTTCCGCACTCAAAGAACGCATGATGGAACTCAACGATTCCATCCTCTGGAAACCCGCCTCAACGGGTACAGGACGCTTCGGCAAATGGCTTGAAAACCTCAACGACTGGAACCTCAGCCGTTCACGCTATTGGGGAACTCCGCTTCCCATCTGGCGCAATGCTGAAACCCGCGAAGAAATATGCATAGAGTCGCTCGAACAACTCTACTCCGAAATAGAAAAGAGTGTAGCTGCCGGCTTTATGGATTCCAATCCGCTTAAGGAAAAAGGCTTTATTCCCGGCGACTACAGCGAAGAGAACTACCACAAGATTGACCTCCACCGTCCTTATGTGGATCACATCGTGCTCGTCTCTCCCAGCGGAAAACCCATGAAGCGCGAAACGGACCTCATCGACGTTTGGTTCGACTCCGGTTCCATGCCCTATGCACAGATTCACTATCCGTTTGAGAACAAGGAACTGCTCGACTCACGCACCGTCTATCCCGCCGACTTCATTGCAGAAGGCGTGGATCAGACCCGCGGATGGTTCTTCACGCTTCATGCCATTGCCACTATGGTGTTCGATAGCGTAGCCTTCAAGGCCGTTATCAGCAACGGACTTGTCCTTGACAAGAACGGCAATAAGATGTCCAAGCGTTTGGGCAACGCCGTAGAACCTTTCGGCGCCATCAAGAAGTACGGTTCCGATCCCTTGCGCTGGTACATGATTACCAACTCGTCACCTTGGGATAACCTCAAGTTCGACGCTGATGGTGTGCAGGAAGTGTCACGTACGTTCTTCGGCAAACTCTACCAGACCTACTCGTTCTTCGCCATGTATGCCAACGTGGACAATTTCGATCCCGAAATGCCGCAAGTGCCCTTGGCAGAACGTCCCGAGATAGACCGTTGGATTCTTTCCGAACTCAATACGCTCATCGCCGACGTAACAGCAAACTACGAAGACTACGAACCCACAAAGGCCGGACGTCTCGTACAGCAGTTCGTCATTGACAATCTTTCCAACTGGCACGTACGCCTCAGCCGCAAGCGCTTCTGGGGCGGAGGCATGAGCACCGACAAGTTGAGCGCCTATCAGACACTCTACACCTGTCTGCTCACCGTAGCAAAGCTGATGGCTCCCATCGCACCTTTCTACGCCGACCGTCTTTATCACGACCTCACGCAAGGAGTGAAGGGCGCAACCGACAGCGTGCATCTTGCATCGTTCCCCAAGGCCGACAGCGCAATGGTCGACAAGGTGCTGGAACGCAGAATGGAACTTGCACAGAAAGTGTCGTCCATGGTGCTCTCGCTCCGCAAGAAGGAGCATGTCATCGTGCGTCAGCCCCTCCAGTGCATCTCCATTCCTGTAACGGACACGCAGCTTCGCGAAGACCTTGAAAGCGTAAAGCAGCTTGTGCTCGACGAAGTAAACGTGAAGGAGATACGTTACGCTGATGCCAACATGCTTGAGAAGAAGGTAAAGTGCAACTTCCGCGTGATGGGCAAGAAGTTTGGCAAACTCATGAAGGACGTGAATGCTGCCGTTACCGCTCTCTCGCAGGACGACATCAACCGTCTTGACAGCGAAGGTTCCTTGACGCTCAACGTAGCCGGCCAGGACATCACGGTGGAACGCGCCGATGTGGAAATCATCAGCGAAGACATGCCGGGATGGACCGTTGCCAACGAAGGTACACTCACCGTGGCTCTCGATTTGGAAATTTCCAAGGAACTTCATCTCGAAGGTCTTGCACGTGAAGTGGTGAAGCGAATCCAGGCTTACCGCAAGGAAACGGGATTTGAAATCACCGACCGCATTACCGTAGAGGTAGAACGCCACGAAACGCTTTCTGAAGCTGTGGAAGCCTTTGCCGACTACATAGCAAAGCAAGTGCTTGCCGACAGCGTGACGACGGTAGACTCATTACCCGCCGATGCATCTGAGTTCGACTTCGAAGACTTCAAGGTTCATATTCTCATTAGCAAAAAACAGTAAACAGTAAAGGGAAGGTGTGCGCCAAAAGTACGCACCTTCCCTTCTTTTCAATCTTAGATATCCTTTTGGCACAACACCCGTTGACGGTGCAACCAATCATTTACTAAACCCTTTAACCTCAAACCATTATGGCAGAGAAAACGCGCTATACCGACGAAGAACTCAATGAGTTCAAGGAAATTATCCTCAAGAAGCTTGAACTTGCCCGCCGTGACTATTCTCAAATGATGGACACGCTCAGCAACCGTAGTGGCAACGACGTGGACGACACCATGCCTACCTACAAAATCCTCGAAGAAGGTTCCATGACGCAGACCAAAGAGGAACTTACCACAATGGCCGCACGCCAGCAGAAGTTCATTCAAGGACTGCAGGCTGCCTTGGTACGTATCGAAAACAAGACGTACGGCATCTGCCGTGTTACCGGCAAACTCATTCCCAAAGAACGCCTCCGTGCCGTGCCCCATGCTACGCTCAGCATCGAAGCCAAACAGCAGCAGAGCCGCAAATAAGGCCACCGTAATTTGCTATCGCGCCGACGGGAATGCTCCCGTTTGGTTAATGTAGAAATTCTCTAATGAACAACGAAAACTCTCAAAACCCACAAGCCCCTCTTTCTGCACGTGAGGTAAGGAAAAGGGGATTGTGGGCTTTGCTCATCATACTTTTTGTTATCGTAGCGGACCAGTGCATCAAATATGCGATAAAAACGCAGTTCTCGCTACATGAAAGCCTGACCGTTACGCCGTGGTTCCAACTCCTCTTCACGGAAAACCGCGGCATGGCTTTCGGAATGGACTTCATCGGCACGTTAGCATTGGCCGTGTTCCGTATCGTAGCTATCGGATTCTTTGTATACGTGCTCATACGTCAGATAAAGCATTGTGCTCCTATTGGACTTATCGTCTGCCTTTCGCTTATCGTAGCAGGTGCAAGCGGCAACATCCTCGACAACATGTTCAACGGACTCGTCTATAGCGAGAGTTTGCCTTATGCCGAACCGGCACAGCTGGTTCCTTTTGGCGAAGGATATGGACGCTTCATGGAAGGTCGCGTCATCGACATGTTCTATTTCCCGCTTTTTACCTGGCCCGATTGGATGCCCATTGTGGGCAATAGCGTATTCTTCGGAGCAATAT
The DNA here is from genome assembly GCA_963649665.1 of Bacteroidaceae bacterium. GTDB lineage: Bacteria > Bacteroidota > Bacteroidia > Bacteroidales > Bacteroidaceae > Alloprevotella. The sequence goes on along the minus strand of CAVJJO010000038.1, from coordinate 14,687 downwards.
TCAATTTTGCCGATGCGGCCATCAGTTGCGGAGCCGTAGCCCTCGTGTTGTTTTACTACAAACGCCTCAACCGCAGTGGAATATTCAAGTAAACACAGCGTTTCTATCTGTCTAAGCAATGCATTGCAGCGTGCAGTAAAAGTCCGTTCCACGGTTTGGAACGGACTGTTGCTCATAGTGCTTTTGCTTCTTTCTTCGTGTGCCTCAGACCGTCCATCCGAAGTGCTTTCTAGTGGAGCGATGGAGGACGTGCTTTACGATATGCACATGGCGCAAGCCTTGGCGCAACAGGAAACGACAGATAGTTTTGCCTACAATGTACGTTTCGATGAGGAAGCAGTATTACAAAAACATGGCATTGATGCGCAGACCTTCGACCGTTCCCTCCAGTGGTATGAGCGCCATACCGACGATTTGGTGAAGATTTACGACAAACTTTCCAAACGCTTTGGCGATTCTGGCTCTTCGTCCGTGGCCGTAGGAGGTTTGAAGGGCGATACGCTTAATATATGGAAGGGTGCGCAGTCGTTGCTGCTTTGTTCGCAGAGTTCCACGCATTACTCCTATGAGCAAAAGGCTGACACCAGTCTCCATGCAGGCGATGTGCTGGAATGGCGTTTCCTTACCGACTGGCATTACCACGAAGGCGAACGAAGCGCTACGGCCATCATCGTGCTGCATTACGACAACGATTCCACCGAAGTATATTCCAACATGATCTATTCAAGTGGAGTGCAGATTGTCTCTGCCCGCATTGGCGATTGCAAGTTGAAGAACGTGGAAGTGGTTCTTTACCAAAGTGTCGTTTGGTCGGAACGTCCCAAAATACTTTCCGTATCCGGCATACAGCTTCTTCGTGTGCGCCCTCAGAAAGAAAAGAAAGAGGAAAAAGCGACGGAGAGCAAGGATTCTACTGCTGTAAAGGGCGATAGTGCACAAGCCAAGTCCGTCGACCCGCGTCTGCGTATCCGCGATAGTCTGCTCCGCCTTGACACGCTTCGCGAAACACGCAATCATTTTCAGTGATACGCCTGGGTGCAATTGTTCCTATGCAACGAAACGTCAACCTCCTTATGAATTCCTATCATCATCCCGAATATCGTAGAGTATGTTATGCCGAGGTCGTGTTCCCCGATGGGCGAACGGCAGAGCGCCAAGTACTGGTCTTCTGCAAAGACGGTAGCGTGGTAGATTCTTATCCCCTTGAAAAGGAAGAACCCTTTACTGAGTGGAGAAACGAACGCTTCGTCGTTACCGAAGACATGCTTGACGAATGAACAGATGGACATTCGTCGTATAACGATTATCGCCAATGCAAGGCAGAATGCTTTGCATTGGCGATAACTTTTATCTGGGCAAGAATGGAGCGATGCAGATGAACACTCCCTTGTCGTTGTATGGAGTTTGAGAGCCGTTGACTACGACTCCTGCTCGCAGTCTTCTCCGAGCCGGTGGGAGATGCGCATGGCGCAGAAGTTCGGACCGCACATGGTGCAGAACTCGCCGTTCTCGTAGTGCGCTTCCTTGTAGTACTTCATGGCGAGATCGGGGTCGAGACTGAGGTTGAACTGGTCCTTCCAGCGGAATTCGTAGCGTGCTTTGGACAATGCGTCGTCGCGCACTTGTGCACCTGGATGGCCTTTGGCAAGGTCGGCGGCATGAGCCGCAATCTTGTAAGTCACCACTCCCGTGCGCACGTCGTCGCGATTGGGCAAGGCAAGATGCTCTTTGGGAGTGACATAGCAGAGCATAGCCGTACCGAGCCAGCCTATGATGGAAGCGCCGATGGCAGAGGTGATGTGGTCATAACCGGGCGCAATGTCCGTAACGAGCGGACCCAGCGTATAGAAGGGAGCGTTGTGGCATTTCTCCACTTGCCGTTCCATGTTTTCGCGTATCTTGTGCATCGGCACATGACCAGGTCCCTCGATGAACGCCTGCACGCCTTTGTCCCAAGCTCTTGTGACAAGTTCGCCCATCGTGTCGAGTTCGGCGAACTGTGCTTTGTCGTTCGCATCATAGATGGAACCGGGACGGAGACCGTCACCCAACGAAATGGCCACGTCGTATTGTGCGCAGATGTCGCATATGTCATCGAAGTGTTCGTAGAGGAAACTCTCCTTGTCGTTCTTCAAGCACCATTCGGATATGATGCTGCCACCACGGCTAACCATTCCCGTCATGCGTCCTTGGGAGAGATGGATGTTTTTACGGCGTATGCCGCAGTGGATGGTAAAGTAGTCCACACCTTGCTCGCACTGCTCGATGAGCGTGTCGCGGTAAAGTTCCCAAGTGAGGTTCTTGGCTACTCCATGAACCTTTTCCATGGCTTGGTACATAGGCACTGTGCCTACGGGAACGGGACTGTTTCTCACAATCCACTCGCGCGTTTCGTGAATGTTCTTTCCAGTGGAGAGATCCATTATGGTGTCGCCTCCCCATTTGCAGCTCCATACGGCTTTTTCCACTTCTTCATTGATAGACGACGTAGTGGCTGAATTGCCGATGTTTGTGTTTATCTTCACGAGGAAGTTGCGTCCGATAATCATCGGTTCGGCTTCGGGATGGTTGATGTTGGCGGGGATTACGGCACGTCCTGCTGCTACTTCCGAGCGCACGAATTCGGGCGTGATATGGGAGTGAATGCCGAGCGCTTCGCAGTTCATGTTCTCACGTATGGCCACGTACTCCATTTCGGGTGTGACGATGCCTTTCTTGGCAAGCGCCATCTGTGTGATGCCGGCTCCGGGCAATGCGCGTAGGGGGAGATGGTGGTGGTTGAAGCGCAAGGAATCAAGCGACTTGTCGGCGAGCCGTTCCCTGCAGTAGGAAGAGGAGAATTCGGGGAGTTGCTCTACGCCTCCGCGTTGGCGAATCCACGCTTCGCGCAAACGGGGAAGACCTTCCTTAAGGTCGATGTCGATGTTGGGGTCGGAGAAAGGACCGCTTGTATCGTAGACGATAACGGGAGCGTTCTCTCTGCGGTGTTTGTTGCCTTTAGCGTCTTTGGTTATGGTGGGAGTAAGATTGATTTGTCGCATTCCTACTCTCACATCGGGGAAAAGTTTGCCTTTGAGGTAGACTTTTTCGCTTGCGGGATATGTAATCTTCATTTCGGCTATCCGATATAGGTTTATAATAGATGCGTTTGGATGTTTTTCCTGTGAAAAGCGTTGTCAGAGTAGTTCGTCGGCATTCAGGAACTGCTGCATGGCGGCGGCAGGGTCTTCGCTGCGAACGACGGCACCGCTTACGGCAATCCCTTGTACGCCAGCTCGAAGAAGGGGCACGACGTCGTCAACGGTAATGCCGCCTATGGCGCATACGGGGATGCGGATGTTTTCCTCATGCATGGCTTCCATGATGTTTTTGTATCCCTCCAGCCCGAGGGTGGGGGCGAGTTTCTCTTTCGTTGTGGTGAAACGGAAAGGTCCGCAACCAATGTAGTCGACGCTCGAACGTTTCAACTGGCGGATGTCTTCAATGGTGTTTGCCGTGCCGCCGATGATGAATTCGTGTCCGAGTTTTTCACGCGCTTCGGCAACGGGCATGTCCGTCTTGCCGAGATGCACGCCGTCGGCTTGAATGAGCTTTGCGAGTTCCACGCGGTCGTCGATGATGAAGGTTGCCTGTGCATCGTGGCAAGCGGCGAGCAGTCGACGTGCAATGGGTTCTACCTCGCTGTCGGCAGCTCCTTTCATGCGGAGTTGTATCCATTTGCAACCGCCGCGGAGTGCTTCGAGTGCCGACTCTTCGTAGGAGAGGGTAGGGGTGGAATGGGTGATGAATTGAACGGGTACCATGAACGTAGTATGTTTCTTTGGTATGGATATAAACTTATCGCTCCCTTCCTTGTTGCTTATGAGGACGGGGGCGAAGGTTAAGGAAATGAAGATGCTGTGGAAGTTGACTTGTGCGTGGCGGTAATGGAAAAGACGACGGTGCGTCGCCCGTTTTTTGCCTTACGCTACCTTTCGTGTGTGAGAGAAGGTGGCTTCTCTACGAACGGATTTGAGGTTTGTGCTGCTTGGTGGAAATGTAAAGCAGTTCGCTGCCTCTTGCATCTATCCTCGATCATTCCTTCGCCGGCATTGTCCGTAGCAGGTTCGTAGGGTATAATCTCAGCAGCGGCACATGCCGCAGCACCCCTTGAATGTGGAAGAGCGAGGCAAAAGTACTAAGAAAACGAAGAGCATCAAAAAAAAACGGTGCTTTCTTCCGATTTTCAGAAAATCCCCTTAATTTTGCAATAGAAAGGTTGTGCAAGGCCGGTTCTTTGCTTTCAGAATGCTTCGTAACGTTCCGTTTTGAAAGACAAAAGAGCAACTTGCGCGCACCTCGCTTCTTTAGAATAATACCATTTACATCTTAACGACATTCGCTTATGGCAAAATATACTTCTAAACTATTCCTTCTTGCATCTTTACTTTTTGCTCCTCTGGCAGCAATGGCCGCAGAGAGTGAAGAGGAATATTCCGAAACTCCCGCAGTGGCGTCTGCGTTTTCTGAAGTTCAGATGACCACAGAAGGCCGTACTGTTCACGTGAAGAACGCTGCCGGACTGAAGCTTGAGGTGTTCAATGTAACAGGCGTTCTTGTAAGTTCGGTGAAGATAGATTCGCAGGAGAAGAGCATTACGCTTTCGCTTGACAAGGGCATTTATATCCTTCGCGTAGGTAATGTGACGCGCAAGGTAAAGTTCTCCTGATATAGCCTCATCAAATTAAAGACTCATTCCTTTATAGATAGAGAATGCAGCCAAGCATCGATGGTTGAATCCATTTGCTTGGCTGCATTCTTTTTTTGTTTTCGTATGTGCTTTTTAGTAAGCGTAAAAAGCAACTTACGCAGTTTTTAGGTGAAACGTATGGGACATGATTCAGCTGCGCATGGGTTTGGCATTTTCAAAATGTCATGCTCTACACATCCTTACAAGAGAACGCACGTACGTGCAATGCCTGATGCACGTACTTGCAATACCCGATGCACATACGTGCAATGCCCGATGCACGTACATTCGTTTTATGATGATGTATAGTCTCGTTGCCCAATGAGGTATATCCGCATCGGCTAACGAGATATAGCCTCGTTGCCCAATGAGGTATATTCGCATAGGCTAATGAGATATAGCCTCGTTGTTTTGCGACTATATTTTTGAACAGTGCTTAGGCATTGCGTTCAAGCATAATCGCAGAGAAGATGCGTCCGGAGTTTATGCCGAGGGAGCGGGCGGAGAAGAAGGTGTCCGAGTGGTAAAAGGTGCAGGTTCCGCACACTTGAATGTGGCTGAATTCAAGTCCGCTTTCTTCGAGCAAAATGGAGTTGGCAGCCCAAAGGTCGATGTGTGCTTTCTTCTCCGTTTGCCCGTCGCGGTGCATGGGAGGGCGGTAGGAGAGAATGGCATCCATGGGAAAATCGGCGTTTCGGAATGCATCGACAACTTCTTCTCCCACTTCGAAAGCTTCAGGAGAAATGCTTGGGCCTATAATGGCGTGGATTTCGGACGGGCGGCAGGAAAACTCTTCCGTCATCTGACGCACACACTTTTGTGCAATGCGTTTCACCGTGCCTCGCCATCCGGCATGGATGGCTGCCACCACACGTTTCTCGGTAGAGTAGAGCAGTATGGGCACGCAGTCGGCAGTGGACACACCGATGCAGAGTTCTTCTTCGGCGGTGATGAGCGCGTCGACGTCCTGCAGGAGTGTTTTGCGTTCTTCAAGGGGTAGGGCGGTGAAGGACGGGGTGAGTGTGAGAACCCGGTCGGTGTGCGTCTGTCGGGGAAGAACAATGCGTTCGGCTGAAATGCCGAGTTCGCCGGCAAGCCATTGCTTGTTTCGCTCTACGCGTTCGGGCGAGTCGCCGCAGTAGTCTGTCACGTTGAAGGCGGCATAGTTGCCCATGGCGCGGATTTCCTCATCGGTGACGGGAAGCGGTGAAATGCGTGTAGTAGAAAAAGCCTTCACATGGTGTGAAGGCTCTATGGGGTATTGAAGAAGCGTATTGGTCATAGGGTCAATGAGCCTTTATGCTGATGACGTGTTTGGGGATATGCGCGGTTCGGTTAATGCACGAATGTTGCCAACGGAGCCACAGCGTTAGTCTTCGAGGTCTTCTATGTCGTAGATATCGTCGGCGTCGAAATCGTCGTCGGCGTCAACCTCTATATCGTCGTAGTCGTCTTCCCAGTCTTCGAAATCGCTTTGGAGCAATGCTGTTTCGCGGTCGCGGTGCACGATGGAGCCTTCTTCGCTCACGCTTTGGAGTTTGTTGCTCTCGCTGTTGAGTTCCTTCCAAAGCAAATCCTTGAGTTCTTGTATGCCGAAACCGGTGACGGCGGAGATGTATACCACCGGAAGGTCGTCGGGGAGGTCGGCACGCAGCATTTCCATGAGTTCTTCGTCGAGCAAGTCACATTTGGTCACGGCCAGCACGCGGTGTTTATCGAGCATGCCGGGTGTGAACTGACGGAGTTCGTTAAGGAGTATGTTGTACTCGCGGGCAATGTTGTCGGTGTCGCCAGGCACCATGAAGAGTAGGAGAGAGTTGCGCTCTATGTGGCGTAGGAAGCGCAATCCGAGACCTTTACCTTCCGAAGCCCCTTCGATGATGCCGGGAATGTCGGCCATGACGAACGACTTGTTGTCGCGGCAGGCCACCACACCGAGCGAGGGTTCCATGGTGGTGAAGGGATAGTTGGCAATCTTCGGGCGTGCGGAAGAGAGGGAGGATAGGAGCGTGGACTTCCCGGCATTGGGGAAACCCACGAGACCTACGTCTGCCAAGAGTTTGAGCTCAAGAATCACCATCATCTCTTCCATGGGTTCGCCGGGCTGTGCGTAGCGCGGGGCTTGGTTGGTGGAGGTGCGGAACTGCCAGTTGCCGAGACCGCCGCGGCCGCCTTTGAGCAGCATGACCACCTGTCCGTCTTTCGCCACGTCACAGATGTATTTTCCCGTTTCTGCGTTGTAGGCAACGGTACCAGGAGGCACGTCGATGTAGCGGTCCTCGCCGTCGGAACCGTGAGAACAGCATTTCGAACCGTTTCCGCCATTGCCGGCAAAGACATGGCGTTCGTAGCGTAGGTGGAGGAGTGTCCAGTAGTTGTGGTTCCCTCTTAGGTATACGTTTCCGCCTCGTCCGCCGTCGCCTCCGTCGGGTCCTCCGTTGGGTTGGTATTTGGCTCTATGCAAGTGCATGGAGCCGCGTCCGCCCTTTCCTGAGCGGCAGTAGATTTTGACGTAGTCTACGAAATTTGATTCTGCCATGTCGGTGTGTGGTGAGTGGGTTATTGGATTGTTTGGTCTCTTTAAGCTGCAAAGGGGTTATAGGGCGCGTGTGTTGCCGCTTGTGCGTGCAAAGGCGTGCCTTATAACCTCTTTGCGGTAATTGTCCTCTCTGAGGAAACGACGGCAGCGCAATGCGGAGCCGCTTGTTTCCTGTCGGGGGGGGGGAGTATGCGTTGCTGATTTAGAACTGGTCGATGACGGCGCAGAGGGCGGCGTTGATTTCTTCGAGAGAACCGAAGCCCTTCACGGCGTGGCGCTTGCCTTCCTTCTCGTACCAGTCGATAAGGGGAGCAGTCTGGTTGTTGTATACGTCGAGACGCTTTTTGATGGTTTCGGCGTTGTCGTCGGCACGGCCGGAAGTCTTACCGCGGTTGATGAGGCGTTCCATGAGCATGTCTTCGGGCACGTCGAGTTCAAGCATGCCGGCTACTTCGGTGTTGCGTTCGGCGAGCATGGCCTTGAGCGCTTCTGCTTGGGGAATGGTGCGGGGGAAACCGTCAAAGATGACGCCTTCGCAGGGGCAGAGTGCATCGTAGGTGGCTGCAAGGATGTCGATCATGAGAGAGTCGGGGATGAGCTGTCCCTTGTCGATGTAGCTCTTGGCAGTGTTGCCGAGTTCAGTGCCGTTCTTGATTTCGGCACGGAGCACGTCGCCAGTGGAGATGTGCTTGAAGCCGTATTTCTTTACGAGCAAGTCGCTCTGTGTGCCTTTGCCCGATCCGGGGGCACCGAAGATAACGATATTCTTCATTTTCGTTTTGTTGTATAGTTTAGTTAGAGTAAGATTCAGCGTGTTGCGCACGTTCATCCGTGCCATGCCGTTGAGTGCATAGCGCGGGCACGGTTCGCACCTATATATATAATGGGTGTTTCTTGCCTTGCCGCTTCTAATCTACCACGGTGTAGATGTCGGGGAGGTTGCGGCCTTCACCGTCGTAGTCGAGTCCGTAGCCCACGATGAAGTCGTTGGGGATGTCGAAGCAACGGTAGTGGATGTTGAGATCCACCTTGAGGTTGCCGGGCTTGACGAGGAGCGAGGCTATGCGCACTTCTTTGGGCTTGAAAGTAGAAAGCGTTTGAAGGAGTTCCTTCATGGTAAGTCCGGAGTCGATGATGTCTTCCACGATGACCACGGTGCGGCCTTCAATGCTTTCGTTCAGTCCGATGAGTTGCTTTACTTTGCCTGTGGTGGTAGTGCCTGAATAGGATGCGAGACGTACGAAGGTGATTTCGCAGGGCGTTGTGATACCGCGCATGAGGTCGGCGGCAAAGACGAACGAGCCGTTGAGCACGGCAAGGAACAGCGGTTTTTCTCCTTCAAGGTCGGAATTGATTTTTTCGGCTACTGCAGCCACGCGTTCTTTGATGGTGGCTTCGCTGATGGAGACCTTGAAAACGCGGTCTCTCACCTTGACTTGTTTGTCCATTATTACACTGGATATTATGGTTCTTCGCGGTGAACCTGGTTAGCGCGCCGGCCGTGCATGGCCAAACGTTGAGCAAAGGTACGGCTTTTTTTCGTAATTTTGCATTCGCATTGAAAATTTGTATTCCATATGATATACCCCGACAACTTTGAACGCAAGATAGGATTCAGTGAAATTCGTACGCTGCTGAAGGGCCGCTGCATGTCCTCTTTGGGCACGGAGTGGGTGGACAACCGACTGCAGTTTCTTTCCGATGCCGACATGGTACGCGAGGCTTTGGCTCGTGCCGGGGAGTTCTCGCGTTTCCTGACGGAGACGGACGACGAGTTGGAAAACGAATTCTTCGACGTGCGCGAAGCGCTGTTTCGCGTGAAGCCCGAGCGAACTTACATGGAAGAGCTCGACCTTTTCTCGCTCAAGCGTTCGCTTCAGACCGTAATATCTTACCGTCAGGCTTTCGTAAGCCGGAGCGACGAGGAAGAGGATGCGTCTGACAGCAAAATGGATGAAAACGCTGAAGGCGAGTCTGCGGAAGCGACGCCCGCGCGTTACCGCTATCCTGCCTTGGGACGCTTGGCGGAAAATGTGCCTACTTTTCCGCAGACCGTCAAGCGCATTGACGCCGTGCTTAACAAATATGGCAAGATAAAGGATACGGCATCGCCCGAACTCCTTTCCATCCGTCACCAGATAGAGGTTACCACCCGCAGCATCTCCCACAGTCTGCGTTCCATCATCACCGAGGCGCAGACGGAAGGCTACATCGACCGCGACGTGGCTCCCACGTTGCGCGACGGCCGTTTGGTTATTCCCGTGGCACCGGCACTGAAACGGAAAATCCGTGGCATTGTCCACGACGAGAGTGCCAGCGGAAAGACGGTCTTCATAGAACCTTCCGCCGTGGTGGAGGCCAACAACAAGATACGCGAACTCCATGCCGCTGAGCGCCGTGAGGTGATACGCATACTTCAGGAACTCACGTCGGACATACGTCCCTACGTCAACGACATGCTCTCTTCGCTCCACTTCCTTGCCGAGGTGGACTTTCTGCGTGCCGAAACGGCTTTTTGCGAGCAGTTTCGCTGCATCGTGCCCGAGGTGGACCACCGTCCGCACATCGAATGGGTACAGGCGCGCCATCCGCTTCTCGAACAGAGTCTTGCCAAACACGGCGGACGCATCGTGCCGCTCGACGTGACGCTTGAACGCGGCCAGCGCATACTTCTCATATCTGGTCCCAACGCGGGCGGTAAGTCAGTCTGCCTCAAGACCGTGGGACTCTTGCAGTATATGCTCCAGTGCGGCATGCCCGTGCCCGTGGCCGACGGCACCCGCGCCGGCATATTCTCCGACATCATGATGGACATGGGCGACGAGCAAAGTCTCGAGAACGACCTCTCCACCTACTCCTCCCATCTCTTGAACATGAAGCAGATGATGCGGCATGCATCGCAGTCGTCGCTGCTTTTGATTGACGAATTCGGAGGTGGCACGGAGCCTCAAATCGGCGGCGCGCTGGCAGAGGGCATCTTGCACCGCTTCGTGAGAAACCGCACTTGGGGAATCATCACCACACACTATCAGAACCTTAAGCACTACGCCGAATCGCACACGAGCGTGGCGAACGGCGCCATGCTCTACGACCGCCAGCAGATGCAGCCCCTCTTCATGCTTCAGGTGGGCAATCCCGGCAGCTCGTTCGCCATTGAAATAGCCCGGAAAACGGGCATCCCCGACGATGTCATCCAGTATGCCACGGATATCGTGGGCAAGGACTACGTGATGAGCGACAAATATCTGCAGGACATCATACGCGACCGCACTTACTGGGAGAACAAACGCCGCAACATACGCCAGCGCGAGAAGCAGCTCGACGACACAATGGAACGCCTCGAACGTGAAAGTGCCACGCTGCGACAAGAGCGTGCCGCCATTCTTTCCGACGCCCGCGAAAAGGCAAAACGCATTGTGGAGGAGAGCAATGCCAAGGTGGAAAATACCATTCGCTCCATCAAGGAAGCGCAAGCCGAGAAGGAGCGCACGCGCGAGGCCCGCCAAGAACTTGCCGACTTCCACGAAGAACTCTCGCAAGAGTCGGCGACGGGCGACGCCGTTGACCGCAAACTCGCCAAGATAATGCGCCGTCAGCAACGCCGCGGCGAAGACCCGCGCAGCGGACGACAGAAACAGCGCGCGCAGGAAGCAGCTGCCGTTACCGCTCTTGCTCGCGGCAATAATGGCGATGCGAAAAGCGCAGGCACATCCGCTACTCCGGCGCCTAAAGCGGCGGCGCTTGCCGAAGGAAGTTATGTGCGCATAAAGGGGCAGACGAGCGTGGGGCGCATTGAAAGCCTGACGGGAAAGACTGCCCGCGTGCTCTTCGGGTCGCTCTATTCCAACGTGAATGTGTCGCGCTTAGAGGCAGCCGACAAACCGGCGGAAGTAAAGGCTCCGCAGGCAGCTACTTTCGTAAGCCGGCAGACGCGCGATGCGATGCACGAAAAGAAGCTCCATTTCAGTCCCGAACTGGACATGCGCGGACTTCATGTAGATGAAGCACTCCAGGCTGTTTCGCTTTTCATTGACGACGCCATTCAGCTTGAGCAAAGCAAGGTGCGCATTCTCCACGGCACAGGCACGGGCGCTTTGCGTGAACTCGTGCGCAACTATTTACGCACGGTTCCGGGCGTACGCTCGTTCCGCGACGAACACGTGCAGTTCGGCGGTGCCGGAATAACGGTGGTTGAACTCGACTAAGTAATGTGTAAAAAAAATAACTTGAGCAAGATTGGTGCAACGCGCATGGGGGTGACGTTTTGAAAACGTCACGCTCTGCAAGCAGTCACGGACTGTTTTGTGTGGCTGCGCTTGAAACGAGAGCGCATGGAGGTCAAGACTCCCGTCTTGACTGCTCTACACGCCTCCCTTTAAATCCAATCTTCTCCCACAGAATTCACGGAATACACACAGAGGCAACTCGCTTTGCTCATTGCTTGAGGAACACGAATTATCATGAATTAACCACGAAACAACGTTCGGCGGCCGAAGGGAAAGCCAATTTTCATGAATTGTTTTTTGGGGAACATGGTATAGTCAAGACTGGAGTCTTGACCTCCATGCGCTTCGCCCCATGCGCTCTCGTCTTGATTTTTTATTCTCCCACAGAATGCACAGATTTCACAGAACTTTCGTGCTCAAAAATAATTCATGAAAATTGGCTTTCCCTTCGGCCGCCGAACGTTGTTTCGTGGTTAATTCATGATAATTCGTGTTCCTCCCTCCCGTCAAGACAGAGTCTTGACCTCCATGCGCTATCGCCCCCATGCGCTCTCGTCTTGATTTTTTATTCTCCCACAGAATGCACAGAATACACAGAACTTTCGTGCTCAAAAATAATTCATGAAAATTCGTGGTTAATTCATGATAATTCGTGTTCCTCCCTCCCGTCAAGACAGAGTCTTGACCTCCATGCGCTATCGCCCCATTCTTTCCCCCTTTCATTCGTTTCCCTATCAGAGTCTGCACACCATGCCTTGGAGTTTTTACGGCGTGCCTTGGAATTTTTACACCGTGCCTTGGAATTTCGGCTATAAAGTAGGAACGCAAAGAGCCTTTCTGCTCGAGAGTTCGCCAAAGCGCCACTTTGCACATTTGAGCGTTTGCCTATCTCCATTTTTGTACTTATCTTTGTGCGAACGTCAAGTTTACAATTATGGAAGAAACGAAAAAAATACATTGGGGATTCATCGGCTGCGGTGAAGTCACCGAACGTAAAAGCGGTCCCGCCTTCAACGAAGTGGAGGGGTCGGACGTCGTAGCGGTGATGAGCCGCAATGCGGAAAAGGCCCGTTCTTATGCCGAGCGTCACCATGTGAAACGTTTCTACACCGACCCCCAACAGCTCATCGACGACCCCGAAGTCAACGCGGTGTACATAGCCACACCGCCTTCCACCCATGCCACCTATGCCATTATGGCCATGAAGTCCGGCAAGGCCGTGTATGTGGAGAAGCCCATGGCGTCGAACTACGAAGACTGCTGCCGCATCTGCCGCATAGCCGAGAAAACGGGCGTACCCTGCTTCGTGGCTTATTATCGCCGTTCGCTGCCTTATTTCCAGCGCGTTAAGCAACTTGTAAGCGAAGGAGCCGTGGGGCGTGTGGTAAACGTGCAGATTCGCTTTGCCGTCCCCCCGCGCGACCTCGACTACAACCGCACAAACCTGCCTTGGCGCGTGCAGGCCGACATTGCCGGTGGCGGTTATTTCTACGACCTCGCACCGCACCAGATAGACCTTCTTCAGGAAATGTTCGGCCCCATCGTTGAAGCCGAAGGTTTCACGGCCAACCGTGGCGGACTCTACGAAACGGAGGACTCCGTAAGCGCATCGTTTCGCTTCGACGACGGACTGCCGGGAAGCGGTTCGTGGTGTTTCGTAGCACATGAAAGCGCCAAGGAAGACCGCATCGACATCATTGGCGACCGCGGTTCACTTTCCTTTTCCGTTTTCACTTACCAGCCCATTGTGCTGCAAAACGAAAACGGCCGTCAGGAAATCGTAGTGCCCAATCCCCGTTATGTGCAACTGCCGCTCATACGCCAAGTGGTGGAGCATTTGCAGGACAAAGCCATTTGCCACACCGACTGCGTGAGCGCCACACCCGTCAACTGGGTGGTAGACCGCATATTGGGAAAGTTCTAATCGCCTTATTGAACCCAAAGGAAAGCTTCGGCAATAGGGTAGTGCTTCAGAGTACTGCCCCGAAGCCTTACAAAACTGCAACATACTTTTGAAACGCGTTATCCTCATCATCCTTCTCGCATTGTGTTTCCTTCCGCAAAGCGTTGCCGCACAGGAAGCCGACACGACCGAAGTGTCGGTCAGCGCCACGTTGTCAACTCGCCACCGTGGCGAACTGAAACAGCGCATCAAACACACGGGAAACATCATTTACCGCTTCATCAAGAACTTCAATGCTTACGACACGACCTATATAGCCCCCAACTACTACAACTTCACCGTAATGGTGCAGAACGTCAACTATTTCCAGACCTACCGTCTGCAGGGAAGAAACGAAGAGGTCGGCACGCAAGCCATCTTCACTAAGCCCGACCCCAGCGTAAAGGTAGGCCCCTACTTCGGTTGGCGCTGGATATTCCTTGGCTATACGTTCGACGTGGCGCACCCCCGTTCGTTGGGCAAGGCGAGTGAACTGAGTTTCCGTCTCTACAGTTCCATGTTGGGATGCGACTTCGTATACATGCAAAACAAGGGTGGTTACAGTCTGCGTAAGGCCATGGGCTTCGAGGGTGTGGAGCCTAAGAGCGTGCGTGGCGTGGACTTCACGGGCATGAATTCGTCCATGCTCTCGTTTAGCGCCTACTACGTGTTCAACCATCGCCACTTTTCCTATCCTGCCGCCTTCAACCAAAGCACGCAACAACTCAAAAGTTGCGGTTCGCCTATGGCAGGTTTGGGCTACAGCCGACAGGACATCTCGTTTGACCATCACAAACTGCCAGCTTCGCTACTTGGCGAAAACGGCAGCGAAAGCAAACTCATAGACGAACTAAAATTTTCGTCCGTCAACTACGACTACTATTATCTCAGCGGCGGCTATGCCTACAACTGGGTGTTTGCCCGCAACTGGCTGCTCGGAGGTTCGTTCATGACATCCGTTGGCATCCGCAAGGCAAAAGGGAAAAAGCTGAAGGGCAACGAATTGCTCCTCGACCTCAAGAATTTCTCCTTCGACTGCACCTCGCGCGTTGGCCTTGTGTGGAACAATTCGCACTGGTTTGCCGGAGCCTCCTTCATCAACCATCTCTACACGTACCGCAACAGCCGGCTCTCGCTTACCAATTCCATCAATTACTGCAACGCCTACGTGGGCTTCTTCTTCGGAAGAAAAAAGAAGTGACTCAAGTTTCTGATTCAGGGGAAACGGCCTGAAGGACTAGTGACTCAAGT
>CAVJJO010000037.1:0-22633 GCA_963649665.1 Bacteroidaceae bacterium | reverse complement strand
GTACCCAGGGCGTTGCCCTGGGCTAGGCGCAGGTTGGGCTTTCAGCCCGTCGTTGACGAATGCGTTGTATGATTCTCGAAAAAATTGCTCAAGTTATTTTTTATACATTACTAAGCGTGAGAAAATTGTTCAATTTCTAACGTCAACGCTTACTAAGCCCCCCCAAAAAAAGCCCCCACCCTCTCCCCACCATGAAAACCCGCCTTCGCCAAATTCTCAAACTTGCAGCAAAAGACATTGCGGAAACCATCTTCCCGCGCTACTGCGTAATCTGTGGCGCACGTCTGCTGCGCGGCACACGCATTTGGTGCACCGAATGCGGCGAATCTATCCCCCACACGACCTACTACGGCAAACACGACAATCCGCTGAGCCTGCGCTTCGGCACACTGGGCCCCAACTTCAAGGAAGCCACCGCGTCCGTCTTCTACGACTCCGACGACCCCAACCGCACGCCCATAATCCTTTTCAAGTATTACGACCGCCCCAAAGTGGCAGAATTCATTGGCCAAATCATGGCCATCGATGCCAAGGGCCACGGCTTTTTCGACAGCGTAGACGCCCTCGTGCCCATCCCCCTCACCCCAAAGCGCGAACGCTGGCGCGGCTACAACCAAAGCGAAATGCTCGCACGCGGCATTGCCAAGGAAACGGGACTGCCCATAATCACCGGAGCCATCATACGCAAAACCTTCCGCCAGTCACAGACCAAACTCAACGAAGAAGAACGGAAAGAGAACGTAAAAGGCGTATTCGAAGTGGCACGCCCCGAACTTATCAAAGAAAAACACATACTGCTCGTAGACGACGTAATCACCTACGGCTTCACCACCCGCTCATGCGCACAGGAAGCACTCGCCGTGGAAGGCACAAGGGTGAGCATCATAGCCTACGCCGTAGCCAAAAAGCACATGCACTTCACGCCTCTCCCACCCCACATCCACCCTTGGGACTAACATTCGCCACAACTTTTAAGCCACCTAAATCTAAGCCTTATTTAGCGTTTTGATAAATATAGACAAAAGAAAACGTTAAACATGACTGCGTTTTTAAGAAAAACGGAATAACCACAAACATTCACATTAACACATCGCATAACTTTGCCCCCATGAAGAAGTCAACGATATGGATCATAGCTTGCGTGATGGGAGCCTCGTTCATCGCCCTGCTGGTTCTGCAAACGAAATACTTCGAAGAGGTCATCAACATGCGCAAAGAGCAATTTGATGAATCCGTCACCCGAAGCCTCTACCAAACAGCGCGAAACCTCGAGCTCAAAGAAACGAAGCAAGGACTTGAAGAGGAGTTCAAGATAAAGAACAGCCCCTCACCCGCCGACACCGCGCTCAACAAAGCAGAGGAAACGGCCTTCGAAAGCCGCACACACACCGTGGTGCCCTCCAGCGTGCCCAAAGGACTCTTCCTCGACGGCATCTCCGACAACGACGTGAGCGAAGCCATGCGCGACTCCGTGCGACAACGCTACATCTACCAACGCGCACTGCTCAACGAAGTGGTCTACTCCATCCTCTACAAGGCCTGCAACAAGCCCATTGCCGAACGCGTCGACTTCCGCGAACTCGACAGCAATCTGCGCGCCGAACTGAGGAGCAACGGAATAAACATCGACTACCACTTCCACGTCACCACATCAGACGGGCGAGAGGTGTACCGCTGCCCCGACTACACACCGAAAGGCGAGAACTTCACCTACAAGCAGGTGCTCTACCCCAACGACCCCAGCGCACAGTCGGGCGTGCTCTACATCCACTTTCCCGACATGCAGAAGTACCTCTTCAGTAGCGTGCGCTTCATCATTCCGGCCATCATCTTCACTCTGGTGCTGCTGATTGTCTTCATCTTTACCATCTACACCATCTTCCGCCAAAAGAAGCTGACAGAGATAAAGAACGACTTCATCAACAACATGACGCACGAGTTCAAGACGCCCATATCCACCATCTCGCTCGCAGCGCAAATGCTCAAGGATCCCTCAGTGGCGAAGAGCGAAACCATGTTCACCCACGTTTCGGGAATCATCGTAGACGAAACGAAACGTCTGCGCTTCCAGGTGGAGAAGGTGCTGCAGATGTCGATGTTCGACCGCAAGGCAGCCACGTTCAAACGCAAGGAAGTAGACGCCAACAGTCTCATACAAGACACGGTGAACACCTTCCGCCTCAAAGTGGAAGCTGCCGGAGGCACCATCGATGCCCACCTCGACGCCGAAAACGCCATCGTCTTCGTGGACGAGATGCACTTCACCAACGTCATATTCAACCTCATGGACAACGCCGTGAAGTATAAAGCCGACAACCGCGACCTTCACCTCAGCGTGGAAACGCACAACGAGGGCGAAAGGCTCATCATCAACATTGAAGACAACGGCATAGGCATAAAACGCGAGGACATCAAGAAGATTTTCGAAAAGTTCTACCGCGTACACACCGGCAACCGCCACGACGTGAAAGGCTTCGGACTCGGTCTTGCCTACGTGCACAACATCATCACACAGCTCGGCGGAAACATCCATGCCGAAAGCGACTTCGGGAAAGGCACGCGCTTTGTCATCTCCATTCCCCTCATGGCGTAACCCCCAACCCACAACAAGCAAAAAACAATACAAACATAAAACAAAACAATCATGAACACTGAAGTAAAAATGAAGATTCTCCTCTGCGAGGACGACGAAAACCTCGGTATGCTCCTCCGCGAATATCTCCAGGCCAAAGGATACGACACCACACTCTGCCCCGACGGCGAAGCCGGCTACAAAGCCTTCACCCTCGACAAGTTCGACCTCTGCGTGCTCGACGTGATGATGCCCAAGAAAGACGGTTTCAGCCTCGCACGCGACATTAGAGAGACAAGCGAAGAGATGCCCATCATCTTCCTTACAGCCAAGACCTTGAAGGAAGACATCCTCGAAGGTTTCCGCATCGGTGCCGACGACTACCTCACCAAGCCCTTCTCCATGGAAGAACTCACCTTCCGCATTGAAGCCATCCTCCGTCGCGTGAAGGGCAAGAAGAACAAGGACCGCACGCACTACAAAATCGGCACCTTCAACTTCGACACGCAGAAGCAGATTCTCTCTCGCGGCGAAACGCAGACGAAGCTCACCACCAAGGAGAGCGAACTCCTCACACTGCTCTGCTCCCACGCCAACGAGATTCTCCAGCGCGACTATGCACTCAAGACCATCTGGATTGACGACAACTACTTCAACGCCCGCAGCATGGACGTCTACATCACCAAGCTCCGTAAGCACCTCAAGGCCGACGAGAACGTGGAAATCATCAACATCCACGGAAAGGGCTACAAGCTCATCACTCCCGACCCCGACTGCTAACCCACCGCGCCACGGGCGCACACTTCATTCATACGCACCATTTGATACGCCTGCAAGCAAGGAGCGCCACCTTGCAGCAGGCGTTTTTTTGTGGCAACGAATCATTTCATCAACGTTTTTGAACTCTTAACGCAGAGATTAGACGAATGTCCACCACTCGGGCTACCACTTCAAAAAAAAATAGGTACTTTTGCCCACTCACAACACCCATTCATCCTACGCAATGAAACAAAAGATTCTTTTCCTCTCCATGCTCCTCGTAGCCTTCGCCTCGCTCCTCACTTCCTGCAACGACGACGAAACCTATGCCGACAAGCGCAAGAGAGAAAACCAGCAAATCCAAGCATTCCTTAAAAGCGGAGCACAGGTAAAAGACCCTGACTCAGGAGAGTACTTGCTCAATATTCCAGGAAACATCAAAGTAATTTCCGAAGATGCCTTCTATGCCGCCGACAGCACGACAAACGTGGAGAACAACGAGTACGTGCTTTTCAAAACCTCGGGCATCTACATGCAAATAGTAGAAAAAGGCAACGGCGAGAAACTTGCCGACGGCGAAAGCACGAAAGTCATTGCGCGCTACACAGAGTTCAACATCGCTGCCGACAGCATCCTCACCACCAACCGCCTCACCACCTACGAGATGCAGCCCGACGAGATGACCATCAGCAACTCGCTCGGCGTGTTCACCGCCTCGTTCACCAGCGGAGTGATGAAGACCATCTACAGCACCTCCGCCGTGCCCAACGGATGGCTCACCCCATTCACCTACATCAACCTCGGCCGACTCAACTCCGCCGACGCCAAACTGGCGCACGTAAGACTCATCATCCCCAGTGCCCAGGGACAAAGCGACGCCTCGTCCAACATCTACGCCTGCTTCTACGACATCACCTTCCAGCGCGGAAGGTAAGCGATAACATCACACATACCTTTTCCTTCGGCCCATATGCACGGCGACAATCATCGGCATTGCACGTGCATATGGGCCGAAAAGCGTTGAACGAAGCAAGAAGAATCGGTGCTTTTTCGTTAAATTTGCAGTTATTATTCACCCCACACGTCACCCGACAGCCACGAAACACATCAGAAACATACTGCGCACCATTGTAGGCACTGTTCTCATTGCCTACCTCTTGCTGTTGCTGGCTGTCAACTTCGGGCCGGTCAAGCAGACCCTTACACGCTCCGTGGCAGAAGCCGCAGCAGAAAAGCTGCATACGGACGTGACCATCGGCGACTTGCAGATAGGGCTCTTCAACCGCGTGGTACTCACCGACGTCACCATCAACGACCAACGCAACGCACCCATGCTCAAAGCCGGACGAATGACGGCTAAGATAGAGCTGCGCTCACTCTTCCGTTCCCAGCTGGCACTGCGCACCGTATCGCTGCTCGACACCGACGTCAACCTCTACCGCACACAAGCCGACAGCGCAGACAACTTCCAGTTTTTCATTGACGCGCTCAGCAGCAAAGAGCCCAAGAAGACATCCACGCTCAACCTCAGAATCAACTCCATCATACTGCGTCGCGTAAACGTGCGTTACGACAAGCGCTACCTGCCTTTCACTCCGAAGAAACTCAACCCCTCGCACCTCGCCCTGCGCGACATCAACGCCAACATCAGCCTTAAATCCATCACCAACGACAGCATCAGCCTGCGTATACGTTCGCTTTCACTAAAAGAGCAAAGCGGGCTTAACCTCAAAGACTTACGCCTAAAGCTAAACGCCAACCGTACGACAGCCAACGTCAGCGGACTAAGTTTCAATCTTCCCCACACCCACTTTGAGCAGAGCGAACTGCTCGCAACGTACGATGCCAGAAAGTCGTGGAGCAACCTATGGCCCACACTGCGGGTGAAAGCCACGGTAGACAATGCCGCCTTCTCTACCCGCGACTTTGCATGGATTCTGAAAATGCCCGAGAACTTTGAGATAGAAGGCAAGTTCTGCACAAACGTTCTCATTCTTCCCGGAAAGATACAACTCAATGCCTTCAAACTTTCCGCCAACGACCAAGCGCTGCAGCTTCTCGCCAATGCCACCTTGCAGAAAAACGAAAAAGGATTCTATGCCATTGCCACGCAAATAGAGCAACTCCGCGTAAAGAGGAATTTTACCCAAACCGTTGTGCCCTGCGTACTGAAAGACACCACGTGGACTCGCCGCATAGCACGGCTTGGCGATATAGACCTGCAAGGACATGCCAACTACCGCTTCGGAGAAGAAGGCACCTCGCGCCTGAAACTCAACACCGAAGCCGGTGCAGTGCGCGCCGACGTTTCGTGGTCGCCCACAGCTATCAGCGGAGACGTCACCCTCAGCAAGGCCAATCCCGCACGCTTTATGGCAAACGCAAAACTGCCCAGCGACGTCAACGCACACCTCAGCGCCCAAGCCTCGCTGAAAGAGAAGCGGTTCACCGCCGCCAAAGCAAAAGCCGACGTCAGCCACCTGGTATGGAACGCGCACACCTTTTTCCCCATCTACCTCACCGCCGCATACAACGGCACACAACTCTCCGCCCAACTCAAAAGCACCGATGCCGCCGCACACTTGACTCTTGACGGAACAGCCACAATGGCAAATTCGCGCATCAACGGCTTAAAAGTTGAAGCACAGATAGCGAATATCCATCCTTCCACGCTCGGCCAACAAGGCGCTTTGGCACAAGCTTCCTACAAAGCTACCGTCCATGCCGACCTCACGAACCTGCAAGGAAGCAAACCTGCGGGCTACGTAAACATCCGCGACTTTGCCATGGCAAACGGTCCACACGGCGATTACTCGCTTGACGAACTCACCGCCACGCTCTCGCCCGCTGCCAACGGTTCAAAATTTGAACTCAACAGCGACTTTGCCGACGTCAGCCTCGACGGACATTTCTCCTTGAACCACATGAAGCAAGCCGCCCTCACGCTTGCCAACCGGGCGCTCCCCGGACTTTTCAGCGCCCCAAGAAGTCAAAGCACCGGCACGTGGAACCTCAACGCCACCGTGAAGCGAACCGACATCGTAAAGTCGTTCACCGGCACCAACCTGAAGTTGGAATCGCCTCTGCTCCTCCACGGCACACTCGACGCCAGCGGAGGACGCACCTTCCTCACCGCCACCACCGACGGCATAGCCATCGGCAACACCACGCTGAAGGACCCCAGCATTTACTTGCAGGGACAAGGTTCTGAATTTAAAGCCTTGGCACAACTCACCAAGGACATCAGCGGAAAGCCCTTCAAACTGGAAATGAACCTCGCCACACGCGACAGCGCACTGACGGCCAACGTGGAATGGCGCGGAAGCGGCACCGGACGGCGCTACGAAGGAGCAATGGAAACCGTCACCCGCTTCTTTCCCACAAAAGGAAAGGGCATCGACTTCAGCACACAAATACGCCCCACGCAGTTTTTCCTCGCCGACTCCGTATGGAACATCGCATCGGGTACGCTCTCGTTCCGCAACCGCGAATTCTCCGTCCACAACGTGTCCATCGCCCGGGAAGACCAGTCGCTCGCCATCAACGGACAGCTCGACCGCCAAGGCAACGACTCCATCGTGGCAGACCTCCGCAACATAGACATCTCCTACATTCTCGACCTCATCAACTTCGACGCCGTGGAATTCGGCGGATTGGCTTCCGGACAAGCCGTGCTCACGCACACCACACAACATCCGCAGCTCCACGCCCGCCTCTCCATCCCCGACTTCCGTTTCAACAAAGGCCCGATGGGAAGCACCGACATCATAGCCTCGTGGAACAGCACCGACAAGCGCATCAACCTCGATGCCGACATGCGACTTCCCCACAAGCAGGGAGGCACGCAGGTGAAGGGGTACGTTTCGCCCGCCGAGAAAGGACTGGAACTCAACATCACGGCAAACCGCACCGACCTGCGCTTCTTGCGGCGTTACATCGACGGCATTTTCGACGACTTCAGCGGAGACGCCACAGGCTTCGTACGCCTCTACGGCCCATTCAAGCAACTCGACTTCCAAGGAGAAGTAACCGCAAACGCCCAGGCCACGATATTGTCCACCGGCGTAAACTACAAAGTGACAGACGGTGCCGTGCACATGTATCCCGGAACTTTCGCCTTCGAGAATTTCACCGTCACCGACCCCAAAGGCGGGAAAGGCACAGCCGACGGCGCACTCCGCCACACCCACCTCAAGAATCTGCGCTACGACTTCAACGTGCATGCCGACCACATGCTCTGCTACGACAAGCCCGAAGAGCACGACCTTCCCTTCTACTCCACCACCGTAGGTTCGGGCAACGTGTCGCTGCGCGGAGGCACCGGCTTCTTCAACGCCGACATCAACCTGCGTCCCGAAAGCGGCACGACCTTCGTATACAACCTCGGCGCGACGGACAATGCTTCTACGGACAACAGCATGGTACACTTTGCCCGCACTGCAGACCCAACAACTGACGCCGACAACCTTTCCGCAGAAGACGAAGCCAAGGGAAAAGAGAAAAACGAGACGTCGACCGACATCACCCTCAACCTTCTCATCGATGCCAACCCCTCGGCGCAGGTGCAAATCATCACCGACCCGCGAGCTGGAGACCGACTCACGCTCTATGGCAACGGAGCCATGCGCGCCACCTACCGCAACAAGGGAGCTTTTGAAATGTACGGCACCTACCACATAGCCCGCGGCGACTACAAGCTCAGCATTCAGGACATCATACGCAAGGATCTCACCATCGACCCCGAAAGCCAAATGACCTTCTCGGGCGACCCGCTCGCCGCCGACCTCGACCTCAAGGCTAAATACACGGTGAACGGCGTGTCGCTCAGCGACCTCAACTACGGCGCCGGCTTCAACCAAAAGTCCGTGAAAGTGGACTGCATACTCAACATAGGCGGAAAAGCCCGCAACCCGCAAATCAACTTCGACCTCGACCTCCACAACATTTCGGAGGACGAAAAGCAAATGGTGCGCCAGCTCATCGCCACCGACGAGGACATGAACCGGCAGATTATCTACCTGCTCGGCATAGGCCGCTTCTACACAGCAAGCACCAACGGTTCCGTGGCACAAACCACCAGCCAGCAGCAGAGTTCGGCAGCCATGCGTTCCTTCATCTCCACCACCATCACCAGCCAACTCAACTCCGCCATCGCCAACGTGCTCGGCAACCAGTCGCACTGGAACTTCGGTGCCAACGTGGCCACCGGCACCTACGGATGGAACGACATGGAGGTAGAAGGCCTTCTTGAGGGACGGCTCTTCAACGACCGACTACTCATCAACGGCAACTTCGGCTACCGCGACCGCCCCACCTACACGTCGAACTTCGTGGGCGACTTCGACATTCGCTACCTTCTCACCCCCCGAGGCTCCGTAAGTCTGCGCGCCTACAGCGAGACCACCGACCGCTACTTCACCAAAAACTCGCTCACCACGCAAGGCATAGGCCTCTCGCTCCAGCGCGACTTCCAAAAGTTCACCGACCTTTTCAAGCCCAAACGGAAACGCAAACTGCTCCAAAACGGCAAATCCGCCACAAGCCCTACAAGCAAGTAACACCGCCGCCCCGCACCGGCATGCGCACTTACCGCTTGGCATCTTCACCAAGAATCATTAAATTTGCCCATAACAAATCCATACACCGCCTCGAAAACTCACGCCCGCCCCTACGAAACGGGCATACGGCGGTGCACACTTCACTAACCCACAATCACACTTAACGATCATGTACGACATCCAACTCAACGAAAGCGGAACACGCCACCTCAACGTATCCGACACCAACCTCGAAACCATACGCAAGCACAACCTTTTCCACGGTCTCTTCAACTCATCCGGCTATGTCACCGAAGACGACCTCGAAAAGCTCAAACTCACCCTCCGTTCGCTCATCGCATCCAGTCAGGGAAACACCAAGGACCTGCTCGACCTCTGCATCGACGTGGTCTATCACGACAAGATGAAGGCCTACGGACTCCGCAACCTCGTTGCGCTCTACAGCGAATGGTGCACCACGCACCAGGTTCCCGCCGACGAGCCACAGGAATAAGTTCCGACGAGCGTGCCTGCGCACACCGATTCCCAACCACAAACACACAGCGCTTTCCGCCCACAAACTACCATCAGCCCAAGCCTTTTGGCAGTTCGGCTAACTATGACTCTACGAAAACGCTGCACAAATCCGACTCATGCCCCAACTCACAGACTGGCTGCCCACCACGCGCAAGGAAATGGACCTTCGCGGATGGGACGTGGCCGACGTCATACTCTTCTCCGGCGACGCCTATGTGGATCATCCCTCATTTGGCGCCGCCGTCATAGGTCGTCTGCTCGAAGACGAAGGACTGCGCGTATGCATCGTGCCGCAGCCCGACTGGCACGGCGACTTCCGCGATTTCAAGAAACTCGGACGCCCCCGACTCTTCTTCGGCATCTCGCCCGGCGCCATGGACTCCATGGTGAACAAATACACTGCCAACCGCCGCCTGCGTTCCGAAGACGCCTACAGTCCCGACGGACGCCACGACATGCGTCCCGACTTTCCCTCCATCGTCTACGCAAAAATTCTCCGCGAAGCCTTCCCCGACACTCCCATCGTGCTTGGAGGCATAGAAGCCTCGCTGCGCCGCGTCACGCATTACGACTACTGGCAAGAGAAACTCTGCCCCTGCATCCTCCACGAAAGCCAAGCCGACCTCATCGTCTACGGCATGGGAGAAATGCCCATGACGGAACTCTGCCGTACACTTGAAAACAAACTCCTCCACGGACGTGAGGATGCCTTCTGCACCACAGAGCAGTTTCGCGACGTGCTCCGCAAATACCCCGTAAGGCAAACGGTGGCCATCATGCCGGCGGAAGAAATCCCGCACGGCTTCTGCGAAGACGACATCGTTCTCCACTCCCACGAGGACTGCCTCGTGGACCGCAAACACTACGCCGAAAATTTCCGTCACATCGAAGAAGAGAGCAACAAGCTCCACCCTCAGCGCCTCTTGCAGGCTCTCGGTGAGAAATACGTGGTGGTCAATCCGCCGTTCCCACCGATGACCACAGAGCAGATTGACCACTCCTTTGACCTCCCCTACACACGTCTGCCCCACCCCAAGTACAAGAACAAGCGCATTCCCGCCTACGAGATGATAAAGTTCTCCGTCAATCTCCACCGCGGATGTTTCGGCGGATGCGCGTTCTGCACCATCTCCGCCCATCAGGGAAAATTCATCATGAGCCGCTCCAAAGAGAGCATCATGCGCGAAGTGAAGCAAGTGGTGAAGATGCCGGGATTCAAAGGCTACCTCTCCGACCTCGGCGGCCCATCGGCCAACATGTACATGATGCACGGCAAAAACCGCGACATCTGCAGCCGCTGCAAACGCCCTTCGTGCATCAGTCCTGCCGTTTGCCCCAACCTCAACGCCGACCACAAACCGCTGCTCGACATCTACAAAGCCGTTGACGCCTTGCCCGAAATAAAGAAGAGCTTCATAGGTAGCGGCGTGCGCTACGACCTTCTGCTCCACCCCTACAAAGACCCACAACTGCGCGAGAACGCCGAGAAATATACGCGCGAACTCATCGTGAACCACGTGTCGGGTCGACTCAAAGTAGCTCCCGAACACACGTCCGACCGCGTGCTCGGCATCATGCGCAAGCCGTCTTTCAAACTCTTCCACGAGTTCAAGGCAATATTCGACCGCATCAACCGCGAAGCAGGTCTCAACCAGCAGATTATTCCTTACTTCATCTCCTCCCACCCAGGATGCACGGAAGAAGACATGGCAGAACTCGCCGCCGAGACGCGCGACATGGATTTCAAGCTGGAGCAGGTGCAGGACTTCACGCCTACGCCAATGACCGTATCGACCGAAGCGTGGTACTCGGGCTATCACCCTTACACCCTTGAGCCGGTGTTCTCCGCCATTACTCCCGAGGACAAACTCAAGCAACGCATGTTCTTCTTCTGGTACAAGCCCGAAGAAAAGGGAAGGATAATCCGCGAACTCCAGCGCATGGGAAGGCCCGACCTCATAGCCCGGCTCTACCCCGAAGGCACTGCGTTGAGCAATGCGCGTCACAACGCGTCGCGCCCCAACGACAACACGAGCAAGCGATACGGCAAAAGCAAAAATGCCGACAAGAAAGCAGCCTACGGCCGTTCTTCCCACCCGCAAAACCGCGCCTCACATTCCAGCGACCGCTACTCCACACCGCAAAACCGCACCTCACGCTCCGGCGACCGCTACTCCACACCGCAAAACCGCACCTCACACTCCGGCGACCGCTACTCCACACCACAAAACGCACGGAACAAAAAAGGGCGACGATAGCAGCACCGCCAGCCATCTGCCCATTTCCGCAAATCCCCAAGCAAGATGAACAATCGCCTACTCCTCCTTGCGCTGACCGCCTTGCCGCTCTGCACGTCGGCGCAGCAAAACGCGCTGCAACGCGCCGGCCACGGCATCGACTACAATGCCGAAATACAAACCACCAACTCCAGCGGCAGCACACCGCTCTGGCTCACGGCAAACCGCCACGGTCTCTCGTCCGTGGACGGCAACAACGGATACGTCCGCGTGGGACTCTCGCGCGACACCCGCGGCGACAGCGGCAAGTGGCGCATAGGCTACGGCATTGACCTTGCCGCTGCCTACAACTTCAATTCCACGTTCCGCATTCAGCAACTCTACGCCGACTTCGAGTACAAACTCGTTCGTATCTCCGTAGGTGCCAAGGAGCGCGGCATGGAACTGAAGAACAGCGCCCTCAGCACCGGCAGCCAAACGCTCGGCATCAACTCATGCCCCATACCCATGGTGCGCTTCGAACTCCCTGAGTACTGGAGCATCACCGGCAAATCGAACTGGGCGGCCATCAAGGGACACATCGGCTACGGCTTCATGACCGACGGACGTTTCCAGGAGAACTATCTTGCCGAAGGCAACCACTATGCACGCCACGCGCTCTTCCATTCCAAAGCGGGCTATCTGCGTTTAGGCAATGCGGAGAAATTCCCCGTCACCTTCGAAGGCGGCCTTGAAATGGCGTGCCAGTTCGGCGGCACCATCTACAACGCCACCTCCACCGACAACGCACAACCCCACGCCATAAAGATGGGTCATTCGCTGAAAGACTTCATCGACGCCACCTTAGGCACAGGAGGCGATGCTACCGACGGCGAAGGCTATGCCAATGCCACGGGCAACACGGTGGGCAGCTGGCTCTTCCGCCTGAACTACCACGGAAAAGGCTGGGGCGCGTCGGTCTACATGGACCATTTCTTTGAAGACCATTCGCAGATGTTCCTTCAGTACGGATGGAAAGACGCACTCATCGGTGCCGAACTGCAACTTCCCGCCAATCCCGTAGTCGCCACCATCGTCTACGAACACATGCGCACCACGGACCAAAGCGGTCCCGTCTACCACGACCACACCGAAGCCATCCCCGACCAGATAAGCGGTTTCGACAACTACTACAACCACAACCTCTACGTCGGATGGCAGCACTGGGGACAAGCCATAGGCAATGCGCTCTACACCTCGCCGCTCTACAACGCCAACGGCCAGTTGACATTTACCAACACCCGTTTCAAGGCCAACCACATCGGGCTCTCCGGCAATCCTTCTCCGACCGTGCAGTACCGCGTGCTCTACACCCACCAGCGCAGCTTAGGCACTTATCCTAATCCTTTCGACGAGCCCATCACTTCCCACAGTTTCATGGCAGAAGCCTCCTTCGCCCCCAACCGTCTGGGCCACCTCGACACGAAAGGATGGAAGGTAACAGGCGCTTTCGCCTTGGACCACGGCTCACTCATCGGCAACAACACGGGCTTCCAGCTCACCATCAGCAAGAGCGGAGTGCTCGTGAAGTAAACGAACCGGCCATGCGCCGAAACGTTTGACCCAACACGGAGTGCACCGTAGCTTCCACACACTGCGCCCTCCCTTTCCCTAAAACCAAACAACCACAAAACATCAGCGATGAAACACATTGCCCCCACCCTACTCCTCACGCTTCTCACCCCCGTTCTCATCAGTTCATGCAGCAAGATGAGCGACAACGGGCCTATCGACGGAATGTGGCATCTCGAGAAAATATACACACGTCCCGACGGAAATGCTTCCGGCTCTTATTCCGTAGAAAAGAACTGCGCCAGCGACCGCATCTACTGGAGTTTCCAACTCAACCTCTTGAGCATCCGCTCTGCGGAAGAGCACAACGGAAAGACCAGCGAGAGCGTGGCACGCTTCAAACTCACGTCTACCACGCTCGACCTCACTGCCATTTACGTGCACTACCGCGACCGCGACAGTTTGCTTACCGACCCCAACGCCGTCGACCTCTCCTCCGTAGGCATCCACGGCATCAATCCGAGCTACTCCATCGTTCAGCTCGACGGCAATCACATGCGGCTCTGCTCCACCACGGACAGTCTTGTGTTCCGCAAACTATAACGCTACGGAACGCAGCAGCAAAAAAACAACGTGCGCATCTTTTGCGGATGCGCACGTTGTTTTTTTGTTTTATCAAAGTGATTACAGAACTTCGCAAGGTGCAAAAAACGCACAAGCCTATTAAAGCACAAAAAGGACAAGCCTCACGGCTTATCCTTCTTGTGTACACTCTCAGGGGTTCGAACCCTGGACCCACTGATTAAGAGTCAGTTGCTCTACCAACTGAGCTAAGAGTGCATGCTCACGATTGCTTTAGACTGGTACACTCTCAGGGGTTCGAACCCTGGACCCACTGATTAAGAGTCAGTTGCTCTACCAACTGAGCTAAGAGTGCATGCTCACGATTGCTTTAGACTGGTACACTCTCAGGGGTTCGAACCCTGGACCCACTGATTAAGAGTCAGTTGCTCTACCAACTGAGCTAAGAGTGCGTGTCTTTTATCGTTTTGCGGTTGCAAAGGTAATGCTTTTCAGCATAACAGCCAAGCCTTCGAAGCACTTTTTACTCCTAAAAGAGATATTTCTTTAATAAGTGGCTTACTTTCAGCAATGAAGGAAGCGCGGCATATGGAGGCGATGTTTTCAACACCTCGCGTTCTACACGGCTAATCAAAGCGAAGCCATGCAAAAGCTACGCATGAAGCAGTGTAGAGCGTGACATTATGGAAACGTCTCTCCCATGAGGCGGCCGATGTATCGCACATGGGGTATAACGCAATCAAGGCCGGAGGGATACGATGGCAAAATCCCTTCCGGCCTTGATATGAAATTATATAATGCGCACTTAAACGGAGAGTGTCCGTATCATTGCATTTGTCCGCCCACGATGTCGAGCAGCTCGTTGGTGATGGCCTGCTGACGTGTCTTGTTGTAGGTGAGGGTAAGCTCGCGCAAGAGTTCGTCGGCATTGTCCGTTGCCACCTGCATGGCTACTACACGTGCAGCGTGTTCGCTAGCCAAACTGTCGAGCATGGCGGCAAATACCTTGAGATGAAGAGCTTTGGGAACAAGCTGCGTGACGATGGCTTCCTTTGACGGCTCCACGATGAAATCGAGATTGGAACCTTCGGCCTTACCATTTGCCGACTCATCCTTCTCAATGGAAACGGGAAGGAACGTTTCGGTGGTAAGAATCTGCGTACCAGCGCTCTTGAAGTGGTGATAGAGGAGGTCGGCATGGTCGATGCGTTTGTCCTCAAACATCTGCATCACTTCGGCGGCTACAGCGGTAGCCTTTTCGTAAGAGGGATGGTCGAGCAAGGCGCTGTAGTCTGCCACATCGGTAAAACCGAGTTTGCGTACTGCATCGTAGGCCTGCTTTCCGAAAGGATATACCTTAACCACTTCGGCGCCTTTCTTACGGTAGTCGGCCACGAGCTGGTTGAACGCCTTGATGACATTGAGGTTAAAAGCACCACAAAGCGAGGTGTTCGACGTGTAGAGAATGATGGCCACATGCTTTACCTCACGGCTGGCGGCATAGGGTGTCTGAACGTCGCTCTCCATGGAAGTCACGAAGGTGGACATGATGCTATTGAGCTGGCGTTCGTAGGGGCGCATCCTTTCTATGGCCTGCTGCGCACGGTGGAGTTTCGATGAAGCCACCATTTTCATGGCGCTCGTGATTTTCCGCGTGCTGTTGACGGATGCTATGCGCGTTTTTACTTCCTTGAGTGAGGGCATAGGTCTTAGTTTTTATATTGCTCTGCCACGTCGGCGGCTACCGTTTCGAGCGTGTGGCAAACCTCGTCGGTGAGTTTTCCGGCACGGAGCTGGGCGAGTACGTCTTCGGCGTGAGAAGCGCGGAGCTGTTCGAGGAAGCTGTCCTGGAAACTGCGCACCTTGTCGAGCGCCACGTCCTTGAGAAGTCCGTGCGTGCCGCAGTAGAGGATGGCCACCTGTTCTTCCACAGGCATCGGAGCGTACTGCGACTGGATGAGCAACTGGTTGTTCTTGCGACCGCGGTCGATGGTCATGGCCGTTACGGGGTCCATATCGCTGGAGAACTTGGAGAAGGCTTCGAGTTCGCGATACTGCGCCTGGTCTATCTTAAGCGTACCTGCCACCTTCTTCATACTCTTGATCTGGGCGGAACCGCCCACACGGCTTACGGAAATGCCCACGTCGATGGCGGGGCGGAAACCTTGGTTGAAGAGGTTGGAGTCGAGATAGATCTGACCGTCGGTAATGGAGATAACGTTCGTAGGGATGTAGGCCGACACGTCGCCTGCCTGCGTTTCGATGATAGGAAGTGCGGTGAGCGAACCGCCGCCTTTGACTTCGTCCTTGAGGCAAGCGGGGAGGTCGTTCATCTTCTCTGCCACTTCCTGCTGGTTGTTGATCTTGGCAGCACGCTCCAAGAGACGTGAGTGGAGGTAGAACACGTCGCCCGGATAGGCTTCACGTCCGGAAGGACGGCGAAGGATAAGCGACACTTCGCGGTAGGCTACGGCCTGCTTGGAGAGGTCGTCGTAGACCACGAGGGCGTGTTTGCCACGGTCGCGGAAGAACTCGCCGATGGCGGCACCGGCAAAAGGAGCGTAGTACTGCATGGCGGCAGGTTCGGAAGCCGTTGCGCTTACCACGATGGTGTAGGGCATGGCGCCGCGCTCCTTGAGGGTGTTCACGATGTTGGCCACGGTAGAAGCCTTCTGACCGATGGCTACGTAGATACAGTAGACGGGGTCGCCAGCTTCGTAGTTCTTACGCTGGTTGAGGATGGTGTCGATGGCGATGGCCGTTTTACCGGTCTGGCGGTCACCGATGATGAGTTCGCGCTGTCCGCGGCCGATGGGAATCATGGAGTCGACGCTCTTAAGACCTGTCTGAAGAGCCTCGGTTACGGGCTGGCGGAAGATTACGCCGGGTGCCTTGCGGTCGAGCGGCATGACGTACTTCTTTCCCGTGATGGGCTGACCGCCGTCGAGGGGCTCGCCGATGGGGTTGATGACGCGGCCGAGCATATTCTCGTTGACTTCGATGGAGGCTACGCGTCCGGTGCGCTTCACGCTCTGTCCTTCCTTGATACCTTCGGACGGACCGAGGAGCACGGCACCGACATTGTCCTCTTCGAGGTTCATGGCCACAGCCATCACGCCGTTTTCGAACTCAATAAGTTCGTTTTCGGTCACGTTGTTCAAGCCGTAGATGCGGGCCACGCCGTCGCCGATGGTCAGCACGAGTCCTACTTCTTCGAACTTGGCTTCGGTGTCGACCTCGCGCAATTCGCGAAGGAGCACGTCACTGACCTCGCTGGGGTTGATATTGTTGGGCATTGTCTAATATTTAAGGGGTTGGGTTTCGGGTGGCCTGCCGAAGAGTGAGGGCAGAGCAGCACACGAACCTGTAATGCGGGAACCGCGCAGTGTCAGGCCAAGGAACGGCGGATTTTATCGAGTTGCGTACGCAAGCTGGCGTCGAGGCGGTAGGTACCGTATTGGAGGATGAACCCTCCTCCTATTTCGGGCTTCACTTGTGTGCGGAACTGTATGTTGCCTTTCGTCTTGGCTTCTATCACGGAGCGCAAGCGTGCCACTACCTTTTCGTCGGCGGGTGCCGGAAGGGTGAGCTGCGCTTCTATGATGTGCTTTTCCTCGCGGTATAAAGAGCAATAGCTTTGTGCCACGAACTGCATGACGTCGGCGCGTCCCTTACCTATGATGAGACGGAGGAAACGGGCAAGCGCTTTGGTAGGTTCGGCCTTGCCGCAGGCGGCGAGGGTGAGCAAGCGCTGCTTTTCCTCGCCGGAGGTGACGGGGTTGAGCAATGCCTGAGCCAAAGCGGGCACGTCGAGGTATGACTTGCCGAGAGTCTGCATTTCGGCATACACCTCTGCATCCTGGCCGTTTTCTTCGGCAAAGCGCAGAAGTGCCTTGGCGTAACGCATGGATATGATGCCTAAATCCATATTGAATCTTTTTGTCTGTCTTTGATGTGAAGGAGCGTCGGCTAAGCGAAGCGCATGCTCATCAACGGTTCACTTCGTTGAGCATTTCTTCGATGAGGCGCTGCTGCTCTGCGTCGGAGGAGAGCTTCTGGCGCACCACCTTTTCGGCTATTCCGAGAGAGAGTGTGGCCACCGTCTGACGGATGTCGCGAAGTGCGTTTTCCTTCTCCACGGCAATCTGTGCCTTGGCGTCGGAAAGGAGTTTTGAACCTTCTTGCTCTGCCTTCTTTCGTGCTTCTGCCACGATGCTGTCGGCCGTTTCCTTCGCCTGGCGAATGATTTCGGCTTGACGGCTGCGGGCTTCGGCAAGCAGCTGTTCTCCTTCTTGCTTGATGCCAGCAAGGCGCTCGTTGGCTTCGTGCGCTTTGGCGAGCGACTCGTCGATGTAGTTCTTGCGGTCCTCCACCATCTTGATGATGACGGGGAAGCCGTATTTCTTCATGAGGAAGAACACTACAAGGAAAGCGAGCAGCATCCAGAAGAGCAGTCCGAGGTCGGGCGTCAATATGGACGGCAAGTTGATGGATTGCATAAGCAATACTTTTATAGCTTTAAACCTGTGAGGCTTGCGGAGCCGGAGAGTGCGTGCCGCGAACCGCACCGTGCGTAAAAGGCACGTTGTGCAGTAAGCCGCATCGCACGGTGAAGTGCGTGGTGCTCTCCCCTGCCCTACCGTTCCTGAACCTGCAGCTCATGGAACGCATGGACCTCACGGGCCGATGAATGTTCGTTGAAAGCGGGAGCGCCCGCAGAGCCATCGGCGGGCGTCCCGTCGGGAAATATTAGAGGAAGAGGCAGAGGAGGCAGACGATGACGGCGAAGAGTGCCACACCTTCCACAAGGGCTGCCACGATGATCATGTTGGTACGGATGTCACCGGTCGATTCAGGCTGGCGTGCGATGGCTTCCATGGCGGAAGAACCGATGCGGCCAATGCCGAGACCTGCGCCGATGGCGGCGATACCGGCGCCGAGACCAGCGCCCAACTTAGCGACTCCTGCTGCTTCTAATAATGCGAGTAAGAACATAACTTAGAGATTTTATTAGGTTTGTTTTGTGGTTTATTCATGCTCGGGGTGAGCCAATCCGATGAAGACTGCACTCAGCATGGTGAATACGTAGGCCTGGATGAAGGCAACGAGTAGTTCCAGACAGTTCATGAAAATCATCAGTGCGAAGCTTACGATGGTAAGCGGCGTGCCGATAACGGCGCCGAGCTGGCACGTGATGAAAATCACGCAAGTGAGGGAGAGGATGATGGCATGACCGCCCATGATGTTGGCAAAGAGTCGCACCATGAGGGCGAAAGGCTTGGTGAAGATGCCGAACATTTCTATTACGGGCATCATGGGCACGGGCACTTTGAGCCATGCGGGAACGGGGGGCCAGAAGATTTCCTTCCAGTACTCCTTGTTGCCGAAGAGGTTCACGAGGAGCAGGGTGCAGAGGGCAAGGAAGAACGTGATGTTGATGTTGCCCGTGATGTTTGCACCGCCGGGGAAAATGGGGATAAGGCCCAGCAGATTGGTGATGAAGATGAAGAAGAATGCCGTAAGCAGATAGGGGGCGTAGCGGCGGTAGTGCTTCTCGCCGACGGAGGGGCGGATGAGGTCGTCGTTGATGCTCATGACGAACATTTCCACGAGTCCCACAAATCCCTTCGGTGCCTTGCTGGATGCATCGCGTCCACGATACCAGCGCGCCGAACCGACGAAGATGAGTGCCATGAGTGCCACCACAATCCATATCTGCACCACGTCTTTCGTTATGCTGAGGTCCCAGGGGCGCACGTCTTCTCCGTTGGAGAGATGTTCGTAGATTTTTCCGTTCTTGGCTTCGTTGAGGTAGAAGCCTTTGTAGGTGCCGTCGGGACTGTGGTGGAACTCGGCAGAGCTGAACATCTGCCAACCGCTCTCCTGCCCTTTCACAATGACGGGAAGGGGAATGGAGATGTGGTGTCCGTTCCACGTGGTGATATGCCACTCATAGGAGTCGCTCATATGGCCGAGAACGATTTCCTTTACATCGACGGTGGACTTCTGCTCTTCTGCCGCTGCGGGAAGGCTTCCCGCAAGCGTGGCTACGAGCGCAAGCACCACGGCTACGATGCGCGAGCGTAATGTACGGAATGGTTGTTTCATTGGTTTTGCTTCAAGTTTCGCTCTACGGAGGCATACAGTAGCGACGACACCACGAGGTGTGCCAAGTAGAGCACTATTAGGCTGAGTGCAAAGAGGAGGAGCGATTCTCCGCCGTGGACTATGGCGTAGACAACGAGTGTGCCTATGGCCAGAAGGAGCGTGAGGAGCTTGCTGCCGAGGTAGTAGCCCACGAGAGCTTTGCTTCTGCGCGCCGCCAAACGGGCGTAGAGCACATAGGAGGCTGCACTGACGGCAAAGAGAAGTGTGGCGAAGACGGCGAGCGGCAGCAGCTGTGTGCTTACGGCGTCGGCCGTTGCAACGGTTCTTTCCACCGCCACAATGAGGGGCGAAAGGACAACGTAGCACAAGGCTTCCACAGCGCCATACTTTACGGCTTTTCGGATTGGGGTCATAAAGCTTCGATGTTGTTGGGTTCCATACGGGCTAAGCGGAAAGGTCGGGAGCCAGGGCGGCTTGTCATCCCGCTTTTGCCTGCACACCTTGCCTTACACTTCCACGCAAACGCTGACTACGTCGGCTGCCACTTCCACGAATCCGCCGCTTACGGCGGTTTCGAAGGGTTCCGCTCCGCTGCAGCTTACCGTGCCGCGGGCGAGGGTGGAAATGATGGGCGCGTGTCCCTTCAGCACTTCAAAGCGCCCGTATTCGCCGGGGAGTTTTACCGCATCGGCTTCTCCTTCGTAGAGCGTCTTTTCGGGTGAAACGATGGTTACTTTCATAAAGTTGATTCTTTGGGCGAAGCAAGCGCAAACCGCAGTGGGTTAGGCTTGCTCCATGAGTTTCTTACCCTTGGCAATGGCATCGTCGATGGTGCCGACGTTGAGGAATGCCTGTTCGGGGAGGTCGTCCACTTCGCCGTCGAGAATCATGTTGAAGCCACGAATCACTTCTTCGATGGGTACCATCACGCCTTTTACGCCGGTAAATTTCTCTGCCACGGTGAAGGGCTGTGAAAGGAAACGCTGCACGCGGCGTGCGCGGTTCACCGTGAGACGATCCTCGTCGGAGAGTTCGTCCATACCAAGGATGGAGATGATGTCCTGCAGTTCCTTATACTTCTGAAGTATCTGCTTCACGCGCTGCGCACAGTTGTAGTGGTCGGCACCGATGATGTTGGGGTCGAGGATGCGCGAGGTGGAGTCGAGGGGGTCCACGGCGGGGTAGATACCGAGCTCGGTGATCTTACGGCTCAACACGGTGGTGGCGTCCAAGTGGGTGAAGGTGGTTGCCGGAGCGGGGTCGGTAAGGTCGTCGGCGGGCACATACACAGCCTGGATGGAGGTGATGGAGCCGTTCTTCGTGGAGGTGATGCGTTCCTGCATGGCACCCATTTCGCTGGCGAGCGTAGGTTGGTAACCTACGGCCGAAGGCATACGTCCGAGAAGGGCGCTCACTTCGGAACCTGCCTGGGTGAAACGGAATATGTTGTCAATAAAGAAGAGGATGTCGGACGTCTTTCCTTCCTTCGCACCGGCGTCGCGGAAGCTTTCGGCTACCGAAAGACCGGAGAGGGCAACGGAGGAACGTGCGCCAGGAGGTTCGTTCATCTGGCCGTAGACGAGCGTGGCCTGACTCTTTGCCACTTCGTTGTAGTCAACTTTGGAGAGGTCCCACTCGCCGCGCTCCATGGCTTCCTCGAACTCCTTGCCGTATTTCACTACGCCGCTCTCGATCATTTCGCGCAGCAGGTCGTTACCCTCACGGGTACGTTCGCCCACACCGGCGAATACGGAGAAACCGTCGTGACCTTTGGCAATGTTGTTGATGAGCTCCATGATGAGCACCGTCTTTCCCACACCGGCGCCGCCGAAAAGACCAATCTTGCCGCCCTTTGCGTAGGGCTCGAGCAGGTCGATGACTTTAATGCCGGTATAGAGCACTTCGGAAGTGGTCTTGAGTTGGTCGAACTTGGGCGCCTCGCGGTGGATGGAGGCCTGTCCCTGCGAGCGGTCGAGCGTACGGAGACCGTCGATGGTGTCGCCGGTCACGTTCATCATACGGCCTTTCACCTGGTCGCCTACGGGCATGGAGATGGGGGCGCCTGTCGAACGGACTTCAAGGCCGCGGCAGAGGCCGTCGGTATTGTCCATGGCTACGGTGCGCACGGTGTCTTCACCGATGTGCTGCTGCACTTCAACGACTATGCGTCGGCCGTCGGGATGAGTCACCTCAAGGGCCTCGTGTATGCGGGGCAAGACCTCAGCGGCGGGGCGTCCGTTTGTAGGGAAGCAAACGTCCACCACCGGACCGATAATCTGGGAGATGTGACCTTTTTGAGTGTTTGTGTCAGTCATCTTATTATTCTAATGTATAACCTGATGGTTGTTGTTGTTCTCAAAGTGTGACTGCGAAGCGGGCAGTAAGCCGTGGCGCACGGGAGGAGCGCTGCGTGGCTCATGGTTGCCGTTTCTCAAATCGATGGCAAAGATAGTCCAAGTTGCGATATAGGCAAGAGGGGGTGCGGATAAATTTCGATTAAAAGTGTTTTTCTTGGTAAATTTCGGTAAAATGGACGAATTTCGAGGTGGGTTTGTCACAATGACTTAGGGAAGGAATTTGGCTGCTTGTGGAATAAACACGGAATATATGCACTGTGTAGCATTTTCTACACATTTAAACGGAAGGGTACGGCATGTGCATTTTTGCTCCTTATAGTGAATGTCAAAAAAAAAAACAACTTGAGCAGTTTTTGATTCGAGAAATGTGCCACGGCGGGCTGAAAGCCCAAC
>CAVJJO010000036.1:0-23049 GCA_963649665.1 Bacteroidaceae bacterium | reverse complement strand
ACCCTGGGTTTACATGGCATTTTCACGCTCGCCCTGAACCAACGGTCACCGGCGCTAAGCGGAAAGGTAAAGGGCAAAAGCGTTATTATACACCACGCTGATTCGACAGGAAACCATATGATATTAACGCTTTTGCCCTTTCAGGGCGCGTTGATACTCACGATGTTACCCAGGGCGTTGCCCTGGGCTAGGCGCAGGTTGGGCTTTCAGCCCGCCGTTGGCACATTTATCTAATCAAAAACTGCTCAAGTTATTTTTTACATATTACTAAAAAGAGCTGCGGCCTCCATGGGGGTTAGCTTTTCAACGACTCATGGGGGTGACGGCCTCATGGAGGCTTCTGCGTGGCTGCGCCCTCCATGGGGGGGGGTGACGTTTTCAAAACGTCACGCTCTACACGTCTCTCTCTAATTACAATTATTTCTCCCACAGAATTCACAGAACACACAGAGACTATTCGCTTTGCTTGTTGCTTTGAATAACACGAAACAACGTTCGGCGGCCGAAGGGAAAGCCAATTTTCATGAATTATTCCTTGAGCAAGGAAGGCGCGGAAGTTCTGTGAATTCCGTGAATTCTGTGAATTCTGTGGGAGAATTTAAAATTCAAGCCGCCAGCGCATGGAGTCCGAAGCCACGCAGAAGCCTCCGTGAGGCTCAATATTTCACGTCGATGGCGGCGGGGAAGATGCGTTCAGGGTCGTAGAAGGCGGATAGGCTGCGCATCATGTTGCGAACGTCGCAGCGGGGAGTGCCGTAAAAGGCGTTGCGGCCGTTGATGCGAATGGTGACGGGAATGCGGAGGTTTGCCATGTCTTCGGAGAGAAACACGGTGAGTTTGCCGCCGTATGCCGGTTCGTAAGTGCGGGAGAACTTCATTTCTATGCCATAGACCGGATCACGCTGCGTGGTGGTGTAGTGCACGTTTTCAATGAAGATTTCCACGATGTTGGAGTCCTTGTTCACACGAAAGTCGTAGCGGGTACGCAAGAGCGAGTCGGGACGTTGGGTGACGAGCAGGTTGTAGAACCCTTTGCGATGAATGCCGTCCATTTCGTAGTCCTCCCACATAAAGTCCGTAGGACGCGGCTTGCGCACGAAATGCGACATCCAGGGAGTGGTTTGCGTGTAGTCGATGTGGTGCCCCTGACCGGGTATGAGCTTTACGGAGTGGCGGAACTGCTGGGGATGAAGGCTCTCAAGACTGTCGAGTTCGTCTGCCACATAGCGCGAGAGAATGTTGCGGTAGAAGCCCTTGTCCTCGGCACCGGTGCGGAGCGAAAAGGCCACGTTCGAAAGATTCTCTGCAGGGGCGTTCTTCAAAGGCTCGCCGCCAGCCATAGGTCCGGCTGCCGCCCAATAGTCGGCATAGAACGATGCCAGGCGCTGGCTGCCGTAACCGCCTTCGCTGATGCCGAACACGTAAAGACGGTTGGCATTGAACTTTCCGCTCGCCAACGTAAGGCGTAGCAGTTTTTCCCAAGCATATTGTTTACCCTTCTGCCACCAGCGGTACCATTCCCCCTCGTTGGGAATCTGGGGTACGAAGTATACCGAAGGCGCGTCGGCGAAATGCTGCCCGAAGTAGAGGCCGTTTGCCCACTCATTGGCTTTCGGACCTGAACCGTGGAGGTAAAGAAACAGCGGATAACCCTCTTCGGGTTGCTTGCCTTTGCTGCCGTAGTAATAAGGCATAGAAGCGTTCGGCTCAAGGTCGGAAGGAATGTGCCAAACGCCGCTTTGCGTTTGCGACAGCGTGTCGAGCGCAATGAGTTTTTCTTCCTTCAATTCGTCGTTGGCTTTCTGCCACGCTTGCCAAACAAGCTGGCGTGCGCCATCGAGCTTGCGCGGATTGAGTTTCTTTTTCGGTGCTTCCGTTTCTTTGCCTTGCAGCGTTTGAAGGAAATATTGCTGTATCTGCTGTTCGTCTTGTGCATACGCCGAAGCGGAAGAAAGAGCGAGCGCAAGGAGGATGTGTCGAAGTTTCATGGAGTGTGGGGAGAATAGGGGTGAAATAAATAAAGCGCAGTTATTTGTCGTCGAGGAGTTTGTGTGAAGCCACGGCGTCGAGCATCATGCGAAGGTCTTCTTCCGACTTTCCTGCATTGAGTAGCATCAGTCTGTCGGAAAGGAAGATGTCGTAGGGGTCGTCGTCTTCCTTCAGCGAACGGCAATAGGCTTCCACGGCTTGCTCCGCCTTGCCGGTGAGCCAACGGGTGTGACCGAGGTTGAGCCAGTCGGACGACGTAAGGCCTTCGCAGCTCTCGGCGAGTTGGTCGTAGTACTTCGCCGCCTGGTCATATTTGCCGGTAACCAGCGAACACCAGGCGATGG
Source organism: Bacteroidaceae bacterium (assembly GCA_963649665.1). GTDB lineage: Bacteria > Bacteroidota > Bacteroidia > Bacteroidales > Bacteroidaceae > Alloprevotella. The sequence continues at coordinate 20,716 of CAVJJO010000036.1, read as the reverse complement.
CACGCTTGGCACGCACATTATGGGGCTTGAGATAGTCGGCCTTGAAGAGCCGTTTGAATGCCTCTTCGTAGAGTTTTTCTTCGATGAAGCAGTCTGCCAGGAGCAGTGCTACATGCACGTTGTCGGGGTCGGCCTGTTCCAAGTCGAGCAGATGGAGTTCGGCTTCTGCCGTGCGTCCTTCCCTTGCCAGGCACTCGGCAAGGCGACGTTTCGACCACTTTTCGCCCGGTTCGCGTTCCAAAGCTTCGCTGTAATAGTCGGCAGCAAGGTCGAAATCCTTGTTTTTCTCGCAGCAGAAACCCATCTTCTGAAGGATGAGGGCATTGCGCTGGTCTTTGGGGATGTAATTGTAGAGATGCAGGGCAAGGTTGTACGACTCGTCTTTGAACACGAAATCGGCAAGGCGAGTCACGATGGAAGAGCCCAAGAACACATAGTCGAAGGGTTCTGCTTCGCCGAGGAACAGATTGTCGGTGAAGGGGTTGGGATAGTCCTTGCGGAAAGTAAAAAGGTTGCAGAAGCGGTAGAATCCCTGCACATAGGAACGCAGTGCCTGCTTGAAATCGGCGGTACGCCCCGGCATGTCGGGACCGTTGAGCATGGAGTTGAATTCGTCAAGCACCCCTTCCGGCATTTTCTCGCGCAAGGCGGCAAGGTCGGGTGTGGAAGTCATTTGCGACATGAGGCAGAGGGAGTAGAGGTCGGAATCGCAGAGCGAACTTGCTTTCAAGGAAAGCATGAGAAAGGGATTGCTGCGGCTGTCCTTGGGTATGTCGGGATGCTTGAAGGAGAAGGGGTAGAACCAGTTTGCGGCATAGTTGAAGAAGGGGAAACGCTGCTTCAGGTTCTTGAAGGAACCCATGTAGAGGTCGGCTCCCTTTTCTTGCAACTCATTGAATTCCTTGAACATCCGAGAGAGCTCTTCCCCACCCCGTTTGCTCCATTCGGGGTTCAGTTCCGGGTCGAGGAATCCGTCCTCCATGTCCTGAATGTTTTCCGGAAGTTCTTTCCCCACATCCTTTATCTTGTCCATAATCTTGGGCATGAGTTCCTCGTTGAGTTTACGGTCGAGCTTCTTCGTGTCGAGCGTAAGGAAGAGTTGTGTCTGAAGTTCTTCCAGTTCGGTGTCCACGCCTTTTTCGTCCATCCATAGGTTCAGGCGGGCATAGAGTTCGGGGTAGAAGTCGAGACTGTCCTGGTGGGTGTATATCATAAACGCCATACCCGTCAGGGCACGTACGCGCAGGAGGCATTCGTCGCTGTGGGCGGCGTTGAAGAGCAAATGGAATTTGGCAATGTCGAAGAAGAGCAACCCCGACAGTGTGAGCGCGCTCAAAGCAAGGCACTGGAGCTCCAGGGCATTGTCTTTCACGCTGAGGAAGGAAGCAAGCCATTCTTCTTCCGGTTGCGAGAGTTGGGGCGATGTGAGAATCCAGTCGAAGAGCGAGCGGTAGTCTATCTTCTCGGCAGATACCACCGAAGAGAGTGAAGGCTCCTGGCCATAGAGGCGCTGCAGCATGGTGTAGGTCGTGGCGTAGTGCGAACTGCTGGCTGCAAGGGTGCCTTTGCGCAGAAGCGCATTGTAGAGTTCGTAAGCGCGGCGCATGAGGCCGTCGTAGATTTTTGTTCTTGAAGGGTCGTCCGCTCCTTTGATGTAGTAGGAAAGGAGCATTTCGTAAGTATCAGTCATTTGCTGCAGTTCGTCCGTTTCTGCTGTAAGCTGCAAGCAAGTGGCAGCTCCTTTCAGCGAACAGAGCACGGAGAGCAGATTGCTGTCCTTCAACGCGTACAGTGCGTCTTCGAGCAAATATTTGTAAGTGTCGTTCATGAGAGAGATGGGTCGTTTCTGTTTATGTTGTTAAGGGTTATTTTCTTTGAAAAAACCGCCTTTGCTAATCTTTATGGTGTCGGCCACGGCGGCGTCGAGGCTGTAAACCTCTCGAAGCACGGCGGCCACTTTGTCTGCTGGCGCTTCTGAATCGTTGTCTTTACCGGGCTTGTGGTAAAAGGCTATGGAGTCCAATGCCATGGCATAGCCTTTCTTGAGCAGGGCGAGCGACTGCTCGTCGAGATGCGGACGCTTGCATGCTGCGCTCCTTACCAAAGCGTTGTTTCGTGCAGTGGCAGCCTGCGAAGCGAGGAGTTTGTCGCCCGAGGCCCATGCAAGCGAGGTGAACGGCCAGCGGAGAAGGGCAGCGTCAATCTGGCGGTTGCTCATCATGTGTGCACGAAGTTTCACGTCGTTAATCTGCGTGAGATAAACGGCATCGTCCTTGAGTTTGGCGCTGGCTATAAGCTTTTGGCAAAAAGACTTCTCGGTGCTTTCGCGCGAGATGGCCACGATGCGCCCTGAGAGTTTCGACACGTCGCGCACACGCAGCGAACCTGCCACGAAGAGCTTCCAAGAGTCGGTGCCGTGGGTCAAAGAGGCAAAACGCGTCTTCTGTTCTCGGCGCTGCTCCATGCGCTGCATGTCGGCATATCCGCCGTCCATATATCCGCCGAGTAGTGCCGTGTCGCAGTCGAGCTGCGAGGCATAGGTGTGTATTTCAAGCCGAAGCCCAAGTTGGCGGTAGATTCCCGTTTCTTGCGCATAGATGAGAGGCAGGCAATCGGCAGTGGGCATGAGGGCGAGATGAACGGCTGCCGTGTCGTAAACCGGAGCCTTGCGCACGGTTAGGTCGGTTTGCTGCTTCGTGTTGCTGTCACAAGCCGCAAACAATACGGAAGCCACAAAGGCGAAAAGGGAACATACGGGCAGAAGGAAACGTTGCATGTATGGGTAAAGGGAGTCTTTGGGGAATGATGGATGGAAGCAAGGGAATTGGACGCTTGCACCGCGATAAACGAAAAAGCCTAAAAGCATTGTACTTGTACGGGCGACACGCAGAGGCATCGTGAGGCAAAGAACAATACTTTTAGACTTCTATGAAGTGGCTATAAAGCCTGCTTGGGGCTTGCTTTTGCGTGAAAGATTAGCCCTTGATAGCAGCAATACCGGGAAGTACCTTGCCTTCGATGGCTTCGAGGAGGGCACCGCCGCCGGTGGAGATGTAGGAAACCTTGTCGGCCATACCGAACTTGTTGATGCAAGCTACGGAGTCGCCACCGCCGATGAGCGAGAACGCACCGTTTTCGGTAGCCTTGGCAATGGCTTCAGCGATAGCCTTGGAACCGCCGGCGAAGTTGTCGAATTCGAATACGCCTGCAGGACCGTTCCAGAGGATGGTCTTTGCGCTTTCGATTACGCTGGCAAAAGCCTTGCGGGTTTCGGGACCTGCGTCGAGACCTTCCCAACCTTCGGGAATGTCGTTGGCGGGGCAAACCTGGGTGTTGCAGTCGTTCTTGAAGTCGTCACCGGCAATGCAGTCGGTACCGAGCACGAGGTTCACGCCGTTTTCCTTGGCCTTCTTCATCACGTCGAGAGCCACGTCGAGCTTGTCGTCCTCGCAGATAGACTTTCCGATGTTGCCGCCCTGAGCCTTAGCGAAGGTATAGGTCATACCACCGCAGAGGATGAGGTTGTCCACCTTGCTCAAGAGGTTTTCGATGATGCCAATCTTCGTAGACACCTTTGAACCGCCCATGATGGCAGTGAAGGGGTGCTTGATGTTGCTCAACACGTTGTCTACAGCCGTAACTTCCTTCTCCATGAGGTAGCCGAGCATCTTGTGGTCGGCGTCGAAGCTGTCGGCGATGACGGCGGTTGAAGCGTGCTTGCGGTGAGCAGTACCGAAAGCGTCGTTCACGTAGATGTCTGCGTAAGAAGCGAGGGTGGCGGCGAATTCCTTCTGACGACCCTTCATTTCCTTCTTGGCTTCGTCGTATGCGGGGTCTTCCTTGTCGATGCCTACGGGCTTGCCCTCTTCTTCGGGGTAGAAACGGAGGTTTTCAAGGAGGAGCACTTCACCGGGCTGAAGAGCGGCAGCGGCGTCCTGAGCCTTGGCGCAGTCGGGAGCGAACTGTACCTTCACACCGAGCTTTTCGCTTACGGCGTCGACAATCTGGCTGAGGGAGTACTTGGCGTTAACCTTACCCTTGGGTTTGCCCATGTGGCTCATGATGATGAGGGAACCGCCGTCGGCGAGCACTTTCTTCAGTGTGGGAAGAGCGCCGCGGATACGCGTGTCGTCAGTAATCTTTCCATTCTCGTCAAGAGGCACGTTGAAGTCTACGCGGACAATCACTTTCTTGCCCTTGAAGTCGCAAGTTTCAATAGTCATAACTTTTACCAATTATATTTATTGTGGTTATTCAATGCCAAACGCACAACATGCAAGCTTTCGCCCTTTGCTGCGCTATGGTGCAGCAAAATTACAAAAAGCGCCCAAGTATCGCAATTTTTCCCGATGAATTTCTGGCGCTGTTTTCCTTTTCGCCTGCGTGCGCGAAATGCACATCTATTTTTCTTCGTACATTTGCAAAAATTATTCCAAACAATAGCCACTTCCCATGCAATATAAATACACCCCCAACCAATTCGGTGCCGAAGCGCTCACTCCCATGCAGGAACGCATGCGCCGGGAAGCGCTCAAGGCTTCGCACATCGTGCTGCTCTCGCCCACGGGCACGGGCAAGACGCTGGCTTATCTGCTGCCGCTTGCCGAACTGGTGCAGAAAGACGACGACCGCCTTCAAGCCGTGGTGATAGTGCCCACGCGCGAACTGGCCATACAGAGCGACGACGTGCTGCGGCGCGCCGGCACGGGCATCCGTTCCATGTGTCTCTACGGCGGACGCCCCGCCATGGAGGAGCACCGCACCATGCGCGAGGTGAAGCCACAAGTGGTGTTTGCCACACCGGGCCGCATGAACGACCATCTCAACAAGGAAAACCTCTCCGCCGCTGCCGTCACCACACTCGTGGTGGACGAGTTCGACAAATGCGTGGAACTGGGTTTCCAAGAAGAGATGGAACGCGTGTTGAGCCACTTCCCGCTCCTGCCCCATCTCTGGCTCACTTCCGCCACCGACGCCGAGGCCATCCCGCAGTTTATGAACCGCGTGGGCGGAAAGTTCGCGAAGGACTGGCAACGCATCGATTTCCTTGCCGAAAAGACCGACGTGGAGAAACGCATGGAACTCTTTGCCGTTCATGCTCCCGTGAAGGACAAACTCGAAACGCTCGGCCGTCTGCTCACCTGCCTTAAGGGCCGTCCTGCCATCGTGTTCGTGGCCTACCGCGAGAGTGTGGAACGTGTGGGCAAATATCTCCGTTCGGAAGGGTTCTTTGCCGAGATGTACCACGGCGGCATGGAGCAGGAGTGGCGCGAACGTGCGCTCTACAAGTTCCGCAGCGGTTCGGCCAATGTGCTCGTAAGCACCGACCTTGCCGCCCGCGGTCTCGACATTCCCGAAGTGGAAGCCGTGGTGCACTACCATCTCCCTCTCAAAGAGGAGGACTTCACCCATCGCAGCGGACGCACGGCACGCTGGGAAGCCGACGGCACCGTATACCTCATCATTGGTCCCGAAGAGCATCTCCCCGAGTTTGCTCTTGAGGCGAAGGACATGGCACCAGAGACGGACCGCATCGTGCCCTACAAGCCGAAATATGTCACGCTCTACATTGGCCGCGGCAAGAAGAACAAGCTCAGCAAGTCCGACGTGCTCGGTTTCCTCTGCAAAAAAGGCAATGCACGCGCCGCCGACATTGGCCGCATCGACGTGGGGCCGCACCATGCCTACGTGGCCATCCTCCGTTCGCGAAGCAAAGAGATTCTCCAACACGTAGCTTCGGAAAAGATAAAGGGCATGAAAACGCTCATTGAAGAAATGAGACATTAAGCCTATCCGCGCATGGGGCGCCAGCGCATGGAGGTCAAGACTCCTGTCTTGACAACTCTTTCGCGTCTCCCACTAATTAATTTTTCTCCCACAGAACCCACGGAACACACAGAGGCAACTCGCTTTGCTCGTTGTTTTTGGAGGGGACACGAATTATCATGAATTAACCGCGAAACAACGTTCGGCGGCCGAAGGGAAAGCCAATTTTCATGAATTATTTTTGGACACAGACGGCACGGAAGGCACGGAAGTTCTGTGAAATCTGTGAATTCTGTGGGAGAATAAAAAATTCAAGCCCCCATCATAAACGCCACATTCACATCACCAAACAACATACACCCATATGACACCCACCCTACCCGAGAGCACCGTGCGCCAAGCCGCAGAGCAAGGCATGGACGCTTTCGTTGAAGCCATACTCTCTGCCATCAAGCAAGCCGCAGGCAGCGAACTCAACGCCCAGTCGATGGGCCAACTCAATGCCGAGCAAATCACCCTCTGGGGCTACTCCATCCTCCACGAAGAACTCATGGACGGCGGCTTCGTACAGCTCATCCACAACGGCTACGGCCCCTTCTTCTTCGACAACCCCTTCGCCAAAGCCATGCGCCTCTGGGGGCTTCACGACTTCTCCAAGGTGCTCTACAAAGCCAAAAAGCTCTACGACGAACGCAAGGACGCGCTCACACAAGCCTGCTCCGACGAGGAGTTCATGGCACTCTTTGAGCAGAACCCCGAGTTTGACGACCTCGACGACTACTTCGTGGAAAACGAAGAAGACATCACCGCCGCAGTGGCCTACTACGTGGATGAACACATCGACCAATTCGTAACCATTCAGAAAGAACAATGAACAAACCCAAAACGCTGCCCACCTCGCGCATCAACATCAAGAACAAGCGCGCGGAGCACGACTTCCTCATCATAGACAAATACACGGCGGGCATCGTGCTCACCGGCACCGAAATAAAAAGCATACGCGCCGGAAAGGCAAGCCTCGTGGACACGTTCTGCTACATCCACAACGGCGAGATGTGGTTGAAGAACGGCTACATCGCCGAGTACGACTTTGGTTCGTACAACAACCACAGCACGCGCCGCGACCGCAAACTCCTTCTCAACCGCAAGGAAATCCACTCACTTCAGGACGACACGCGTTCGCCCGGCTTCTCCATCGTGCCCCTGCGCATGTTCATCAACGAAAAGGGCCTCGCCAAGGTGGTCATAGCCCTTTGCCGCGGCAAGAAGGAGTACGACAAGCGCGCCTCACTCAAGGAGAAGCAGGATCGCCGCGAAATGGACCGCGCCATGAAAAAGAACTACTAACGCACCTCACCCTATTCACTACAACCATGAAGTTCACCAAATCCATCTTCACCCTCGCCCTCTCCCTCACCCTCTTTGCGGGCACGTCGAGCGCAAAAGGCACCGACGAGGGATTCGTACGCACGAGCGGCATACATTTCTACAAAGGAAAGAGCGACAAGCCCTACTACTTCCTCGGCACCAACATGTGGTACGCCCCCATTCTCGGCAGCAAGGCTGAGGGAGGCAACCGCAAGCGCCTGTGTGCCGAACTCGATTCGCTCCAACGCCTCGGCGTGAACAACCTCCGCATACTCGTGGGCGCCGATGCCGGAAGCAAGAACGCCAACACCGTGAAGCCTTATCTACAGCCCGAACCGGGCGTTCTCAACGAGAAACTCCTCGAAGGACTCGACTACACGCTGCAGCAAATGCACAAGCGCGGCATGGTGGCAGTAATCTATTTGACCAACTCGTGGGACTGGAGCGGCGGTTTCGGTTTTTACCTGAAAAATGTCGGACTGCCCGACTCCCCCGACTCCCACGGCGAGGGCTACAATGCCTACGTGGACTATGCCAAGGCGTTCTACACCAACGAGAAGGCCATGGAGATGTTCGACAACTTCGTCAAGCGCATCGTCACCCGCAAGAATGCCATCACGGGAAAGCGCTATACGGACGACCCCACCATCATGGCATGGCAGCTTTGCAACGAGCCGCGCCCGTTCGGCGGACAGGAAACGAAGGAAGCCTTTGTGGAATGGATTCGCCGATCATCGGCACTCATCAAGCAGCTCGACCCCAACCACCTCGTCTCCACGGGTAGCGAAGGTGTCATCGGTTGCCACGTGGGCAAGGGCATCTGCTGCGAAGAAGACCAGCAGCTCTGCACCCTCGTGCATGGCATGGACAACATCGACTACATGACGGTGCACATCTGGCCTGCCAACTGGGGATGGGCCACCAAGGACCGCCTCTTCGACGCCCTTCAGAACGTGTATCTGAAGACGGAGGACTACCTTCAGCAGCACAACCGCATAGCGCGCGCCATAGACAAACCCTACGTGGTGGAAGAGTTCGGCTACCCGCGCGACCACAACTTCTACGCGCCCGACATTCCCACAGAGGCACGCGACGGCTTCTACCAGTACATCTTCAACTCACTGCTCGACAGCAAGCAGACCGACGGACCTCTCGCCGGTTGCAACTTCTGGGGATGGAGCGGAAGCGGCCGCCCCGCTGCCGACGAGTGGCAAAGCGGTGCCGACTACCTCAACGACCCTCCCCACGAGCCCCAAGGCTGGTATTCGGTCTACAACACCGACTCCACCACCGTCAGTCTCATCGGCAAAACGGCTGCGGAGGTCAACAAGCAATAGCCTTCACTGCGGCTTCTGCATGGCTGCGGCCTTACATGAATGTGACGTTTTCAAAACATCACGTTCTACACATCTCCCACTAATTATTTTTTCTCCCACGAATTCATACAGACAACTCGCTTTACTCGTTGTTATTTTTTGAACACGAAACAACGTTCGGCGGCCGAAGGGAAAGCCAATTATCGTGAATTATCCACGAATTTTCATAAATTATTTTTGGGACAAAGCGTGTTTTGCGCGTACATAAAATTCATGATAATTCGTGGATAATTCACGATAATTCGTGTTCACTCCCCTCCGTCAAGACAGAGTCTTGACCCCCATGCGCTTCGCCTCATGAGCATCACTATCCCAAATTTCTTTTTAACCACACATCCCCCGTTGCTCCATCTCTGAAGCAGCGGGGGATGTTTTTATCTGTCTTTCAAGAATATCTGTCTTTAAAGATTATGTGTCTTTAAAGAATATGTGTCTTTGCAGAACGTGCGGGGGTTAGAACTCCTGCCAGCTCTTTATCTCGAGGTCGTCGAGCTTCACGGTGCAGAATGCCTGGATGAAGGCCGAAGCCAAGCGGGCATTGGTGATGAGAGGCACGTTGAGGTCGATGGCGGCACGGCGTATCTTGTAGCCGTTGGAGAGCTCGCCGGTAGAGAGGTTCTTCGTCACGTTCACCACCATGTCTATCTCCTTGTTGTGGAGCATCTCGAGCGCCTGGGGCTGCTCGTCTTCGCTGGGCCAGTGCACGAGGGTGTTCTCTATGCCGTTGTCGGTGAGGTAGTGGCTCGTGCCGGGAGTGGCGAAGAGTTTGTAGCCGTGGTCGCGGAGCATGGCGCAGGCAGCGAGCATTTCAGCCTTCTGCTTGCCGTCGCCGGTGGAGAGGAGAATGTTCTTCTGCGGAATGCGGTGGCCTACGGAAAGCATGGCCTTGAGGAGCGCCGTGCGCGAGTCTTCGCCGAGGCAACCCACTTCGCCCGTGGAAGCCATGTCCACACCGAGCACGGGGTCGGCTTTCTGAAGGCGGTTGAAGGAGAACTGCGATGCCTTGATGCCCACGTAGTCGAGATCGAAGAGGCTCTTGGCGGGTTTCTCTACGGGAAGGCCGAGCATGATGCGCGTGGCAAGCTCGATGAGGTTTATCTTGAGCACCTTGCTCACGAAGGGGAACGAACGGGAGGCGCGGAGGTTGCACTCGATGACCTTGATGTCGTTCTCGCGGGCGAGGTACTGAATGTTGAACGGACCGGAGATGTGGAGCTCGCGAGCAATCTGCTTGGAGATTTTCTTGATGCGGCGCGCCGTTTCCACGTAGAGTTTCTGCGGCGGGAACTGTATGGTGGCGTCACCGGAGTGGACACCGGCAAACTCGATGTGCTCGGAGATGGCGTAGGCGATGATTTCGCCGTCCTTTGCCACGGCATCCATTTCCACCTCCTTGGCGTGCTGGAGGAAGCGGCTTACCACCACGGGGTGCTTCTTGCTCACGTTGGCGGCAAGCTTGAGGAAGCGTTCGAGTTCTTCCTGGTTGGAACATACGTTCATGGCGGCGCCGGAGAGCACGTAGCTGGGACGTACGAGCACGGGGAAACCTACGCGGCCGATGAACTCCTGAATGTCGTCCATAGAGGTGAGGGCGCTCCATTCGGGCTGGTCCACACCGATGCGGTTGAGCATTTCGGAGAACTTCTCGCGGTCCTCGGCGTTGTCGATATACTTTGCCTGGGTGCCGAGCAGGTTGATGTGTTCGGCATCGAGACGCATGGCGAGGTTGTTGGGAATCTGTCCGCCGGTGCTCACGATCACGCCGTAGGGGCACTCGAGGTCGAGGATGTCCATCACGCGCTCGAAGGTGAGTTCGTCAAAGTAGAGGCGGTCGCACATGTCGTAGTCGGTGGACACGGTCTCGGGGTTGTAGTTAATCATCACCGAGCGGTAGCCTTCCTTGCGGATGGTGTTGAGCGCCTGCACGCCGCACCAGTCGAACTCTACAGACGAACCGATGCGGTAGGCTCCCGAACCGAGCACCACTACGGAGCGCTTGTCGTTTTCGAAGGGGATGTCGTGTGCCACACCGCTGTAAGTGAGGTAGAGGTAGTTGGTCTGAGCGGGATACTCGGCAGCGAGCGTGTCTATCTGCTTCACCACGGGCACGATGCCGGCTTGCTTGCGGCGCAGACGGATGGCCATGCTGGCTTTCTCAATGTCCATTTCGCTTTCCATGCCGAGGGCGCGGGCTATCTGGAAATCGGTGAAACCCTGCACCTTGGCGCGGCGGAGGAGTTCGTTGCTGAGCACGTTCACAGAGGTGCAGGCGTGGAGTTCCTCGTCGGTCTGGTGAATCTTGTAGAGCTTCTGGAGGAACCAGCGGTCTATCTTGGTGAGGTCGTGAATCTGGTCGATGGTGTAGCCGGCGGCAAAGGCTTTCTCTATGACGAAGATGCGCTTGTCGGTGGGTTCGCTGAGGGCTTCCTCCACGTTGTCGATCTTCAGTTCCTTGTTGTCCACGAAGCCGTGCATGCCCTGGCCTATCATGCGGAGACCTTTCTGGATGACTTCCTCGAAGGTGCGACCGATGGCCATCACTTCACCTACGGATTTCATGGAAGAACCCAGTTCGCGGTCCACGCCGCGGAACTTGCCGAGGTCCCAACGGGGTATTTTGCACACCACGTAGTCCAGTGCGGGTTCGAAGAAGGCGGAGGTGGTTTTCGTCACGGAGTTCTTCAGATCGAAGAGGCCGTAGCCCAAGCCGAGTTTGGCTGCCACGAATGCCAGGGGATAGCCGGTGGCTTTGGAGGCGAGGGCGGATGAGCGTGAGAGACGTGCGTTCACTTCGATGACGCGGTAGTCCTCGCTCTGGGGGTCGAAGGCATACTGCACGTTGCACTCACCCACGATGCCCACGTGGCGCACGATGCGGATGGAGAGTTCGCGGAGTTTGTGGTACTCGGAGTTGGTGAGCGTCTGCGAGGGAGCTATAACGATGCTCTCGCCGGTGTGGATGCCGAGGGGGTCGAAGTTCTCCATGTTGCAGACGGTGATGCAGTTGTCGAAACGGTCGCGCACCACTTCATACTCCACTTCCTTCCAGCCTTTGAGACTCTTCTCCACGAGCACCTGGGGTGAGAAGGAGAAGGCTTTTTCGGCGAGTTTGTTGAGTTCTTCCTCGTTGTCGCAGAAGCCGGAGCCGAGTCCGCCGAGGGCGTAGGCGGCACGGAGAATCACGGGGTAACCGAGCGTGGCGGCTGCCTTGCGTGCCTGTTCCACGTTTTCGCAGGCTTCGCTTTTGATGGTCTTCACGTCAATCTCGTTGAGCTTCTCCACGAAGAGTTCGCGGTCTTCGGTGTCCATGATGGCCTGCACGGGCGTACCGAGCACCTGGAGGTCGTAGCGCTCGAGCACACCGCTTTCGTAGAGTGCCACGCCGCAGTTGAGGGCGGTCTGTCCGCCGAAGGCGAGCATGATGCCGTCGGGGCGTTCGCGCTGGATCACGCGCTCCACGAAGTAGGGGGTCACGGGCAGGAAGTAGATGCGGTCTGCCACACCTTCGGAGGTCTGCACCGTGGCAATGTTGGGGTTGATGAGGATGGTTTCGATGCCTTCTTCCTTGAGGGCCTTGAGGGCTTGCGAACCGGAGTAGTCGAACTCGCCGGCTTCACCTATCTTGAGGGCTCCCGAACCGAGGAGGAGCACTTTCTTTATAGTGGTCATATTGGTGGATATGTCGTAAGGGTGATGGGAAAGGGGTTAGAGCAGTTTTACGAAGTCGTCGAAGAGGAATTCGGTGTCGACCGGTCCGGAGCAGGCTTCGGGGTGGAACTGTGCGGAGAACCAGGGATTGGTCTTGTGGCGCACGCCCTCGTTGGAGCCGTCGTTCATGTTGATGAAGTAGGGTTCCCAGTCGGCGGGGAGTGTGCGGTTGTCTACGGCATATCCGTGGTTTTGCGAGGTGACGAAGCAACGCTCCGTGCCAACCATGCGCACGGGTTGGTTGTGGCTGCGGTGTCCGTACTTGAGTTTGTATATGGTGGCTCCTGCTGCCTTGGAGAGGAGCTGGTTGCCCATGCAGATGCCCATGCAGGGACGCACGCGGGGGTTGGCGAGGAACTTGCGTATGTTGTCCACGGCCTCGGAGCAGGTGTCGGGGTCGCCGGGACCGTTGGCGAGGAAGAGGCCGTCGAACTCGAGGGAGTTGAAGTCGTAGTTCCAGGGCACGCGGATTACTTCCACACCGCGGCGGATGAGGCAGCGGATGATGTTGTGCTTCACGCCGCAGTCCACGAGCACCACTTTCTTGCGGCCTTCGCCTTCGTTGTAGCGTATGATTTCCTTGCACGACACTTTTGCCACGTAGTTCACGCCGCTGTACTGTGCGGAGGGCACGTTGTCGGGCTCGTCGTCGAAGACGATGCGTCCCATCATCACGCCGTGCTCGCGGAGCACCTTGGTGAGCTCGCGCGTGTCGATGCCGGTGATGCCGGGCACGTGTTCGCGTTTGAGCCAGTCGCCGAGGCTTTCCGTGGCGTTCCAGTGGCTGTAGAGCTCGCTGTAGTCGCTGACAATAATGGCTGAAGCGTAGATTTTGTCACTTTCCATGAACGTGGCAAGCCCGTTGTCCTCAAAGGTGAAGGGGGGCACGCCGTAGTTGCCTACGAGGGGATAAGTGAGGGTCATGAGCTGGCCGGCGTAGGAGGGGTCGGTAAGGCTTTCGGGGTAGCCCATCATGGCGGTGTTGAACACCACTTCACCTGCTACGGGCTGTTCATAACCGAACGACTGTCCGTGGAACTGGGTACCGTCGTCAAGAATTAGAGTTACGTTGCGCATTAGTGTATATGTAAGGTTTGCTTTTGAAGTTTGAGTTGAATGAACCGGGGTGGCGTTTTTTATATTGCGTAATGTGTAAAATATAACTTGTGCATAGGTGTGGAGCGAAGCGCATGGGGGTCAAGACTCCAGTCTTGACAGCTCTTTCGCGGCATTGGGTGTTAATGTCAAGAATTAGAGAATTGGAGAATTTTTCCTTTATCTGAATTAGTGAGAATTCTTCGGCTTGACTTGTCAAGCCTTCCCGCAATTCTTTATTTAGGCTACTTGAAGAATTCTATAATTCTCCAATTCTTGACCTATTATATTATTGAATCGAAGTTATCAACTAATAGATTCTTAGCGCTCAACAGTCAAGACTGGAGTCTTGACCTCCATGCGCTTCGCTTTACAACTTTGCTCAAGTTACATTTTTCACATGTCACTTCTCGCCGTGGTTTTTCTCGTAGTAGTCGATGTATGCCTCGTTCACGCGCTTGGTGCCGCCGGGTGTGGGGTAATGGCCCGAGAAGTACCAGTCGCCCGGGGTGTGGGGGCAGGCTTTGTGGAGGCCTTCAAGACTTTGGTAGACGATGTGTATCTCTGCCTGCACGCCTTCGGGACGGAGCATCTCTGCCATCTTTTCGGAGATTTCCTCGGGAGTGAAGGGGTCGTACACTTCGTGCACATAGTTTTTCACCTCTTCCTTGGGCAGGTGCTCCTGCGCCTTGCAGCGGAGGTAGATGTCGTGGAGGCGGGAGGTGATGTGGCGGTCGTGGTGGAGCGCCACGGCGGCACGGAAGGCTATGAACTCGTCCATGCGCGCCATGTCTATGCCGTAGTAGTCGGGGTAGCGCACCTGGGGCGAGGAACTTACCACCACGATGCGTTTCGGGTGGAGGCGATCCATGATGCGTATGATGCTCTCGCGCAGGGTGGTGCCGCGCACAATGCTGTCGTCGATTACCACGAGATTGTCCACTCCGGGCTCTACGCTGCCGTAGGTGATGTCGTAGACGTGGGCGGCGAGGTCGTTGCGGGAGTTGCCTTCGGCTATGAAGGTGCGCATCTTGATGTCCTTCCACGCCACTTTCTCGGCGCGGATGCGGCGTGAGAGTATCTCGCGTATTTTCTCCGTGGAGGTGTCGCGGCCGAGGGCGATGATTTGTTCGGCTTTCTCTTTGTTGAGATATTCGGTGAAGCCCTGGAGCATGCCGTAGTAGGCGGCTTCGGCGGTGTTGGGTATGTAGGAGAACACGGTGTGGTCCACCTCGTTGTTGATGGCCTTGAGAATAGGCTTCACGAGGGTGCGGCCGAGTTCTTTGCGTTCGCGGTAGATGTCCACGTCGGAACCGCGGCTGAAGTATACGCGCTCGAAGGAGCAGGCGGCGTAGTTCTTGGGCTCGAGCACTTGCTCTATGCGCATGGCGCCGTCTTTGCTGAGTATTATGCCCTGACCGGGGAGGAGTTCGTGCACGTCGTCGGCTTCAATGTCGAGCGTGGTCTGAATGACGGGGCGCTCGGAGGCCACCACCATGATCTCGTCGTCCTTGTACCAGAAGGCGGGACGTATGCCCCAGGGGTCGCGCATGGAGAAGGCTTCGCCCGAACCGGTCACGCCGCAGAGCACGTAGCCGCCGTCCCACACGGGTGACGACTGGCGGAGCACGTTGGCCAGGTCGATGTGGTCTTCTATATAATTGGTGATGTCGAGGCCTTCGAGGTGCTGCGCCTTGGCTTCGTTGAAGCAGCGTTCGCTTTCGCGGTCGAGTCGGTGACCGAGCTGCTCGAGGAGTATGTAGGTGTCCGACACCATGCGGGGGTGCTGTCCCTGCACGGCTATGGTGTCGAATATCTCGGGCACGTTGGTCATGTTGAAGTTGGCACAGATGCAGAGGTTCTTCGCGCGCCAGTTGTTGCGGCGCATGAAGGGATGAACATACGAAAGGCCACTCTTGCCGGTTGTGGAGTACCGGAGGTGGCCCATATAGATTTCACCGGCAAAGGGCACGCAGCGGGCCGCGAAGTCCGCATCGTGAAGTTGCTCGGAAGAGTATGTAGTAAAGTTCTGTTGTACTTTGGCAAAGATTTCCTGAATGGCTCCGCCGCCAAGTCCTCTTTCGCGGAACATGAATTCTTCGCCGGGGGCAGCTTCCATCTTGACGCAAGCCAAGCCCGCCCCTTCCTGCCCGCGGTTGTGCTGCTTTTCCATGAGCAGGTAGAGCTTGTTCAAGCCATACATCCACGTGCCGTATTTCTGTTCGTAGTAACTGAGCGGTTTGAGCAGTCGCACCATGGCGACGCCACATTCGTGTTTAAGTGGTTCCATAAACCTTCTTGTGCGTGTGTGTAGTTGTCCTTGTGAGGGGCTGCGGCGCGGTTCTCCGAAAGTCCGCACCCCGTATTTCGTGCAAAGGTAGGCATTTCCTTTTTAACGGACGCAGTGCGGCGAGGGTTTTCTTCCCGAGAATGACTACCTCACGGAGGCTTCTGCGTGGCTACCACAAATTATTTTTTCTCCATTTTTTTCTCCCACAAAATTCATAGAGACAACTCGCTTTGCTCGTTGCTGTTTTTTTTGAACACGAATTATCGTGAATTAACCGCGAATTTTCATAAATTATTTTTTTTGGGGGCAAGGCGTGGCTTGCATGTTCAAAAAATTCATGATAATTCGCGGTTAATTCATGACAATTCGTGTTCCTCCCCTCCCGTCAAGACGGAGTCTTGACCTCCATGCGCTTCGCCCCAAGCACTTCGCCTTAAATTGACGTAAAAAAAGCGTGAGGCTTTGAAAACCCCACGCTCTACGTTACAAATCATTCATTGCGGCAAAAAATCTGATACCGCCGTCGCCCCTTTATTCCAGATCGCCGTATTTGATGAACTTCATGTCGGCATTGGTGAGCTGGAGGGCGGAGCGGAGCTGGCTGCCGGGAGTGAAACGTGCGCGCACGCTTTTCACAAGCAAAACGCTGGCTTCGTTCTTGTTCTCAACGCCCGAGGAGCAGATGGTGGCACGGAACGAACCGAGCTGGCCGAGGCGCACGCTCTGACCGTTCTGCACGGCGCGAATCACTTCGGTCTGCAAGGCATTGAGCACCGCGAGCACGTCGGGCTCGGTGACGGTACATCTGCTCGAGATGTTTTTGGCAATGGTGGTGAAATCCACGGGCACGGTGGGTGCTGCCTGGATGTAATACCTCACCTGACTTCTGTCCAAAGGGTTCTTCTTTGCTTTTACTACGTAAGTAATCATAACTGTAAAATGTTTTAGGGGTTAATAATAAAGTGTATCAAAAAGGCTTGGAATGCACGCTTCTTCCCTACCCTCTTTTTACACTACAAATATACGAATTATTTTTCGAACGCACAAGCATATAAGCGGTTTTTATTAAAGTGTTTATCAATGGGATTTTCATGGCGCGGCGAGTGCGCTTGCAAGGGCGTTTCCAAACGGCAAACGAGACCACAGAAAGGCAACCTTCTGTACTCCGAATGCTTCTTGCTGGAAGCGGAGCGAAGAAAGTTGCCTTTCGCAGTCTCTCATTGTCTCATTTGTCGGAAATCAATTCCCCCTACACTGCGGATGCCGCTGCCCCGGAAGTGCCTTGCTGCTTCACGTAGGAAGTGCCACGCTTCACAACCCATCCGCGCGATACGTACATTTTCTTGAAATCGTTAGCCCTTGAATGACCAACACCTCCGCGCACCTGGATGTCCTTCGTGGTGAACGTGTCAGGGAGGAGTTTGAAGACCTCTTCCATGCGGTCGCACTTCTTGGCAAATTCCTTCTTGGCCTTGGCGATTTCGCATTCTCTCATCCGCTCTGTCATGGGTTCCACCGTCTTGAACGTCTGCTCCATGCACACCTTGTCGATGAGGATGGCAGCGTGCACCAGGTAGTCGCTGACGGTTATCTCCTTGGGCGCTTCGCCGT
Organism: Bacteroidaceae bacterium; assembly: GCA_963649665.1. GTDB lineage: Bacteria > Bacteroidota > Bacteroidia > Bacteroidales > Bacteroidaceae > Alloprevotella. The sequence continues at coordinate 3,502 of CAVJJO010000036.1, read as the reverse complement.
CGAAGAAGGTGGTTTTACCCTCCACACGGCGCTTTTCGAAGCGTTCAAGGGCTGCAAGGGTGGTTATGATGCGAAGCAAGCGGTCGATGCCGCGGTTGAGCAGCGACTGCACGTTGTGGTCGGGATGGGTGTATCCGTCACCCAAATAGAGATAGTCGTGCAGATAAACCTTTGCGCTGTAAGAATAGCGCTGGAGAAGCGCATCCTGATAGTCGGAAGTCTTCACGAGGACGGACTTGCGAAGCTGTTTGCCCATCTTGTAGAAGTCGTAGAAATAATCATCGAGATACTTTTTCGTGCCAAGCTTCTCACTGTTCGCGTAGCGGTTGTAACGTTCACCGAAGTCGAGGTCGGACGCCTCGTCGGGCAGCCGAAACACCATGCAGCGCGAAGCAAACCCCGACTCAAATGCCTCGGCGTTCATCATGCTCTCAAGCACCTTTGGCGTGCCTGTACCCACGAAGGAAAGGCGGGGATTGTCGATGTTCACCGTGCCTTCGCTGCGGGCGAGGTCCACCGTCTCGCTCTCGTAACACTTGCAGAGCATGGAGTTGAAGTCGCTGAAGGCGTTCTTCTTGTTTTTCGAAGTCACGAGGCTCTGCGTTTCAGAGGTGATGAGACAGCCTTCCCCATTGTTGGCATCCAGGGTGTTGTAGAGCCCGCGAGGGGTAATGTCGCACGCGATGGAGAACATGCGGGGGTAGGGCTTGGGAATGTTCGGGTTTTCCGCAGCCTTCGTTTGCCACTCGGCCTCCTCCTGCTTGGTCTTCTCGCCGAGTTCGCGGTCTACTTTCTTTGGCATGCAGAATACGTCGTTGAGCTTGCTCTTGTTGCTTGCCGAAGTGCCCACGAAGAGCGCAAACATATTGGGCGTACCCTTCTGACCGTTTGCCTTCAAGTAGGAGAAGGGATTCGCCGCACCAAACAAGCAGAGGGCAGCCACAGCGTGGAGGTCGTTGAATACAGGACTATCGTCGAGTTCCTTAAGGCGTGCCATCACACGGGGGAGCTTGTCGTAGTCGAGGCGAGAGGAGAAGAACCCCTTCAACCAAGGGTCGCTTTTGCCGATGGCTTCCACACACATTGCATACGACGTGCGAGAGGTGATTATTTCCTGCCCCTCACCGCGCACGTCGTCGCTTTGGCCCGAGTAGAGCTGCTCGAAGTTTGCCTCGTCGTAGTTGACAGACTGAAGGCAGATGGCGCGGCACGCCTCTTTCACCTCCCCGTCGGAAGGAAAGTCGTGCGACATGCCCGACACCAGATGGAAGTAATCTTCGTAGGTGTCGCAAACATGAATTTTAAACCATTCCACATACTTTGCCGCAATCAGGAGGTTTTGCCTTATCGGTTTAAGGGCGTGGCTTTTCTCTTCACTCTCGCAGAGTGCATCACTCTCCGTTTCAGCGGTTTGCGTGTCCTCATTTACAGTCTTCACAGGGCTCTTTGCCACCTTGCGACCGCCCCTTGTCTTGCCGAAAAGTTCATCGGCGCGCGCCAGCCATTCGTCCATGGGGAAAGCATCCTTCTCAAGGGTCGTAAACTCTGGGTTCGACACGAGTTCCGGGTCGTGGCAGATGTAGGTCAAGCGCGTAGGGTTGCCGCACACCTTGTCGAGCTGGGCTTCATCCACCCCGAGATTGTCTATTGCGTAAGCGGCATAGGCGCGGTAGGCCTGCCGGGTCGAATAGCGTGCGTGGTCGTAGGCGCATAGCACCTTCGCCCCGTGACGAATGCTCTCGAAGGCGCATACCCAAGGGAGGCATGTGTCGGCCTTCAACGTCTCCTTCAACTCGCGCGTGTCCGCTTCGCTGTGGTTGTCGATGTCCAGGACGATGAGCCCTGAAAGCGCTTCGATGTTTTCCTCTTTCTTGTCCACACCGTTCATGACGGCCGAAGCCGTGACGGCAGGCAGCTGTCCTTTGAGCTTTTTGAACTCTTTGCTTTCTCCGCCAAACTCCAGAAGGACTTTGTGCGCCCGTTCCGTGAAGGTCTTCAGATACTCGTCGCCGTTAATGCAAGCGAAGAGATCGCTCAAGCTCCACGTTGCGGAAGGAGCTTTGCACTCCTTGGATTTGTAATAGCTGAAACGCTTACCGTCAAGCGTCCAGGTTTCTTTTTTTGGCATTGTGTCTTTTTTTGCCATAATTGAAATTTTTATATGAATGGAGTCCTTCTTCGTTGAAGGATTGTTCCATAAGAGTCGCCCCGAAGGACGATATATTTTATCTTTTCTACCGAAAAAGCGAATAAACTCGGCAATGCGCAGGTTTCTCACTTTTTTCTCGGAGAATGATGGCGATAGAGGGCACTGCTTGCAGGTTCAGCCCGAGGGCAAGAAACCCTGTTTGCGGCAACGGAAAGACACGGATTTTTCCGATTTTCCGATTTTCCGATTTTCCGATCTAATAGTTTTTGGGGAAATTGCGGCAGAAAGTTCTTTTTTACCGGCGACCGACAAAGACTTATGAGTACTTTTTATGTTGCGCTAGCCTTATGTCTTTGACCTTTTTATTAGGTACCCCCCGCATTTCGGGATTCATAGGGCATTTCCACGCTGGAAGCCCTTGCCAAGGTGAATCAGTTCGGAATCATAGAGATAAAGTGAGCAAACCCAACCTTAGCGTTTGCAAAGATAGAGCTTTGTATGCGAACACCAAACATATGAGCCTTTTTTTTATCGCTGGCCATTATCTATTTTATTTCTATTCTTAGTTTGATTTCTACATAAGGACATCAAGATGTGTGCTATTTCCCAAATACTTCATGTCTGTCCGTAAGTTCCACCCCATCCCACCGTATTCCATCCTTTTTTAAGAACTACCTTGGCAACGGAGATTCCTACGCGTCGCTATGCGTAACGATAGACTATCGTTGGTCTATATAACCGACGGCTTTCGCCGTTTTCTACACCAAACCTTCCTGTCGCTACGGGAAAGCATGGTGTTTTTACGGGGTGCTTTGGTGTTTTCACGAGGTGCTTGGTAATTTCACTGCACATATCAGTAACTATTCTTACCCTTGCACAAAAGAGAGGCGAGCGCATGGCTGAAATGTCCCTGCGCACCCCAAAACTATATAGATCGGAAAATCGGAAAATCGGAAAATCGGAAATTTTCGGCACCACGAAATAGAACAATACCCGCACATCGGGGAGGGAGGAACACAAATTGTCATGAATTAACCGCAAAACAACGTTCGGCGGCCGAAGGGAAAGCCAATTTTCATGAATTGTTTTTAGAACACGGAAGGCGCGGAAGGTCTGTGAGTTCTGTGAGTTCTGTGAATTCTGTGGGAGAATAAAAAAAATCAAGACGAGAGCGCATGGGGGCGAAGCGCATGGAGGTCAAGACTCCGGTCTTGACGGAGGGGGAACACGAATTGTCATGAATTAACCGCGAATTATCATGAATTTTTTTGAACATACAAGCCACGCTTTGTTCCCTGAAAAATAATTTATGAAAATTCATGGTCAATTCACGATAATTCGTGTTCAAAAAAA